>JBLFXH010000019.1:0-23289 GCA_047611125.1 Rhodothermales bacterium
TGCATAGAGCATCCCTGCGAAGAGATGAGGTCTTTGTCACCGTCGACATGGCAGCCATTTCAGAGTCTCTTTTCGAAAGTGAACTGTTTGGCCACACCAAGGGCGCCTTCACCGATGCTCGGGAGCACCGGGCGGGGCGGTTCGAAGTGGCCTCGGGGGGATCGCTGTTTCTGGACGAAATCGGCAACCTCTCCCCGCCTCTTCAGGCCAAGCTGCTGACCGCGCTACAGCGACGCGAGGTCATCCGCGTTGGCTCAAACAAGGCTATACCGTTCGACGTTCGGCTGATCTGCGCCACCAACACACCCATCTACGAGATGGTGCGTGGCCAGACCTTTCGGCAGGATCTCCTCTACCGAATCAACACCATCGAAATTCGTCTGCCGCCGCTGCGCGAGCGCGTCGCGGACATCCCGTTGCTGGTGGACTTCTTCTTGGACCAGTACCGCAAGAAATACCAGAAGAGCATCCGCGGTTGCAGTTCGGGCGCGCTAGCAAAGCTGGAGAAGTACCGGTGGCCGGGTAATGTGCGCGAGCTCCAGCATATGATTGAGCGCGCCATGATCATGACGGAGTCTGCCGTCCTTCAGCCGGAGGATTTCTTCTTTACCGGCGAGCACGAGATAGATGAGTCCTATGACGGCTTCGTCTTCGACACCTACGATTTGGCCGAGGTCGAGAAGACGGTGATCCGCCGCGCTCTGGAGAAGCAGGGAGGCAATATCAGCCAAGCCGCCGAGGAACTCGGACTTACGCGCGCCTCGCTCTACCGGCGCCTGGAGAAGTACGGCCTGTGATGTTTCGCGGATTCAGGTTCCAGGTTGTCCTTCGCGTGAGTGCCCTTGGACTCACGCTAGCGGGTCTCGTATCCCTGCTGCTCAGCCCGGGCTCCTGGGCCGGGGCGTTTTTGGTGGGTCTATTGGCGCTGTACCAGGGAATCGCCCTTGTGCGCTACATGGAGGCAACGGCCCGGGACCTGGCGCGCCTACTGATGTCCATTCGCTACTCTGACTTCACCCAGAGCTTCGGCGCCTTAAGCCGCGGCGGCGCATTTCGGGACCTCGGCGGCGCCTTCCAGTCCGTCATGGAGGACTTCCGAACAGCGCGAGCGGAAAAGGAAGAGGGTTACCGGTACCTGGAAACGGTGATGCAGCACGTGGGCATCGGTCTCCTCTCATTTCGCGAGAATGGATCGGTGGATCTCATCAACACCTCGGCCAAGCGGCTGCTCCGGAGGCCGCTGCTCAAGAACGTCAACGACCTGGCCGACCTGAGTCCGAACCTAGTGAAAGCCCTGGTTGACCTGAAGTACGGGGAGAAGGCGCTGGTCAAGGTGATTGACGGGGACGACGTCCTGCAGCTCTCCGTCCATGCCACCGGTTTTAAGGTTCGCAACGTGCTCTTCAAATTGGTGTCGCTCCAGGACATCCAGGGTGAACTGGATGAAATGGAGGTCGAGGCCTGGCGGAAGTTGACCCGTGTCCTGACCCACGAGATCATGAACTCGGTGGCACCGATTTCGTCATTGGCCTCCACGGTGTCCTCCCTGCTGGATGAGCCGGGTGGTTCGGAAGAAAACCGGGAGGATGTCCATGGTGCCGTCCAGACCATCGCACGGCGGAGCAAGTCTCTTGTGACGTTCGTCGACAACTATCGGCGACTCGCCCGAGTCCCGCCGCCTGACTTCGAGATATTTCCCGTCGAGGCGCTGTTCGCGGACATAGCAAGGTTGGTCGAGCCGGATCTCACCGCAGGCGGAATCCATTTGGTTCAGTCCATCAAGCCCGACAACCTCCAACTAACCGCCGACCGGCAGTTGGTTGAGCAGGTATTGATCAACCTGCTGAGGAATGCGGCGCAGGCGGCCAAGGGAATTGAAGACCCGGAAATTCGCCTCGAGGCCTTCATCGACCCCCGGTCGCATGCCGTGATTAGGGTCGTGGACAACGGCCACGGAATCGTCGAAGAGGCCATCGACAAGATCTTTGTGCCCTTCTTTACCACCAAGAAGGACGGCTCCGGGATTGGACTTAGTCTCTCACGAGAGATCATGCGGGTCCACGGCGGGTCCATCAGCGCGACTTCGCGGCCCGGCGAGCGAACGGTGTTCCGGCTGCGATTCTAGCGTTGCCCGCGCCTCACACGAGAAACGGCCCCGGCCCAAAGGGACCGAGGCCGCTGAACTGTCCGAAGAGGCGATCGACCGGAACCCGATCGCGACGGGAAAGCTCTAGACCCAGAGCGAAAGAATGACGCCCATGACTAGCAGGTTCATCAGGCTCGCGCCCGTGTCCAGCAGCCAATGGCCGACTTCCTTTCCTTCGAATCCGACGTTATTCCACTGTGTGGTGAAGACGAATCCGAGCCACATCCAGAAGCCACCCTGCAGCCCGGCCAGCAGACCGGTCTCGCCAGTAGCCGAAGAAAAGGCAATAAGCACGTGGGCAAAGACGTAGGCCGTCAAAATGGACATGACCACGGTCACACCGTAGGTCTTCATCGGGTTCATCTCGGCGGTCATCTCTTCCTCGGTCTTACCGACATAGGCCATCCATTTCTGGCCGAATAGGGGGCCGTACCAAAGAAAGCCGACGATCATCGGTACAAGACCTGCGGCCAATACGGCCAAGAGGTTGGGTTCCTGCATTGTTTTAGGGGGGTTTGGGAGGAAAACTGTTTGCCCACACGTTACTGAACGCAAACCGAACCAGGCAAGCGAGGGTCGTGATTCAGGGGTTTCTACCGGCGTAGACATACCTTGGTCAATGAATATCATCGTCGTCGGAGCGGGAGTCTTCGGAATCACAAGCGCGCTAGAGTTGCGTGCCCGCGGCCACTCAGTATCCGTCCTGGACCCCGGACCGGTCCCCCACCCGCTGGCGGCGTCCACGGACATCAGCAAGGTGGTCCGGATGGAGTACGGCCGCGATGAGCAGTACATGGAAATGGTGGAACAAGCCATCCCCGGGTTTCATGCCTGGAATCGTGAGCTTGGCAGCCCTCTTTACCATGAGGGGGGCGTCACCATGTTTACCCGACAGCCCATGGCGCCGGGAAATTATGAGTACGAGAGCTTTCAGCTGCTCCTCGCCCGCGGCCACGAGCCGACCCGGGTGCAAGGGTCCGAGATCCAGCGGCAATTTCCGGCGTGGTCGGAAGCGTATGTCGACGGATTTTACCACGCCAAGGGAGGCTATGTCGAGAGCAGCCGACTCATGGCCGCCTTGGCGCAAAAAGCGGGTGCCGAAGGCGTGCAGTTTGTCGAAGGCAAGGCGGCAAGCGTCGATGAGGGTCGCGTCACGCTGACGGACAGCCGCGTACTGACGGGAGATCTCGTGGTGGTCGCGGCAGGCACCTGGACCTCCCTGCTGGTCCCCGAGCTGCGCCCCATGATGCGCTCGACGGGCCATCCTGTGTTTCACCTGGAGGCCCCCGATCCCGACCTTTTCTCCGTACCCCGATTCTGCACCTTCATGGCCGACGTGGCCGGAACGGGCTGGTATGGTTTCCCCTACAATCCTAGGGAGCAGGTCATCAAAGTGGCCAATCACGGAATCGGGCTAACCCTACATCCGGAGCGAGATGCTCGCGAAGTCTATGAGGATGATCATGCCCGGCTCAGGGACTTCTTGGCGATGGCCTTCCCGGCGCTAGCAGATGCCCGGGTAGTCTACACCCGGCGGTGTCTCTATTGCGACACGTTGGACGAGCACTTCTGGATCGACCGCGATCCAAGCAGACCCGGTATTCTGGTAGCCACCGGGGGGAGCGGACACGGAATGAAGTTCGCCCCCGTGCTCGGATCCCTAATTGCCGACGCGGTGGAAGGCATCACCAACCCCTGGCTTGCGCGTTTCAAATGGCGTGACCTGCGCCCCAGCACCGCTGGACAGGAAGCCGCTCGGCACCGATCCTGACTCGGAGCTACTCACGGAAATCGGCAGAATAGACGCTACCGGCGCGGTCAACGGCGATTCCCCCTACGGCACCTACCAAGGAATCAGCCAGGGTCAAGACCCGCGCCACCTGAGCGTCCGCCGGCGCGGCGGCCAGCAAGAGAGCGATGAGGTAGACGCTCAGGCGAGCTCCGGACATGTCGAAATCCCTATGTTGAGTCTCCACTCTACGGTTTCGGTCAGCGCCCGGCAGACGGCTCACCGGGCCTGGTAAACCGATGACCCCTCCATCCCGGCAGGATCCATGAAACGTCTCCTCCTCACTCTCCTTATTACGGCTCTCTTCGTCCCCGCCTCCCGGGCTCAGGACGGCTTGAAAATCTACATCTCTGCAGACATGGAGGGATTGGCCGGGGTGGTTTCAGACGCCCAACTCGGGCCGACCGGGTTCGAGTACGCTCGGTTTCGTCAGTTCATGACAGACGAGGTGAATGCTGCCATTGAGGGCGCGCGTGCGGCGGGTGCCACGGAAATACTGGTCTCCGATTCGCACGGAAACGGACAGAACCTGCTGATCGAGCAGTTACCCGATGACGTCATGGTGGTCCGATCCTGGCCTCGACCGCTAGCCATGATGGATGGCATCGATGCTTCTTTCGATGGTGTGATTTTTCTGGGTTACCACACCAGCACCCACAACATGGAGGGCGTCCGGGCGCACACCATGTCGAGCACCAATCTCACCGCCGTATCGTTGAACGGGATGCCGGTATCCGAGGCGGTTTGGAACGCGGCGATTGCCGCTCACTTCGACGTGCCCGTCATCATGATCTCCGGTGACGATGCCATCATAGCTGAGGCGCGCGAGGCACTCGGGCCGATTGAAGGCGCGGTGGTCAAGACGGCGCGCGGCTTCCATTCGGCGAAGACCATGACCCCAGGAGCCGCCGCTGCGCTGATTAGGGAGACAGCGAGGCGAGCCGTGTCCCGTGTGGCGGATTTTTCGCCCATGTCCGTGGAAGCCGGACCGGTGGAGGTAGTGCTGAGCCTCAAGAACTACCGTCCCATTGAACTGCTCGGCTACCTCAGGTTTGTGGAGCGGATCGACTCCCACTCCATTCGCTATATGGCCGAGGACATGACCGACGCAGCCCGGTTCATGCAGTTTGTCCTGAACTACGGGGCGTCCATCACGCCCTAGTCAGCCAGACACGGCGCGCGCCGATGGTCAGCACAGGAATGACGAATACCAGCCAGTAGCCCCAGGTCAGGGTCCCGTACCCGTCAGCAATAATCGCGACCAGGCCAGCCGCCTCGGCTACGAACAGGGCAATGGTCAGCATCAATGCGGCAACGAGGGCTCGGGCGGTTCGGGTGAACACCCTATCTCGCTCCCCAAGGACGCCCGCGACCCGCTCGTTGAATCCGTGGACCAGCGCGATCCCGGTCTCGACGAACGTTCCAAACAGAATGATCTGGAAGACGGCTCGCAGCCAGGGCATATCGAGCGCCGCGAGCAGGAAGTCCGATGGCACGGCCTGATCGAGTACTTCTGGGTACTGACCCAGCATGGCCACATAGATGAGCACGCCGGGGGCCATAGTCAGCACGGCCGCCATGGCTCCCGATACGAAGGCCTCGCGCCGGGTCTCCAGGTGCCGGGTTACAAACAGAATGGCAGGAAGCAGCCCGACATTGTAGGCCGCGTATTCGGCGCCGCCGAGCATCCAGTTACCGGTGGACGGAGTAGATAGGGCCTCACCGATTTCGGGGCCGAGGGTCCTCAGGGCAACGACTATGACCACGGCAAAAACTGCGTAGAGGGCGAACGACCAGACGGACATCACCCGCTCGATCAGGCCCGAGCCATAGAAGGCCAGAACTCCCACCACGCCAATCACGGCTACATTTCCGACGAACTCGGGCCACCCTGTAACCTGGGCGAGGATGGTCCCTGCGGCAGAGCCCAATACAGAGACCACAAGCACCAGGCCCGCCAGGTAGACCACCTCGAAGGCAATCCACCCCCGGCCAAGGAGGCTGGAGAGGAAGGCCCGGTAATCGTACAGCCGGCCCGCCCGCGCCAACTCAAAACAGAGCGCCAACACAACACTCCAGATCAGGGTGGCCACGGCCATGCCCTTGAGTCCCGCAGCGGGCCCATCGTTCATAAAGAACTCGACGAGCTCGCGGCCGGTCCCATATCCGCCACCGATCACCATGGACTGAAAAACCAGTCCCGGCAGGAGATATTTCCGGTAGACACTCATCGGGCGTACTCAAGCATCGCGGGGACGACCGCATCGACGCCCTCCTCCAGCGGCCGGACGACGGGTACCGTTACCTGCGCGGCCAACTTGAGTTGGTACTCGCGCAACTCTTCCCCGGAGAGGCCCTCACCATTCAACGTGACCGCGATGACATCTGAGCCGTAGGCGCGGATCAGTGCCATCTCATCCTGGGGAGTAGGCAGGCCCAAGTCGATTTCTTCGTGGTCCACAAAGTGGGTGCGGCCGGGCGCGTGCTGCAGCACAATCTTGCGCGCGTTTCCGGAGAGCATGATTTCGCTGCCGCAGGGACCCGAGGGATTTCTCAGCGCGCCTTGACCCTCGATGATGATGAGGTCCGGATCCCTGTCGCTCACGCACTCGAGGATGACCCGTTCGAGTTCACCGCTCACGAAATCATTCAGCGTGGCATCGAACAGAAAGCCATGCGGATAACCCTGCATCCAGCCCGTCTGGCCGGTATAGATCATTTCAGCCTTGATGCCCGACCGGACCGCAGCCTCCCAAAGGAAGCGCGCGGTGGTTCGCTTGCCAACCGCGCAATCCGTCCCCAGCACACCAAGTACGGAAGCACCAATCTCGCGGGCCTCGCCGGTCCAGAACCGCAGTTCCGAGGTATCCCTGGGCCGACGGATATCCACGATCTCGCCCCCACCCCGCGTTGCCGCCTCTAGGAATTCGGCGTCATCACCTAGGAGTTGGTGCAGTCCGCAGACCACGGTCATTCCGAGATCCAGTGCCCCGATGATCTCGGACCGGCATGGGTCCGGAAGGCGCCCTCCGGAAAAGGCTACGCCGACAACAAAAAAACGCGGGCGCTCGCTGCCGCCGCAGAGGTAATCATCGAGACTTGCCACGACAGGGACGTCCCGCTTCTGGCCGTCCATGACTTCTCCGGCATCCCGGCCCGCGAACCGACTGTCGAGCACGGCGACGGGGGAAAAGCGTGCGCTGCCGCGCAGCAAACCATGACAGGTCTTGGCAAAGTCCTGATCCAGCAGACCGTTGGTGAATACCACCGCCGGGGCTGGGATGGGCGGAACGGACATGCCCGCGGCCGAGCGGATGACCTTGGCCGTTTGAATAGCCGAGACACTCATGCCAGGAACTCCTCCTCGTCACACTCGGCCAGAAATTCCTCGGAGAACGTCGCACCAATCCCTGGTCCGTCCGGAATCAAGACGCGCCCTCCCTCGATCCATATCCCCCCTTCCACGGGGTCCACCGTGTGGTCGACATGGCTATCGAGATCGGCGAAGCGAATAATGGAATGAGCGCTGATAAAGTGAGCTGCCGCCGTCAAACCGAGTCGGGTCTCCGACATGCAGCCGACCATGCAGGCCATGCCGGCGGCTTCGGCCACAGCCGCAATCTTACGGCCCACCCACATTCCGCTGGACTTCGACAATTTTATATTGAGATAGTCGCAGGCCTCCGCGGTAGCCAACGCCAGCGCGTCGTGGTGGTCAAAGACCGATTCATCCGCCATGATGGGCACCGCTACCGTGTCGCGGACCCGCTTCAGCCCTCGAATATCACCCCTTCGCACGGGCTGCTCGCAATACTCTATTCCAGCGTCCTTCGTGTGGGTGAGAACCGCTACGGCCGCAGCCACATCCCAACCCTGGTTGGCATCTATTCGCAGCGGAACCGAGGGTCCGATGACTTGGCGAATCGCCCGGATTCGAGCAACGTCAAGCGATACTGGGCCACCCACCTTGGCCTTGATGGCCGTAAAGCCTTCCGCGACAAATCGGCCCGCCGTCTCGGCCATGACCTCCGGCGTATCCATCCCCACGGTGTTATCGGTGGCAAATGATCGCTTGGCTCCCCCCAAGTAGGCATAGAGAGGGAGGCCGGCCTGTTGGGCAGCCAGATCGAACAGAGCCATGTCGAAGGCACTGCGCATAGTCGGCTGACCGGCCACCCGTCCGCGCATGGCCCGGACTGCACCGCCTACGTCGCTGACCGATCTCCCGAGAATCACCTTGGCCAGAGCCGGCCCGGCCGCGGCCATGGTTGCCGCCGTATCCCCGGTGATAGCTGGTGATGGGCTAGCCTCTCCCCAACCCACCTGACCGCCCGAGGCCGTGAGGCGCACAAACAGATTGGTCGTCGAATCGGTCTCGGCAAGGGAGATCCGGAACGGTGCGTGAAAGGGGAGTTCAGCGCGAAAAATAGATATGCCGGTAACTGTCACTTGGGGCCCGTAGATGCATGTATAGTAAATGTAGTCCGCGCCACCCGTAACGGCCACCTTGCGATCCCGCGCGTGTCAGTCGAGTTTGGAGGCACACGGACCATTCCGGCGCCTCTCCGCACCACGTCACCCATGCCCTCTCAGAAGAATCAGTCCCCTGCCGCCTCCGAGGCCGTGGCAAAGACGCCCAATAGATTCCGGGGTGTGCTCGCCATAATTGCGCCGGGCATGCTGGTGGCCGCGACCGGGGTGGGCGCCGGTGACCTGGCTACGGCCACGTTCTCCGGGAGCCAGCTCGGCCTAGCAGTACTCTGGGCCGTCGTTGTCGGGGGCGTTTTCAAATACACCCTGAACGAAGGCCTGGCGCGTTGGCAGTTGGCCACTGGTACGACGTTTATCGAGGGTGCCGTGCGACACCTGGGACCGGCTGTCGGTTGGGTGTTTCTTCCCTATCTGGTACTGTGGTCCTTCTTCGTGGGCTCCGCCTTGATGGCGGCCTGCGGGGTGGCCTTGCATGCGGTGCTTCCCGTGTTTGAGGAGGCTGGCACCGGGAAAGCCGTCTTTGGCGTGGTCGCCAGCGCCGTTGGCCTCAGTCTCATCAAGCTGGGCGACTTCCGCCGGTTCGAGCAATTAATGGGCTTCCTCGTGGGCTTGATGGTGGTAACTGTGCTTACTACCGCCTTCTTCCTCTGGCCTGGAGTCGGACCGTTCTTTTCCGGGCTGTTGATTCCTTCCATCCCGGACGCGGATGGATCCGGGCTGGTCTGGACCGTGGCCTTGATGGGCGGGGTCGGCGGCACCGTGACCATCCTCTGCTACGGATACTGGATCCGGGAGCGTGGGCGGTCCGGTGCTGAACACATGCGTCTATGCCGATGGGATCTGGCAGCCGGGTATGGTGTGACGGTCCTCTTCGGACTTGGCATGGTGGTGATTGGCAGCTCCGTGGCCCTGGAGGGCCGCGGGGCAGACCTCCTGGTCCGCGTGGGCGAGGTGCTTCAGACCCGGGTGGGGACGGCCGGGAAGGTGCTCTTTCTGGGCGGGGCACTGGCCGCTGTTTTCTCCAGCCTGCTAGGCGTCTGGCAGGCCGTCCCCTACCTGTTTGCCGATGTGTGGTACGGCCTCCGTGGCGGGTCACCAGGGCTCGGACTTGGGAGCACCCTTGCCTATCGCCGATTCCAGTGGGCCCTGGCCACCGTGCCTGCGCTGGGCCTCTTGGCAAGTTTTCGTCAAGCTCAGCTGCTGTATGCCGTGGTCGGCGCGGCCTTCATGCCGCTTCTTGCGCTGGCTCTCCTGATTCTAAACAGCCGACCTAGCCTGGTGGGAGGTCTTCGCAACAGAGGCCTTTCCGTTGCGGCTCTAACTGCTACACTCGCCTTCTTTGTTTGGGCCGCTTTCTCCTAGAGTCGAAGGGCATTTCCGCATCCATTCAGCATCTGGATGCAAACTTTCGACTGCAGCGGGTGTCACTTTTGCAGCAGGGAATCGTAGCCCCGTTTTTCGCAATCCGCCCGCCCGCCATGAATAGACTCGTTCTGATCACCGCTTTTCTGGTTCTGCTGACCGGATGCCGGATTGAAACAACCGGTGAGGACCGCCAACTGGAACGAGCCCAAGAACGGCTTGAGGAAGCGCAGCAGGAAGCGTCCGAGCTTCTCCAGGAAGCCCGCCGCGATGCGTCTCGCGAGCTCTCCAAGGTGGCCGAAAAGGCTGAGAGTAAACTGGCCGAGGCACGCGAAAAGCTGCAGAATGCCCGGGAGCGTGTCCGCGACGCAGCTGACGACGCGGGGGAAGACACGGATGAGTGGTCACGCGAGGCACGCCGTGAGGCCGAGGATGCCCTCGAAGAGGTAGGCATCGCCCGCAGCATCGGGCAGGTCATGGAAGATGTCGGCCGCGCGCTTCAGAACGAGGAAGGCGTTGAGGCCGTGGAGCCGAGTCGCCTACGCGACATGCTTCCCGGCCGAATTGAGGGCCTTGACCGCTACGACACCAATTCGGATCGCTCAGGTCGTTGGGGCGTCCGCGTCTCACACGTGAAGGGCCAATACGCGAACGATGATGGAGATCACCTCTCCGTCGTCATTGCCGACCTGGGGACCCTCCGTGGGCTGCTGAGCAACAGTCAGGACCTTCTGGACGCCGCCACCTCCAAACGAGGGGATGACGGCTACAGCCGAACGACCCGTATTAACGGCTACCCCGCCCGCATCAGCCGCGACCGCGAAGGCCGTGTCGATGAATTCGACGGCATCCTCGTAGTCGGAGACCGCTTTGTCGTGGTCATAGAGGCACGCGGTGACTTCGATGACGACGTGTTCCAGGAGATTTTCGACGCCCTGCCCCTTCGCCGATTGGCGAGCCTTTCTGACTAGCCGCGCTGCCCCCGCATCTTTTTTGACTTCCATCACGCAATAGTTCTCCCCTCCGACTCGTCTATGTGACATCGGAAGCTGCTGCCGAACCCTAACCCAACCTCTGCCGTCATGGAAATGCCTGCCGAACGCCGCGAACGACTCGTCATGGGACTGAGCATCTGCGCGCTCATCCTGCTCGTCGCCAACATCGCCACTTTCGTCAAGCAGAAGTTCTTTGAGGATCAGCACGAGGCGCACCACGCGTACGTTATCTCCGGAATGGGATCGGAAGGAAATGTATTCGTTGAAGCGGAGGGTGCCAATCACGAATGGCATGTCACTCGCACCGATGGCAACGAGGTCTGGGCGATTCAAGGCGACAACCGCCGTGTCCGGAATGATCGCAGGCGTGCCGTCAAAAAGCGTGCGCGCTTCGCATGGCGCCTCCATGGGGACCACGTGGATGGCAGTCAGGACGCGGAAGTTGAAATGCTTCTGGAGGAAGCTCGCCGCGCCGCGCGCAGCCTAGAATTGGACTTGGGTCTGAAGGAAATGCCACGGCTCCACATCGAATCGATGGGCAGCGGGGTGAACGTGATCGAATCTCAGGATGAGGCAGGCCGCCACACCTACCGGATCGTAGTCAAGCCAGATTCCGAGCGCTAGTCGGTATCTTCTGCGCTCACCAAGTGCTGAGCGCATGCTTGAATGTCAATCGGCGGAGTTTTCGCTGCCGCCGGATCACCACTACCTGAATTGCGCCTACATGGCGCCGATGCCACGCCGCGTGGAGCGTGTGGGCAATCAGGCAATCGCTGCCAAACGGGCACCGGCTGCGATTGCACCGGCGGATTTTTTTCGCCACGGTGAGTTGCTGCGACTGGCTTTCGCCGAGTTGATCGGTGCCCAAAATGCCGCTCGGGTTGCCATCATCCCCTCAGCCTCTTACGGGCTGGCGACAGCGGCGAAGAATCTCCCTATCCAGAGGGGCGAAACCATTATCACGCTTCGGGAGCAATTCCCGAGCAATGTCTACACCTGGACCCGTCTGGCCCGCGAGAGCGGTGCCTCAGTCTTGCACGTCGAGCCCGAGGCAGGCCCAGCGCGAGGTGCCCGCTGGAATCAGCGAGTCCTGGAATCGATTGACGCGAAGACCGCTGTGGTCGCCCTGCCCCACGTGCACTGGGCCGACGGTACGCTCTTCGACTTGGCCTCCATTGGTCGGCGCTGCAGAGATGTGGGCGCCGCACTGGTGATTGACGGGACCCAATCCGTTGGGGCGCTTCCTCTTGATGTCACCGAGATCAAGCCGGACGCCCTGGTCTGCGCCGGGTACAAGTGGCTTCTGGGCCCGTATAGCATTGGACTAGCTTGGTACGGCCCACGTTTCGACAATGGCACCCCGCTGGAAGAGAACTGGATTTCGCGGAAAGACAGCGATGACTTCGCGGGTCTGGTACGCTATCAGGAGGAATACGGGCCGGGTGCATCCCGGTATGACGTCGGGGAGCGGAGCAACTTCATTCTCACCCCCATGCTGCTTGAGGCTATTGGTCTTCTCAATCAGTGGGGAACGGCTGCGATACAGTCCTACTGCCGCGACCTGGCCCTTCCGATTGTTGAGGCGGCACGGGAGCTTGGCTTCGGCGTTGAAGATGAAGCCGCCCGCGGCTCCCACCTATTCGGGCTTCGCCTCCCGGCTGGGATGGAACCCGGTCCCCTGAAGGAGACGCTCTCGCAGCGGAATGTGTCAGTCTCCATCCGCGGCGACGCGATTCGGGTAGCGCCTAACGTGTATAACTCCCACGAGGATGCCCAAGCGCTCGTCGAAGGGTTGCGCGCACATTCCAGTACGTTCGCCTGATCAGGGCACGGCGATTGCAAGAATTGTAGTCACCCTTCACATCCAGAGAATTCGCGTGACCAAACCCGATTTCAGACTCCTTCTCGCCGGAATCGTCCTACTCTTGCTACACTCGGTGCCCCAAGCCCAGGCCCAGGCCCAGTCACAAGCACAAACGGACATAGTTGCGCGGGTGCTCGAGCGGTACGCTGGACTGGAGACCCTGCAAGCCCGTTTCGAACAGACCATGACGTCGGATCTCTTCGACGACGTTGAGCGTGTTTCCGGTTCGCTCTATATGCGAGGACCGGCCTACCGGATTCTGACCGGAACCCGCACCATTGTTACCGATGGCGAGACATCTTGGATACACGATGCCCTAGAGAACCAGGTTCTGATCGACTACCAGGTCGAAGACGAGATGAGCTTCTCGGTGCACCAGTTCCTCTACAGTTTTGATGAACGCTTCGACGTTTCGGGGACCACAAAGGTGGGTAATTCATGGCGAATCGCGTTATCACCGCGCGATCCCGACGACTACTTTCGTGATCTTGAGCTGGTAGTCCAGGACGCGGACGCGATGATCACAGAAATCCGGGTAGAAGACATCAATGAGGTCAGCATTCGAATCAGCCTTTCGGCCATTACGAAGAATCCCAAGCTGGATGACGACCTCTTCCGATTTGAAATGCCTGCCGGAGTGGAAGTGGTTGATCTCCGCTCGGACTGAGTCGGCGTGAGCGAGCGGCTCAAGAGCATACTGGTTCGCTCGGGCAGCTTCGTTCTGGCTGGTGGTCTCCTGTATCTGGCGTTGCGGGGTGTCGATTTCCAGACGGTGGGACGCGATCTGCGCGATGCCAACTACTGGTGGATCATCCCAATTGTGGCAGCTACCCTCATCAGTCACCTTCTTCGAGCTTGGCGGTGGACATTCCTGCTGGACCAGATTCCACCCCGACCCAAGTCGGTGCGGGTACCGCTGATGGGCGCATTCGGGGCGATCATGATCGGCTATCTGGCGAACTACGTCGCTCCTCGAATTGGTGAGGTGATCCGGACCGCCAACGTGGCCAAGCGCTATCGGCAACCCTTCGCATCGGTGCTCGGGACGGTCATCACGGAGCGCATCCTGGATGTCTTCACCATGGCACTGGCCATGCTGACGCTCCCACTGGTGTTTGCCGGGCAGCTGGGAGACATCAGGGATCTGTTGTTGGATCCCATTGTGGATCGGTTGCCCCATCCCTCCATCGGAGTGATTGCCCTGGCCCTCGGGCTCACCACGGCCGTCATTTATCTGCTGTATCGCTGGCTGGCCACCGGCCACGGCGCCCGCATTGCATCGGCACTCCTCTCGCTGAAGGATGGACTCGCCACCATTGCCAAGACACCCCGGCGAGGGGCCCTAGTCGTGTCGACAGTCCTAATGTGGCTGTGCTACGGGCTCATGGCGTACCTGCCATTTCTCATGTTCGGATTCGACGAGCAGTTTGGAATCGGTTTCGTTGCGGCCTGGGGCGTGATGCTGCTGGGCGCGATCGGAGTAGTGATCCCGTCTCCCGGAGGAATTGGCAGTTACCACTACATCACCATTCAGTCGCTGGTCCTCCTGTTTGCATTCAGTCAGGATGCCGCCGCCTCCTATGCCATCCTCACGCACACCGGCCAACTTCTCATCTACGTGGTCACCGGCGCCTTCTTCATCCTCCGGATGGGTTTGAGTTTCAAGGCGACCACCGCAGAGCAATGAGATCCTACCTCCTAGCGTTCCTGGCTCTGGGGGTCGGGCTTGGCTCTGTACCAAGGGCGGCTCATTGCCAGTACATGTTCGAGGCTCCGGTTCGCCCGTTCCCCGACCGCGATGTGGATGTCAGTGATGTCCGTGTGGAGGCCACTTTATCGGCCTCCGACCGCTCACTGGCCGTTCACCTGCGGGCCCGTGTTCAGGCTACCCGTCGGGGCCTTCTGCAGTTCGTCTGGCCGACAAACGGTGCCCAGATTGATTCGGTGCGAGTGGTCGCGGCCGGCGGCGACACAACACTCGCCGTTTCGCGCGGGGACTCGCTGGTCTTTAGCCTCTCGTCGGCACTCAGACTGACCAGCCCCACACAGCTTGATATCTGGTTCCGGGCCTATGCCGGTCGCGGTATCGAGACATCGGATGACCCGTCCCGGCCTAACGCGTGTTGCCTCTGGACGAACCGCGCCTGGCTGCCCCTTCCCGACGACCCCGGAGACCGTTTCCAGGGTTCCCTCTTAGTCAGCGTGCCAGAGTCCTGGAGCGTGGTGGCCGCAGGCCGCCTGACCCGACCCGGAGGAAGCTGGGCCTTCTCCCCAGTCCGTTCCATCCGCGTCAACGATCTCGGATTCGTAGCCGGCGTTCTGGCATCCACGGTCCGCGGCGGCGTCACCTACTTCCAGTCACCGGGATTGGATGGCGATTTGGACGCGCTGCATGCGGATGTCTCTGCCGCATCTACGTACTTCCAGCGGAAAACGGGGTATCGGCTCCCCTGGGGCTCGCTACGTGTGGTCCTTGGCCCCCAGTCGATCAAGGAGCGCACCTTGCCGGGCGTCCAAATGCTGAAAGGCAGCCGACTGGTGACGAGCCGGACGCTGACGGAGCCGACAGATCGTGTGGACCTGGTGAGTTTCGTGGCCCGTCAGTGGACGCATGCCGTCCTGGCGCCTGACTGGTGGACAGAGGCCTGGGTGAATGACGCGCTGGCTGGTGCCTTGGCTCTGAATTTCATGGGCGAAACGGGGAGCTCCATGCCTCTCGCCCGCGCCGCCATGCTCGACCGATACCTAGCCGAGGCAACGCGCTACCAGCGCCCGCTGGTCTGGGACCGGTTTTACAGCCCCGACGACCTCAGCGACGCCCACGCGCAGGACAAGGGTCCACTGGTCCTGCACGCCGTGGCCCAGATTGTCGGCGAGACCGTTTTCTGGTCAGACATGCGGCGACTCCTCGCACGTCATGCCTTTGGCTCCATTGACTCCGACATCCTCATGGCGGTTCTGGAGCCCGACGGGCCAGGAGCCATCGCCAGGCTGTTTGATGCCATGGTCTTCGCAGCGGGCCACCCGGTACTGTCCCTTTCTTCTCGGGTGGAGGGCACATCCCGCGAGGCCCGGGCGCAGGTTCGGCAGGAGCAGGACGCTCCTCTGGTACCCGCCGTGTTTCCAATTGACACCGACCTAGAGTGGTTGTCCTTCAACAGTCCTGAGCAAGAGCGGGTGATCATCCGGGACCGCGAGCAGGAGTGGTCCTTGGCTAGTGACCTTGCTCCTCGGTATGTGACGCTAGACACAGAGGGCCTGCTCGTGGCCGAGTTTCGCCATGAGGCGGATCTTGCATCCGTTTCGGCTCGGCTGCGCTACGGATCGTATTCCACCCGGTGGCGGGCCGCAGTTGACCTGGCAGCCTACCCCAATGATCCGGCCATCACCTTGTCGGCGCGATTGGCCATGCGCGCGGAGACGGACGCTCACATTCGCGCGAAGCTTGTGGCTTCGGTGGCCAGTCTCGGCTCCACCGCGTCTCATCTCGAGTTGCTGGGAGAGTCGCTGAAGGACGACGCGCCCGAGGTTCGGATGGCGGGCGTGCGGTCCTTGACCCACCTCTTTCCGCGTGGCCGGGCGAATGCGGCACTGGATGCCCTCGCCCGTCGTGACACCATGTACACGGTCCAGGCTGCCGCGGTTGGCGGCATGGTAGGGTCCGAAGCTGAGGGACTTGCGCGGGCTGCGCTGATCACGCCCTCCGAGGGCGATGTGGTTCGAGCCGCGGGTATTTCGGTGTTATCGCAGACCGGCTCCGCCACAGACCAGGATTTCCTAAAACTCACGGACCCCACCCAGAGCCCCGTGCGAATCATCCAGGGCCTCTCGCTGGCACGGTCGGTTGCCACCACCCGGCCCATGCGCATGCGTGTGCTGGCACTCCTTGCGCACCCGTCCCCGGCCGTCCGGCTCGCCGGTGCCGATGCGGGCCGTCTGCTCCTAATCAAAGGGAGCCTCCCGTCTGTGGAGCGTCTTGCAAGGCGGGAGTGGCACCTTGGTGTACGAGCCGCGCTGGCCGACCTCTCTAACGCCCTTCGATAGGCCACAATAGGCCGGCTCGCCATCGACAGACGTGGGCCTCTCTGCGGCTCGCATCCCGGCCCGCACCATTCAGGTCAATTCACTTTGCCGGGCCATAGGCTTGCCCTACCCTCGAAGCACGGTGGCACCTCAGGTGCGACTTCCCCATTTCTCACTCGAAGTGAAAAGACATGCAAGCCGTTGCCCAATCGGACATTAAGAATCCGCTCTCCGGGCTGATCAGCGACGAGGTCTACCACGTCCTTGAGGACCACAATCTTCTAAGCGACAAGGGTGTCCGGGACTTCCAGATCAGAACGCAATTCCGGCGTCTGCGCGAGCAGAACGTGACCGCATTCGACGCCATTGAGAATCTGCGAGGGACCTACCCCTACCTACAGTTCGATACGCTCAGGAAAATTGTCTACAAGCTGAACGGCAAGAAGCACTGAATCGATGACTATAGCCGACTCTTGACTGCCGCGAAAAGCAAGATTCCGGCTGCCACCGATACGTTGAGCGACTCTGCCGAACCGGGCATCGGTATGGATACCCGATAGTCGCAAGCCTTGGCCACGCTCATCTGCATGCCATCGGACTCGCTACCCATCACGATGACGGTGGCGCGATCCCAATCCATGTCCCAGGCCGTCACCTCTCCTGCGCCGTCAGCGCCGGCAATCCAGTAGCCGCGCTCCTTGAGCTGTGTGATGGTCCCTTTGATGTCGTCAACTCGGGCGATTGGGATGTGCCTGGCCATGCCCGCACTGGTCTTAATGGCCGCCGCGTTAACGCCCGCGGCCCCTCGCATCGGCAGGATGACACCGTCGGCGCCTGCCGCCACCGCCGTCCTGAGGATTGCTCCCAAATTGTGTGCGTCCTGGATACCGTCCAGCAGCAGGATGAGCGGCTTCTGCGTCTTGACGTCGTCATTCTCAGGCGCGATTGCCCTGAGCATATCGTCCACGTCCAGATAGTCCACTTCGGCCTGGACAAGCACGACACCTTGATGATTGACGCCGGGGACCAGTCGCTCCAGGCGCTGGGGCGGCACCGATTGGACGGGGACGCCGGCGGCCTTGGCCAATGCCCGCAGCTGCGCACCAAGCCGTCCGTCAATCCCGTTGGCCATGTACAGCTTCTCGAGGCCCTCCCCTTCCTCTAGCGCCTCCCGGACGGGATTACGACCGGCAACTATGGTGCGGGTATCAGTGCCCTTCTTTGCCATGAGAAACCCGTCAGGATGTATACTTGGAGATGGATCAAGTTACGATATCAGTTCGCTCCAGTACCGCGCAGCTCCGAGAGGCCCTCGTGAAACATCCGCGCGATGCGTTTCGCTCTCAGGCTTACCTGGACGAGACCTGGAAAAGCATCGGGTTCACCGCTCGCCCGGACTTTGACGAGGCCTGCCGCGAGTACGAGGCGTTCGCTGGAATCCTCGAGTCAAGCGGCGTCACGCTTCGGTACCTGCCGCAGTCGGCCGGGACGGACCCGGACAGCATCTACACGCATGACCCGGTCACCACCATTGCGGATGCTCTGGTAGGGTGTAGCATGGGGAAAGTGAACCGTCGGCCCGAGGTTAGTGCCGTCGCGGATTGGAGCCAGACCAAAGGGTCCGGATTGGCAGGGACTATCGAGGCGCCCGGTTCGCTTGAAGGGGGTGATCTGATCTGGATTGACGCGCAGACAGTGGCGGTTGGGATGGGCTTTCGGAGCAATCAAGCCGGAGCACGTCAGCTGGCCAGTCTGACCGGATTGACGGTTCTCGAGGTGTCCCTTCCCTACTGGAACGGCCCCGCCGACTGTCTCCACCTGATGTCGCTTATTTCTCCGCTCGCGGACGATCTGGCGCTCGTCTACCGCCGACTGTTACCTGTACCGTTCCTGGCGGAACTGGAGCGTCGCGGCATCGGCCTGGTGGATGTACCCGACGAGGAGTACGATTCGCTGGGCTGCAACGTGCTCGCCGTCGCTCCCCGGGAATGCGTAGCTCTAGGCGGAAACCCGATGACGAAGCGCAGGATGGAAGCTGCGGGCTGCCAAGTCCTCACCTTCAAGGGCGCCGAGATCTGCCGAAAAGGCCTTGGAGGGCCTACCTGCCTGACGAGGCCGCTGGTGCGGGACTAGGACCGGAAGGCGGGCGGACCATGTAGGGTATGACCACACGCGGCCGGTAGGGTAAGGCCCCCTATCCAGAGGGGACCCAACTGACAAGGCAGGGACCCTTCGATCTCAATCTTGAGGTTCTTAACCCCATGGAGGACGACGACGTTCGCTCCTCACGTTTCCAGAATTATCACCGCTTTCTTTTTCTGAAGGTCAAGCCGGACGACCGCATCACATTTGATGCAGAGGTCCTGGGCATGACCTTTTACGAACTTGCCTACAAGCTGGGCGACCCGTTCACCGGCCTCATGCTGCCAAACGTCTGGCCGTAGTCCCCGCCCTCTCCGCCTGTGCGGGCTGTCACGCTAGTGGCACCGGGGGCTGGACCTATGCCGGAGCCTCCAGCGACTGACCAAAAGTGACGCTGCTCTGACGCAGATCACCGTCTTCCGACGACAGAACGCAGACTCCGACCCGGGTGGGTTGGGGTCTGCGTTTGGGTTTACGTCAGAGATTGAAGCAGACCACCCGCTCTTCCGTCATGGAGGCCACGGCAGAGTCGATTCCCTCTCGGCCAATCCCGCTCCCCTTGACCCCTCCGAAGGGCATCGTGTCCAGGCGGTAATCGGTCGAGTCATTGATGATCACTCCCCCTACCTGCAGATGCTCCACAGCCTGGAACGCCAGGTCCAAGTGATTCGTGAAGACCGCGGCGTGAAGGCCGAAGGGCACCGAGTTCGCCCTCGTAATCGCCTCGTCGAGATCGGCAACCGGACGCAGGCAAACCACCGGCCCGTAGACCTCGTCACACGCAATCCGGCAGGTGTCGGGCACGTCTTCCATTACAGTTGGCTGGACGACGGCTCCGTCGCGTCCCCCGCCTGTCAAGACGGTTGCACCCTGCGCGACCGCTTCCTGAATCCAGGTTTCCACCCGCACGGCTTCGCGCTCGGTGATCATGGCGCAGACGTCTACGTTCCCGTCCAGCGAATGGCCCGCCTTGAGTTCGGCTGTAGCTCGAACGATCCGGTCGCGGAACGCGGAGTAGACCGATTTCTGGACCAGCAAACGCTGGACCCCCAGGCAGTTTTGACCCGCCTGGGTAAAGGCCCCCGAAACCACCGCTGGAACGGCGCGATCCAGATCGGCATCGTCCAGAATGATGACCGCGGAATTCGAGCCCATCTCCAGAATGAGCTTCTTGATGCCTGCGGTCCGGGTGATTTCCAGCCCGGTAGCCAGTCCTCCGGTGAACGAAATCAGACGGACTCTGGGATCCTGGACCAAGGCCGCACCGACCACAGCGCCTTCGCCGGTGATCAGCTGCACACGGTCTTTGGGAAGTCCGGCCTCATAGAGCAGCTCCACCAGCCGCATCGGCGCAAACGGAGTTCGCGAGTCTGGCTTGAGGATGACCGCGTTGCCCGCCGCAATCGCGGGGCCCAGCTTGTGGGCCGCCACGGCCAGCGGATCGTTGAAGGGCAGGATGGCCCCTACGACGCCAACCGGCACGCGCATGTAATAGCCGCGCCGGTTCTCGGAGCCGGGCTTGACGTCGAAAGGCAGCGTCTGACCCTGGATCCGTCTTGCAGCGTCGGCCGCAAGACGGAGGATCTCGGCCGAGCGCGGAGGCTCATTTCTGGCCTCTCGGATGGTCTTCGAGCCCTCACGCGCCAGTAGCTCTGCAACCTCATCGGAAGCGTCGTCCAGGAGGTGCGATGCCGCCATCAACACCCGATACCGCTCGTGTGCGGGGAACGCTACTTCCAGCGACGCA
Source organism: Rhodothermales bacterium (assembly GCA_047611125.1). GTDB lineage: Bacteria > Bacteroidota > Rhodothermia > Rhodothermales > UBA10348 > JABDJZ01. The sequence continues at coordinate 20,560 of JBLFXH010000019.1, forward strand.
CCCGCGCGCCCTACGGCAGCGCGGACGTCATCGGCAGACTGTTGTGGGACCGTCCCGACCAGTTCCTGGTCGTACGGGTTGCGTACCTCGGTTATCGCTTCCGCCATCCGTACGCGGGTCCGTTGTGGAAGAAGTCCAAGGACATGACAACACCGTCACGCTTGAAGACCATGCCGTCCTTCATCACGAAGCGTACGTCGCGGAGGGCGTTGATGTCGTCCAGGGGATTGGCGGAGAGGGCGATCACATCACCCGCCAGGCCGGGCTTCAGTAGTCCGCGGCTCTCGGTGGTCTCGGAAATCCGATACCCATTCACGGTCATGGCGCGGAGGATATCCGCATTAGGTATACCGGCCTCTTCCCACGTCTTGATGAACTCGATGGACAGTTCACCGCGGTTCAGTCCGGGGATGTAGTAGTCGGCATCGGTGGAGAACACGAGCGGGACGCCCTGCTCGAATGCATCAAGAAGGCTAGCCTTTCGTCGTTCCCAACGGGCTTCGCTCATCTCACGACCCGGAAGGCCCTGGGGAGTCTCGGTCCCGGCCCGGAAGATGTCTCGTTCGGCCATCATGGCGTGGAGCTCAGGATCGAGCGCGTTGTCATGATCCAGGGACCAGAGCCCAGCCTCAATAGCGCGGCGCGCTCCCTCTCGGGTCTGCACGTGGCCAGAGACCTTCTGGCCCGCGTTCGCAGCCTCGCTGACGAACAGCTTCAGCTGGTCAGTCGTGTATGGATACGCCTGACAATCCACGCAGACCTTGATGACCTTCGCTCCATAGTGAATGTTGCGGCGGATAGCCTTGACGATTTCGTCGTCGGTGTCCGCATTCAGATACTCAGGATAGACTACATCCTCCCGCTCAGGGGTCTCGTTGAACTGGCCACCGAAGGCCCCGATAATGATGCCGGCATTGATCATGGTTGGGCCCGGGACCCATCCCATCTCGATGGCCTGACGAAGGGCTGTGTCGGCGTACAGGCCATTGTTGCCCAGGTCGCGGACGATGGTGAATCCAGACGCCAGCTTCTGGAATCCTGTCGAAAAGGACTGGATGGCCCGAAGCGGGGTCGAGTCCATTACTATGGTGAAGTAGTAATACCAGTCTTCAGGATCTGCCTTGTAGGTAATACCCAGGTGATCGTGGGCATCCACGAGACCCGGCATCACATACTGGTCCGAAAGGTCGATGACCTCAGCGCCCGCGGGGATGGCGGCGTTTGGACCGATGGCCAGGATTTCACTCGTGCCGGTCGTGGCATCACGCTCGATGACAATGACCTGGTTGCGAAGGACAGTGCCAGCCTCGGGATCAATCAGGTAGCCGGCGCGAATGGCCGTTACCTGGGCGAAGCTGGATGCTGCCGTGGTCAACAGCACCAGAAAGAGAAAGAGAGTGCGCATGGGAGTCTCAAATGAGTGTGGAAGACACATTCTCCGCGCTGCAGCGTTGGAAAGCAAGGGTGCAGCTACCTATTTCCTGACGCCATCTTCTTGGACTCCGGGAGCGATCGCAGCCGCAGCATGCTCCATGCACCCACGGCAGGACCCATCGCCAGCACAGCAAAGGCGGGGCCCCAGCCCCATAGATCCACCAGCAGCGGCACCCCACGCAGCGTGATCAGCGTCAGGAGGAATCCGATGCTGGTTTGTACGGCCAGCGCCGTTCCGACGTAGCGCGGGTCGGCCAGTTCGCTGACGGCCGCAGAGAACTGGGCCGAGTCAGCGATCACCGCAAATCCCCAGACAAGGCCGGCTATCGTGAGGAGCGCCGGGTTGTCGAACAGGAATCCGGCCGTCAATGCGCAGGTGCCAGACAGCATCAGTGCAGTCGCGGTCACGCGTGTTCGCCCCAGTCGATCGGCCCAGCGCCCAGCTAGGGCCGATGAAATGCCACCAATGGCGATCACGGCGAAGCCGGCCACCCGGGCACTCTGCTCGCTCCACCCTGCGGCCTCATAGGAGGCCAGAAGCATGACTGGAAGCCAGGCCCACATGGCGTAGAGTTCGAACATGTGGCCGAAGTAGCCAATGTTTGCCAGTCGAGTTGGCCTGTCCGTCAGGCCTGCGGCCGCCTGTCGCCAATCGAACGGGGCCGACGCAGCCAGGTGGGGACCCATCCGAATGAACGCGAAGACCAGCAGGCCAGCAATGACCGACAGGAGCGAGGTCGCATACATCACCGTGGACCACTCAGGCAGGGCGCCACCAGGACCCCTGAAGGCAGCAAGAAGATGCGGACTGGCGGACCCCACCGCCAGGGCACCTACAAGAATCCCAATCCAGAGACCCCGGTCAGTCTTGGCCCAACTGGCTACGATCTTCATTCCTGGTGGATAGACCAAAGCGAGCGCAGCTCCAGTCGTGAAGCGCAGCGCAATGGCAACGCTCGCCGGGTCGACCCCATTCAGGCTGCTGGCCAGGGGTATCGCCCCGTTAGCTGCGGCTGCCAGCATCGTTCCGAGGGCCATTACTTTGGAAGCCGGCCAGCGATCGGGAATATTGAATCCTGCCGCGAGCACGGCCCCGAATACGAACCCCAACTGCACGCTCATGGTCATCCACGCGGCGCCCCCGCTAGACAGGCCCCAAGCCTCCTGCAGCTGCGGCACGAGTGCGGAAGCCGAGAACCACACCGCCATGGCCAAGAGCTCGGCGACGGCGAGGAGAACCAGTTGGATGCGCTTGGTATGCATGGCCGAATGTAAAGCGGGGTCCCCGGCAAACGC
>JBLFXH010000020.1:0-22924 GCA_047611125.1 Rhodothermales bacterium
ATGGTTATTTTCGCGTACTTTTTCTGATCTGTGCAATGCTGAAGGACTCTACCATGGTGCGCCTGAACATCGGCGGATTCAAGAATGGGGGACGAAGCCTCTCCAAAGACCTTGAGGCCGCCGAGCTCGAACTTGTTTCTGAAGACATCAGGGGTATCCATGTGGATATCGAACTGGACCGCGAGGGTGACCGCATCCTCGTCCAGTACGACGTGTCCGGAACGGCGCACTTGATCTGTGACAGAACAACCGAATCGTTTGCTCAGGAAGTTCAAGGAACCCACTCCTTGCTCTTCGTTCCACATGACCGTGTGGAGAGCGTAACTGACGGCTCAGACGACATCCTGGGGTTTGACCCAACGGAGACTGTGCTGGACCTGACTGTGCCGGTTCGAGACACGTTGCTGCTCGCAGTACCGATTCGCAGAATCGCACCGGGAGCAGAAGACCTGGATATTCCCACCAGCTTCGGTGATTCCGGTCAATACATAGACCCACGCTGGGAGGCCCTGAGGAAACTGAAGGAAGAGCCCTCCGAGCCCACCACCGAATCCGATAGTAGCAATGGCTAATCCCCGTAGAAAAAATTCGAAGGCGCGGTCCCGCAGCCGCCGCGCTCATTACTACAACCGCCTTGAGGCACCCACTACCATGGAGTGTCCCAATTGCAGTGAGACCAAGTTGATGCACCACGCGTGCCCCGCCTGCGGCCAGTACCGCGGTCGGCAGATAGTCGACCGTAAGGAAACCGCTTAGGCGGCCTCCGGGCGAATGAAGGTAATCCGAGTCGCGGTTGATGCGATGGGCGGCGACCATGCTCCGGGCGTGGCCGTGGAAGGGTGCGTAGCTGCGGCCAAACGGCTGAGCGACGTTCAAGTGATGCTTTTTGGGCCAGAGAACACCTTGGCTCCGCTGGTAGGCCAGGCCGACGCTCCGGCGAACCTATCGGTCCATCACGCACCGCAAGTCATAGATATGGCAGAGTCGCCCGCGGCTGCGGTCAAGGGCAAGCCAGATTCTTCGATCTGTCGAGGTCTTGGCGCTGTGGCCCACGGGCATGCAGACGCGTTCATCAGTGCGGGCAATACGGGAGCCTGCATGGCGGGCTCGCTGTTTATTCTGGGGCGTATTTCCGGTATTTCCCGACCCGCCATCCTTGGTGTGTACCCGACCATCAAGGGTCGCTGTATGCTGTTGGATGCCGGAAGCAACATGGACTGCAAGCCGGAGCATCTGCTTCAGTTCGCCCACATGGGCTCGGTCTACTCCGAGCGCGTGCTAAAAGTGGAAAGCCCCACGGTGGGCCTCGTAAACGTAGGCGAGGAGCCCGGCAAGGGAAACGAGCAGACGAAGGCCGCTTTCGAACTCATCAAGGGGTCAAGCTTGAACTTCGTCGGCAATATCGAGGGTCGCGAAGTCATGGCGCATGCCGCAGACGTTGTGGTATGCGATGGGTTCGTTGGCAATGTCATGCTGAAGCTCGGCGAGAGCATTGCGACGGTCTTGCCTCGGATGCTAGCCGAGGAAATGACCCGGCACGGCATGTCCCAAGATGAGCAGAGAACGGCAGCAGGCGCCCTGTCATTGCTTGCGCGCCGGTTTGACTACGAGGAGTATGGCGGCGTCCCGCTTCTCGGCGTTAAGGGCTCAGTCATTCTGGGGCACGGCGGATCGAAGGCGAAGGCCTTTGAGAATATGGTGCTGGTGGCGGTTGAAGCCGCCAGACAGGACGTACCCGGCTCTATTTCCGCATCCCTCGCATCCTAAGCGAGCGCGCCCTGCGCCCCTGATGGCGCCGGTCGTACTTTGAGCCTTCTGAGTCTCCCGTTCGTTCATAAATCCCCGCCCAAGTTCATGGTGCAAGCGGCTATTTCCGCCATCGGTCACTACCTCCCTGAAGACCGCATGACGAATGCGGACCTTGAGAAGCTGGTCGATACGTCGGACGAATGGATTCTAAGCAGGACCGGGATCAAGGAGCGACGGATACTGAAGGATCCCGCCAAGTCCACGGCCTTCATGGCCAGCAAAGCCGCCGAGGAAGTCCTGCGTAAGCGCGGGATTGGAGCCGACGAGATCGATGCGATCATTGTCGGCACGGTGACCCCGGATATGTTCTTTCCGGCTACCGCTGCGCTGGTTCAGGCCAACATAGGAGCAACCAACGCGTGGGGCTTCGACCTTTCGGCCGCCTGCAGTGGATTCCTCTTTGCCCTGTCGACGGGTGCGAAGTTTATCGAGTCGGGGCGGCACAAGAAGGTCCTCGTGATCGGCGCCGACAAGATGAGCGCCATTCTGGACTACACAGATCGGACCACCTGTGTCCTGTTTGGTGATGGCGCAGGAGCCGTGCTGCTCGAGCCCGCCGAAGACGGCTTGGGAATCATCGATTCCATTGAACGGACCGACGGCTCTCATTGGGATATGCTATGTATGCGGGGCGGCGGTAGTCTCATTCCGGCCACCCACGAATCGATTGACCAACGCCTGCACTACATCACCCAGGAAGGGCGACCCGTGTTCAAGCATGCCGTGAAAGGCATGGCTGACGTTGCAGCCGAGATTATGGAGAAGAACAACCTGACGGGAGACGACATCCGTTACTTGGTCCCCCATCAGGCGAACCTCCGCATCATCGATGCGACAGCTCGTCGCATGGGCATCGACTCCAAGAAGGTGATGCTGAACATTGAGCGATACGGAAACACGACGGCCGCCACGATTCCGCTCTGCCTGGCCGACTGGGAGTCCAAACTGCGTCAAGGCGACAAGTTGGTTCTTGCGGCATTCGGCGGCGGCTTTACTTGGGGTGCCGTCTATTTGAAGTGGGCGTATGACGGATCCAAGGTGGACATCCACCCGGAAATGGTAAACGTTCTCGAACAGGAATAATGGGTCACGTTTCTTTTCTCTTTCCCGGACAGGGCTCGCAGCATGTGGGCATGGCGCAGGATCTCTACGCCACGAGTGCTGAGGCCCGCTCCGTGGTCGATGCGGCCGATGATCTTCTGGGAATGTCGCTCTCGTCCCTGATGTTCGGGTCCGGTGATGCTGATCAGGATGCTGACGCATTGCGTCAAACGGAGGTCACCCAGCCCGCGCTCTACGTTCACAGCATGGCGGCGGTCGCGGTTCTGAAGAAATTCCAGGTGTCCTTTGACATGGCTGCGGGACACAGTCTTGGCGAGTACTCGGCGCTGGCTGCGGCCGGTGCCCTGTCATTTGAGGATGGGCTGCTGTTGGTTCGCGAGCGCGGACGGCTCATGGCCGAGGCCGGCACACAATCGCCGGGCGCCATGGCGGCCATCATCGGTATGGAAGACTCGGACGTCGAGGCGGTTTGCCGAGACATCAAGGGTGGCGTAGTCGAGCCGGCAAATTTTAATTCCCCTGGGCAGGTGGTGATCTCCGGCGAAGCGTCCGCAGTCGAGGCGGCCATGGCGCTGGCAACAGAGCGTGGCGCGCGGCGTGCGATCGCGCTCCCGGTTAGCGGCGCCTTTCACTCTCCGCTGATGGGCCACGCGCGAGACGGCCTAGCTAAGGCACTCGAAGGAGTCGCCATAACGGCTCCACGGTGCCCAGTTTACTTGAACGTAACCGCAGCGCCTTCCCGTGACCCCGAAGAAATCCGGGCGCGGCTGCTGGAGCAGTTGATGGCCCCGGTGCGGTGGTCGCAGACCTTGGTGGCCATGCATGAAGCCGAAGCCAACTCGTTTCTAGAGATCGGCGCGGGCAAGGTCTTGAGTGGTCTGGTGAAACGGACTCTGGGGCGCGCGGTATCCACATCCACCATTGGGACTTCAGAAGACATCAGCGCGTACATCAACTCGATAGCATGAATCTGGACCTGACAGGAAAGACCGCACTCGTGACCGGTGGCACTCGTGGAATCGGCCGGGCCATCGTAGAAGCGCTGGCCAACGCCGGTGCCAAGGTGGCCTTCACGTACCGATCCTCGACAGAAGAGGCACAGACTCTTCTGGCCGACTTGACCGAACGTGGTGTGGAAGCACTCTCCCATCAGGGAGATGCCGCGGACACGGATGCCGCCAATGAGGCCGTCAAGATGGTAATGGACACGTGGGGACGCGTGGACATCATGGTCAACAACGCCGGGATTACGAGAGACGGGCTCATGCTCCGCATGGGAGATGACGACTGGAACTCCGTGATCAACACCAACCTCAAGAGCGTGTTCAATTTCTGTAAGGCGGTCTACCGCCCGATGATGAAGCAGCGCAGCGGTGCCATCGTGAATCTCAGTTCTGTGGTTGGCGTCACGGGAAACCCCGGTCAGACCAATTACGCCGCCTCGAAGGCAGGGATCATCGGGTTCTCGAAGAGCCTAGCCAAGGAGTTGGGTGGGCGAGGCGTGACCGTAAACGTGGTCGCTCCCGGCTACGTCGCTACAGACATGACCGCAAAGCTCTCTGAGGCCGCCCAGGCCGCCATGCTGGGAGCCGTTCCCCTTAAGCGCCCAGCCACCCCGGAAGACATCGCGGGAGCCGTTCTTTTTCTGGCTTCGGGCGCAGCCACCTATATCACAGGCCACGTGTTGCACGTGGATGGCGGACTCGCCATGTAGGCTCGGCTCTGCCGGGCAATAAATGAGATCAGCGTTGAGTAACGGAAGTCGTTATACCAAGTCAATTGACCTCACCTCCAGGGCTCGCATGGAGGAGAAGGTTGAGCAGAACAAGTCCGCATTTCTTGAGCCAGAAGTGGCCCTCGAGCCGGCCACGGTCGAAAGTTTGTCCGAGGCTCTTCAGCGCGGTGTAGCCAATGCCGGCTGGACGACGCTGATGCCGGTGCAGGCGAAAGCCATCCCGTATCTGTTGGCCGGAAGGGACATGATTGTCCAGTCCAAGACCGGTTCAGGGAAGACAGGCGGGTTCCTCCTGCCTCTCTTCGACAAGCTGGATCCAGACCTCAAGCAGCCGCAGGCGCTGATTCTCAGCCCGACTCGCGAGTTGGCTCGTCAGATCTACGAGGCGTTTGACGAGATGAGCGGTCCCCGGGGCCTTACGTCTACCGTGATCTACGGGGGCGTGAAGTATCAGTCGCAGCTAGATGCACTGGAGCGAGGAACGCAGGTCATTGTCGGAACTCCGGGCCGGATCTTGGACCACATTCAGCGGAGAACGCTGAACCTGGATCACGTTCGGGTATTCATTATGGACGAAGCCGACGAAATGTTGTCGATGGGCTTCCTGCCTGACATGCGCGAACTCAGGCGCGTTCTCCCTGTCGATCGGCAGTCTTGCATGTTCAGCGCGACGATGCCGATGCGTGTGCGTAGCCTGGCTACAGACTTTCTGACGGATCCGGGATTCTTGTCGCTGTCCACCAAGAGTGTATCGGTGGCCGAGATTCAGCATCGGTACTACCGGGTTGATCCGATGCAGAAGGATCGCACCCTCCAGCGGTTGATCGAGCTCGAGAACCCAGAGAGTGCGATCATCTTCGCCAACACCAAACGGGAAGTCGAGTACATCGGTACCTTCCTGACCAACTACGGCTACGATGCGGCAAGCATCTCTGGTGACCTTTCGCAGGCGGCCAGGGAGCGGATCATCAAGCGTATCCGGGCTGGAAATCTGCGCTTTCTGGTTGCCACAGACGTGGCCGCCCGGGGTATTGACATCTCGGACCTGAGCCACGTCTTCATGTACGACGTGCCGCAGGATCAGGAGTACTACATTCACCGTGCTGGTAGAACCGCGCGTGCAGGGAAGACAGGGACGGCCATCGTGCTTGCCACGATCGACACCGAGACCAATCTCAAGCGCACCACACACAAATACGGTATTGATTTGGAACGAGGAGAAGTACCCACAGACGAAGATGTCCGCGCCCGCGTAAGCGAACGCATGACTGTCACGCTCGAGAGTCTGTACCGCGACAAGACTAACATGAATCGCGAGCGACTCGAGCGCTTCATCCCCATGGTCGAAGAACTGGCCCGCGAAGAGCCCGAACTTTTGGCCATGCTGATAGACGACCTCTACCACGACAAACTACACGACAATCCGAACGCTCCGGTCTCCCGTGAGGCTGAGACCGAGAAAGCCGAGGCCCCGGGCGGTCGGTCCGGCGGCGGAGACCGTGACGGTGGCAGAGGGCGCGGACGGCGCCGATAAATGAGGCGAACAACCAGCTTCCTCCTGCTGGCCTTGCTGCCAGGTGTCGCATTCGCACAGGCAACCACCGCGGAAATCCAGTCAGAAGACACGCTCGCAGATTCGGTTACCGCCGACCATTTCCGCCTCTACACCGGTGACGGCGATGCGCTGACCTGGGACGATCTGGCAAGCCGTGTCGCAGGGGCCGATGTAATTCTCGTTGGCGAGAATCACAATGATCCGGTGGCCCACCACATCGAGTTTGCAGTTTATAACGAGGCGCTGGCGCTCGACCGCCCGGCCTCGGTCTCCATGGAGATGTTCACCCGCGATGTACAGGGCGTCATCGATGAATATCTGAGTGACCTGATTACGGAGAAGCTCTTTCTGGCCGAGAGTAGGCCCTGGAAGAACTACGACACAGACTATCGCCCGTTTGTAGAAGCGGCGCGCGAGGCCGGAAGTCCGGTGATCGCGGCCAATGCACCGCGCCGATACGTCAATATGGTTAGCCGGATGGGTCCGGATGCGCTCTCGGAGTTGCCGTCTGACGCAAACCGGTGGCTGGCCCCACTGCCATACAAGCAGGCTTCGGTTCCTTATAAGGCCGAATGGGACGCGCTGATGTCTGAAGCCATGTACGGCATGCCGCAGGACACTACGTTTGGCGAACACAAAGTGATGGACACGGCGCTAGCCGCCCAGTCACTCTGGGACGCAACGATGGCATTCTCCATTGCCGAACACCTGCTGGAGAACCCCGATAGTCGTGTTGTCCACATGGTAGGATCCTTCCACGTCAAGAACGGCACGGGCATTCCTGAGCACCTCGAGCGGTACCGTCCCGGGACCCGAGTCTTGATCGTGGTCGTGGAGCCTTCGGAAGATCCGGAAGCGTTCCTGGAAGAACACCACGGCTTGGGAGACATTGTCATTCTCGGAGACGCCGGCCTGCCCCGCTCCTACTAGGGCGTACCTAGGCAGGTGCCGCCTGCGCGGCGGTTGAATTTTCCTCGCGAGATCTCTGGAATCGCCGTTTCTGACCGATGCCAACGACGGTATGCGAATTGATACGTCGTTTCGGTATGCGAGTACTCCCCCTAATTCTGATTCTCCTCCTAAGCTTTGAGGCTCAGGCGCAGTCCACCGTTTCGGTGGTGGCGTATCCCGAGCATATGGCCGGCCGCCGGACAGCCAGCGGCAAGGTCTACAATCCGCACGGACTTACCGTGGCCCATCCCAGTTTGCCCTTCGGGACCATGCTGGAGATGACAGCACCGTCCGGTGGAAGCTTTGTGACAGTAGAGGTCAATGACCGTGGCCTGATGCTAGGCGATGGGGAGCTGATCCTTTCGGCGGCCGCCATGAATCGTCTGGGTCTTGACCTCGAGGAGTCCGGCCTTGTCTCTGTCCGTCAGTGGCGCGAAGGGAATCGACCGAGGATCGACTCGGCCGGGATATCCGGTTCTGGGTCCACTGCAGTCTTGACCAAGGAAACAATGGTCTCGTCTCAACCGACGACACCGGAGCCGTCTACGGCCACCACTCCACCCGCGTCCTCGCCGCAGGCTGCCACGGCCCCGTCGACCGCCACGACACCACCGGCCTCTCCGCCAGCACCAACCCTTGCAGCGAGCGGACTCTTCGCCGTCCAGATGGGGTCGTTCTCAGACAAGGCCACAGCCCTCAAACTGGCTGGGACTCTGGACGGAGCATGGATTCAGTCGGCCGATGTGGACGGAAAGCCCGTCCACCGGGTCTTCTTCGGACACTTCCGTCAGCGCAATGAAGCTGAGGGATGGCAGGCAAGACTGAGTGGGCTCGGCGTCAACGGCTACGTACGCTCCGTTCTGAACTAGCTTCGCCTTCGGATCAGACGAGCGGCGCATGGGTAAAGAAAGTCCCACCGAATCACGAGACGATGCGAACTCTTACCGTTGCGGCCGTGGTGCTGCTCCTCGCCGCCTGCTCAACCCCTGAAGACACGCCGTTCTCGTGCGAGCAGATCCTTCAGGACGCCGTATCCGACGCCGCTATGACAGAATGGAATCTGGACGAGGGTTCTGACGAGGCCAAGGCCTTGCTCTCGCAATACACGCCCTTCCGCCTCACCACGGACCTGAGCGTCCTGTCTGAGAACGAATGCCGGATGCTTCCGCTGCTGATGGAGGCAGCCGACGCCATGAACGAGATCTTCTGGATGCAGGCGTACGGCGACAAGGATGCCTTGATGTCCTCGATAGATGATCCGGGCCTTCGCACCTACGCCGAGATCAACTACGGCCCCTGGGACCGCATTGATGGCGACCGCCCATTCGTGGACGGTGTCGGTGCCAAACCAGCTGGGTCCAACCTCTACCCGCACAACATGAGCCGCGAGGAGTTCGAGGCCGCGGCTGCGCGAGACGAGAGCCTCCGCTCCCTCTACACCATGGTGCGCCGGGATTCGGGTGAAAATCTCGAGGCCATCCCATACCACGAGGCCTTCGCTGAGCAACTGGCGCTTGCCTCTTCGCGCCTGTCTGAGGCCGCAGAGCTGGCCGATGAGCCTGGTCTGAAGCGCTATCTGGAGACGCGCGCCGCGGCCCTGACCAGCGGTGACTATTTGGAGAGCGATTTGGCGTGGATGGACATGAAGGACAACACCATCGACGTAGTCATCGGCCCGATCGAGACCTATGAAGACGCGCTCTACGGCGGTAAGGCCTCTGCCGAGGCCTACGTGCTGGTGAAGGATCAGGCATGGAGCGCGCGGCTTGCCCGGTATTCGGCGCTACTTCCCGGACTGCAGCGAGCACTGCCGACGCCGGAGGTGTACAAGGCTGAAGTGCCCGGCTCTGACTCGGACCTGAACGCCTACGATGTGCTCTACTACACCGGAGATTCGAACGCCGGTTCGAAGACCATCGCCATCAACCTCCCGAATGACGAGCGCGTCCAGCTGGAAAAAGGCACCCGACGCCTCCAGCTCAAGAACGCCATGCAGGCGAAGTTCGACAAGATCCTGATGCCCATTTCCGGTATGCTGATCGCCGAGGACCAGCGCCAGCACGTTACGTTCGATGCGTTCTTTGGCAACACCATGTTCCACGAAGTGGCACACGGACTGGGGATCAAGAACACCATCAACGGGAACGGGACCGTGCGTGAGGCCTTGCGTGAGCACGCCTCCGCGCTGGAGGAAGGGAAGGCCGACATCCTCGGGCTGTTCATGGTCTCCGAACTGATTAAGGATGGCGAATGGGAGGCTGACATCAGGGACCACCAGGTCACATTCCTCGCCGGCATCTTCAGGTCGGTCCGATTCGGCGCTTCCAGTGCCCACGGCCGGGCGAACATGATCCGGTTCAACTACTTCCGGGAGCAGGGCGCCTTCACTCGCGACGAGGCCACCGGGACGTATAGGGCCGACTACGAGCGCATGGCGGAGGCCGCCAACTCGCTGTCAGATTTGATTCTGACGCTTCAGGGTGACGGCGACTACGACGGCGTTGTCGCGCTGGTTGAGAAGTATGGTGTGGTTGGCTCCCAACTACAGCGCGATCTGGATCGCCTTGGCTTGGCCGGGATACCCGTAGACATCGTGTTTGAGCAGGGAATCGGAGCGCTGACCGAGTAGCGTCCGGACGAACCGCAGCACATTTCGGACATCGCTTTAGCGGACTGCCGGCGAGGTCGATAAGGAACATAACGCTCCCAATCGACCCACCGACATGAAGCTCGACGAATACACCCTCGCCGCCTACCTGGCCGGAGAAACACCTGACGACGAACGCGCCACCGTTGCGGCGGCCCTGGTCCAGGATCAAGCAGCCCGCGAAGTCCTGCACATGGCCTGCGAGGCGCTGGCGGCAGCACTGCAGTTCGGGCCCGTGCGTCGGCACCTAGAGGACCAGGCGGCCAGACCGCCCGCGAGACCCGGTCGAACCGCTTCGGATCGGGACGCATTCAAGGCCCCCCGCGGCCGCGCCTGAGCGGCAATACTTCGAAATCAGTTTAAAGACTGGAACAAACAGGGCTATTTTGCCGAAAAGGGCCGCGCGAGTCTCTTTGAGCGCTGACCCTTGGCCATACGATCGCGGCCTTTCACGCGTTGAGGAGACGGAAGCTTTATCCGTGCTCATAAGAACTTAGGCCAGCTCGATCGCACATGATTGAAGTACAGGGATTGACCAAGCGGTACGGCACCGAGAGGGCTGTAGACGACATTTCCTTCGAGGTAAAGTCAGGCGAGGTTCTGGGATTTCTCGGCCCCAATGGAGCCGGCAAGACCACGACCATGAAGGTCATCACCTGCTTTCTGCCTCCCAGCGAGGGAACGGTTCGAGTCAACGGATACGATGTTCGGACTCATGCCCTTGAGGTCCGGAGGCAGATCGGCTATCTACCCGAGCACACACCGCTGTATCTGGACATGCGAGTGTACGCTTACTTGGGCTTCATTGCGGCCATGCGAGGCGTGGCCTCGAACCAGCGTGATCGCCGCATCGCGGACATGGCTGAAGTCTGCGGACTAGGCGATGTCCTTCAGAAGCCTATTGAGGCACTGTCCAAGGGGTACCGGCAGCGCGTTGGCTTGGCCCAGGCCATGATCCACGATCCCGAGATTCTGATTCTCGATGAGCCGACTACCGGTCTGGATCCCAATCAGATTGTCGAAATCCGAGAGCTCATCAAAGCCGTCGGACGCGAGAAGACGGTCATTCTCTCGACCCATATCCTTCCTGAGGTTCAGGCATCCTGCGACCGCGTGCTAATCATTCACCGAGGCCGACTGGTGGCGGACGGCACGCCGCAGGACTTGAAGGACAGCTTCTCTGGTGGCCAACGGGTCCGCTTCGGCGTAACGGCCGGTGTCGCGGTTCTCGCCACGCTGTCTGGTCGCCCGGATCTTCAGGTTATCGAGCACGCTACCGATCCTGGGGGCGAGACCGTGTTTACCCTCTCCAGCGATCGCCCTGATGACATTCGACCAGACCTTTTCCGCTTGGCGGTTGAACACGATTGGACACTGACCGAACTCCATCGTGATCAGGCCAACCTCGAGGACGTATTCCGCCAGCTCACCGCGGCCTAAGCTTCAGTCTCCCTGCGCCCAAGGCGCCCAAACCACACTCAGACCCCCCATGCAAGAAGCCTGGACGCTGACCAAGAAGGAGCTGCAGTCGTACTTCGACAGCCCCGTAGCCTATGTGGTGCTCAGCATATTTCTGCTGCTCACCGGGTGGTTCTTCTCGAACGGTCTGTTCCTGGAGAACACGGCCTCGCTGCGCTCTGTGTTCGACATCGTGCCGTTCATCTTCCTCTTCTTCATTCCGGCCATCACTATGTCCACGTTTGCCGAAGAGCGGCGGGCGGGCACTCTGGAGTTGCTGCTGACCATGCCGATCCGCGATTGGCAAGTGATTCTTGGCAAGCTCATGGCCGTCACGCTATTCCTGCTGGTCGCCATCGGGATGACCCTGATCTACACGTTCGCTGTGGCAGCGCTCGGAGACGTTGATTTTGGTGCCACGTTTGGCGGCTACCTCGGACTGTTCCTTCTGGGGATGACCTACAGCGCCATCGGAATAATGGCGTCCAGCATGACGCGGAATCAGATTGTGGCGTTCATCCTGGGCTTCGGCATCATCTTCATCCTCTTCCTGATGGATAAGGTGACGGCCTTTGTGCCGGGATGGATGTCAGGAACGATCCAATACCTAGGGACCGATTTCCACTACCAGAATCTGTTGCGCGGCGTCGTAGACACCCGCGACGTTCTCTACTACTTCTCGATGACGGCCTTCGCCGGACTCGTGACCATGTACTCGCTGGCCCGCCGGCCCGAGTAACCCGAAGCTGACTATGAAACGGGATTGGACTTCAAGATCGACCATTCTGGTGATTGGACTCATCCTCGTGGTGATCAATCTGATTGGCCTGAATCTGTTCGGGCGATTGGATCTCACCGATGACCAGGTGTATTCCCTCTCCGACGCCTCCATCACCATGGTGGAGGATCTGGATGACCCGGTGACTATCACCGCGTTCTTTACGGGTGATCTGCCAGCGCCCTACGGCACCAATCGGCGCTTCCTCAAGGACAAACTGGATGACTACCGAGCCTATGGCGGGCAAAACGTCCAGTACCGCTTCATCGACCCGGCGCAGGACGAGGAAATGCAGGCAGACGCACAGAGACTGGGCATCCCTGCCGTCCAGATTCAGGTGATCGAGAGCGACAATGTCCAGTTCAAGAACGCCTACATGGGCGTTGCCATCGAGTACGGTGGAAAACGTGAGGCAGTGCCGGTGGTGCAGGACCTCGCTACTCTCGAGTATGATATCACGGGCGCTATCCGCCGATTGACACGGGATGGCCAGCCCAAGGTTGGATTCCTGACCGGGCACGGTGAGCCCTCGCCGACTTCCGATATGCAGAACCTGAATCAGGGGCTGCAGCAGAACTACGAGGTGGCCACGGTCACCGAGCAGAACGGAAACCTGAGCGACTCGCCGGACGCCCTGGTCGTGGCCGCTCCGGCCGACAGCCTGTCCTTGAGTGTCCAGGTGGCCCTGGACCGCTACCTGATGGACGGAGGTCGACTGGCGTTTCTCTTGAATCGAGTGGACGCCGATCTGCAGACGGGTCAGGCCACCGCGAAGTCGGTCGGCCTAGAGCAGATGTTGGCGGCCTATGGCGCCGGACTTCAGGAGAACCTGATCATGGACAAGCAAAGCTCGCCGGTCACGGTGCAGCGGCAACAGGGCTTCTTCAACATCAACCAGCAGATCGAGTATCCCTTCTTTCCCGTTGCGACCACCTTCAATCAGGACAATATGATGGTGAGTCGCCTCCGCGACATGATGTTCTACTACGTATCGGAGGTGGATACTTCGGTTGCGCTTCCGGAAGGCGTCGAGCGGGAGGATCTGATCTTCTCGTCGCCTCAGTCCGCTCAGCAGCAGGGTTTCTTCATGATCCAGCCTACAGGACAGGAGTTTCCTATGGAGGATGGTCCTTTCGTGCTTGGTTCGGCCTACACGGGGACGTTCCCGAGCGCGTTTGAGCCGGGCAAACAGAGCTTGCCGGCCCGCCTGGTTCTCGTGGGCGATGGCGACTTCATTAATGAGACCGTGGTCGGTGGCAACCAGGGCAATATCAGCTTCGGGCTCAATCTTGTCGATTGGCTGGTGCAGGATGATGCCCTCCTGTCCATCCGGTCCAAGTCTATCGCGCCCCGCAGCCTGGAGCCCATTTCGGACAGTCTGAGGCCATGGGTCAAGTATGGGACGATGCTCGGGCCGGTCCTGCTCGTCATCCTGTTTGGTCTTCTGCGCTGGCGTCGCCGGAATTCGCGGCAGTTCGTACAAACCACTCTCTGACTGAATCGCATGCAATCGAACAGACTCGTTCCCCTGGTGGGCGTACTGGTGCTGCTTCTGGGCATTGCCTACTTCGCAGGCGTCTTCAATTCCGAACTGTCGACCATCTCCGTCCCCACGGTGGACGTACCCGTGGAGGATGTCTCGAGCCTTAGGATCCAGACGAACTCCTGGGAGGCCGACTTGACGAGAGAGGGAGGACTGTGGCAGGTGGCCGAGCCCGCCGGCTCGCCGGCCGACTCAAACACAGTCTCGCGTCTGCTGGACTCGATTGCTGAATTGGAGTTGAACAGCATCGTCTCCACAAACCCTGAACGCCACGCGCAGTACGGCGTGGATCAGGAGTCCGGTCGCTATGTGACGTTGTCCTGGGGCGGCGAAGAAGTCACGCTAATACTGGCCGCGCAGGGCCCGGACTTCAGCTCCAGCTACGTTCGCCTCGGAGAGTCCGCCGAGGTCTATTCGGCCTCCAGAGTGACTCTGCCGACCTCCCGCGATCAATTGCGGGACAAAACGCTGATCAACGTGCCCGGGGACCAGGTGCGCTCCGCTTCGGTGACTACCGAGGAGTACGCCTACCGGTTGGCCTACCAGAACGGATGGACGATTGCAGGCGAGGGGTCGGCGGCCGTTGCTGCCGATTCCGTCAAGGTCACGAGCTGGCTTCGCCGCTATGCACCACTTCGCTTTGATGGCTTTGAGGACGGCCTGACATCGGACTCAGTTTCGGTCACGGTGACGGTCGAATTGACGATGGCCTCAGGACAGACCCGGCGAGTACTGATGGGTACGCGGGACACCGATCTGCTCGCGTTCACTAGCTCGAGTTCGGCCGTCATGCGTGCTGCTGCAACTCGCCTGGCCACGCTGATCGAGGATCCTGCCGTGCTAAAGGGAGACGGCTAGCGTATATCGGGAGGAACGGCTTCCACGGGAGCTACCGCAGATGGGTTCTCAGGCTCAGGAAGGAAGTAGATCACCATGACGGCCATCAGGGCGATGGAGATCGCGCCAATCACGGTGTTGGCCCCAAAGCCGTATCGGGTAAACGCCAGCCCGGCGATTCCGCCCCCAATTCCGATGCCCACCTGACCGATCGAAACGGCCAGGCTCATAAGCACGCCGCGCCGGTCCGCCTCGACGAGTTCAGTCATGAGCGACTGGAGTGGGCTGATGCGCATCGAAATGGTGACCATGACGAGTCCAAACATCAGGTAGGCCGCTAGCATGGAGTGGATCACCACGGTAGTGAGGAGCATGACCAACGCCAGCCCCACGCAGGAAAGAATGATTAGCGGTTTCCGGCCGACGGAATCCGAGATGCGGCCGGCCAGGGGTCCAGTGATGACATTCACGATGCCGCCAACCAGGAACAGCGATGCGATAGCGGTGCCATTGACCGAAAGCTCCCTCTCCAGCCAAGTTGGCAGGTAGATCACGTAGATCCCGATGCCGAAGAACATCAAGAAGTACACAATCGTTGCCGAAACGATTGTCTTGTCCCTGAGGAGGTCTCTGTAGCTGCGCACGGAACTCCGGAAGGAGAGGGGATGCTCGCTGCGCTTTACATCGGGTTGCGGGACAAAGAAGAACATCAAGACAGTCGCAGCGGCCATGGTGGCGGCGAACATCAGGAAGGCGGACCGAAAACCGAAGTGCTCAGCCAAAATCGTCCCAATGGGAATCCCAAGAATCTGGCCCACCGCGATGCCACTCACGACCCATCCGTTGGCCCATCCTCGCCTCTGGTAAGGGAAGTAGTCGCCCACGTAGGAAACTGCCCCGCCTGAGAGCATGCCCCCCGCCGCACCGGCGGCAGCCCGCACCACCAAGAGGCTATTGAACGAGTCGGCCACGGCGTGAAGTGCCAAGGCTACCGCCATTGCACCACAGCCAATAAGCATGACGATCCGGCGGCCCACCCGATCGGAGATCGGGCCGATGATCAGTGCGAAGATGCTCAGGAAGACGGCGTAGGAGGTAATCAGCCAACCCAAGCGTGCCTCCGAGACCATCAGGGCTTCGCCGATCCGTGGTAGAATCGGAGAGATGATGATCACCTGGCTGCTGGCTGAAAACACCATCAGCCAGAGGGCGAACAGAACCAGGTATGGGTGGGAGTTTTGGCCGCGCTGCATCCGTAAAGGTCGTTACAACAGCAATCGGAAGCGAGTCGGCGTGGGATACTTGAATCGCCGGTACAGTGGCCCATGAGAACGCTTCCATAACGCACGCGAAACACAGTGGTAACAATGACTCAATAGTCTTGGGAAACACGGAGAGGACTGCCCTCCCGAACACCCAATAAGGTGACGCGCCGCGTGCGTCGATAGGAAGAAATGACAGACTGGATTTCTCGAGCCGCCCAGGCCATTCTGACTGTGGTGCTGGGACTTCTACTCGCGGCGCCCGCATCCGGGCAGACCGAAGGGCCAACCAAGAACCAAAACCCGGTGTCATCGGGCCCTTCGAAGAAGCTTGACCGCGGGTCCATCTTCGGTTTCGTGTTTGACGAACAGGACGGCTGGTCCCTCATCGGAGTAAACGTGGTACTTCGCGGGACGCTGATCGGAGCGTCCACCGATCTGGATGGTCGCTTTGAAATCCCGGAACTGAATGCCGGGCTGTACACGCTGGAGGCTACCTACATCGGGTACACCACCCTGCTAATTGAGGATATTGAGGTCGTGGACGGCCTGTCGACCCGCCTGGACCTGACCATGAGGACACAGGCCCTTGAACTCGGCGAGGTGGTTGTCGAGGCGAAAGCCCAACGAAACACGGAGGCATCGCTGCTTCGCATGCGTTCGAAGTCCGCGGCGGTGTCGGACGCCATTTCCAGCGAGGCCATCAGTCGCTCGGGCAGTGGCGATGCAGCAGCGGCCATGACCAAGGTGACCGGCGCCTCGGTCGTGGGAGGCAAGTACGTCTATATCCGTGGCCTGGGAGACCGGTATTCGTCGACCACGCTGAATGGCTCGTCGCTCCCGAGCGCTGACCCGGACAAGAAGGCGTTTCAACTGGACCTCTTTCCTTCCAGCCTGCTCGATAACATCGTAACCACCAAGACCTTCACCCCCGACAAGCCTGGTTCATTCGGTGGCGGTCTCGTTGACGTGGGGACGAAGGACTTTCCGGAAGAGCTCACGATGCAATACTCGGTGTCTTCGACGGTCAACTCCCAGACCACGCATGCCGACATGATCGCCTACGAAGGATCCTCGACGGACTGGCTTGGCCGGGACAGCGGGACGCGGGAAATCCCCGACATCGTCGCGGACCCGTCGGTCCAACTCCCTACGGAGTTCGAAGCGCGCCGGGATCCCGAGAAGGCCGCCCAGCTTGACGCCGTCTCACGAGCCTTCAATGGCCTGATGACTCCGGGCATTCGTACGGCGCCCGTGAACCGCTCGATTTCTGCGGCAGTCGGAAACCAGATCAAGCTGTTCGGCAAGCCCTTCGGCTTCACGATGTCCGGCACGTACGGCAACAGCTACAGTGCCTACTCGGGAGGGACGGTCGGAAGATGGGAGCTGATTGGCGGGCAGGTCAGCGGGATCAACGAACTGACCTCCACCCGCTACTTCGGGCAAACGGAGGACAGCCCGGTCTCGACGCCAGGTTATGACCGGAAGGGTTCCCAGGAAGTCAACTGGGGCGTGCTTGGCACATTCGCCTACAAGCCTCACCCTCGTCATTCGGCATCCGTCACCTTCATGCGGACTCAGAGTGGGATCAGTGAGTCCCGCGAACTGGAAGGCTACTGGGTTGATCTCTCCGGCAACTCGACGTTCCAGACCCGCGTGCTGAGCTACAAGCAGCGTGCGCTGACCTCCGTTCAGGGCAGGGGCGAACACGCCTTTGGCTTCGGCACCCTCAACTGGAGAGCGGCAACGTCGGATAACAGTCAGGATGAGCCAGATCTCCGGTATTTCTCGAATCACTACACGGCCAGGGACCGCGACGACGACGGCGTATTTGAGGACACGTTGTATCAGAGTCCGGCTTCCCTGTACCCGGCGCCAACCCGCTTCTATCGAGATCTGACTGAAAAGAACGTCGACCTTGGGGCCGATTTCGCAGTCCGTTTCAGGCAGTGGTCCGGCAAGCAGTCCGTGCTGAAGTTCGGCGCGGCCTACACCGACGTTGAGCGTGACTTCCGGGAGCGCCGGTTTGAGTACAAGCAAGGGCGAGGGGTTCGCTACGGGCAGTTCGAGGGAGACAACGACGCGTTCTTCCAGACGGTCGGGATTGTCGATACGTTGTCGAATGGGCAGCCGGTCTTCGCCAACTACATTCAGGAAGCATCTTCAGACCGCTCCAACTACGATGGCACGCAGACCGTTACGGCCTACTACGGAATGCTGGAGCTGCCGCTCTCCAGATCATTACGACTCATCACTGGAGCCCGGCTTGAGAGCACGGACATGCTCACTGTGTCAGGCGATTCCACGCTCCCCAGCGGGGAACTGAACAACAAAGACTGGCTCCCCTCGGCAAACCTCGTTTGGGCGGTTACGGACGAAATGAACCTCCGCGTGGCCGCCACGAGAACGCTCGCTCGTCCGACGTTCAGGGAGCTGGCCCCATACGCCACGTTCGATTTCGTCGGAGACCTGGTCTTCCGGGGCAACGCCAGTCTGAAGCAGACTCTCATCACGAACTATGACTTTCGCTGGGAGTGGTTCACCCGTCCCGGAGAAATCACGGCAATCAGCCTCTTCTACAAGGACTTTGTCAATCCCATCGAGCGGGTCATTCAGACGAGCGTGGGCAACAACTCCCTAGGGATTCAGAACGTCCCGAGTGGGAGTGTGATCGGTCTCGAATTAGAGATCCGTCAGCGCCTGGGTCGGCTGAGCAGCCGCCTGCAGAACTTCCAGATCGGCGGGAATCTCTCGATCGTCGATTCGAGCGTGAAGATTCCGGAGGAAGAGCTGGCGGTCATCAAGGCGGCAGACGTGGACGCCAGTGATTCCCGGCCGCTGGAGGGACAGTCACCCTATCTCGTCAATCTGGATGTCGGATATGACAATCCGGCCACCGGCCTTTCGTTCAGCGTCTTCTACAACGTTTTCGGATCTCGCCTGATCGCCGTCTCCGAAGGGGCCGCGCCGGACATTTTCGAGCGCTCGAGAGCCACGCTGGACCTCACGGTATCCAAGCGACTCATCTCCGGCGTCAAGATCAACGTGAACGTCAAGAACCTCACCAACGCTGCTTACCTGACAAGTCAGCAGTTCAAGGACACAGATTATGTGTACGGCCGCTATCAGCTTGGCCGTTCCTACTCGATCGGAGTGAGCTACTCGCTCTGAATCAATCGGCTCGAAGCGGACCCAATACATACCAACACAATGAACCGAACACTTACCATACTTTTGCTGATGCTCCTTCCAGGCGTCGCCCTGGCCCAGCAAGCCGACTCGTACTTCCAGCCCGTGGACTACCGCGGTGCCTTCGGCGGTGGCAACTGGCTCGAAGGCTGGACGGCCCTATCCGAGAAGGGATACCTTCCCGCCACGAATACAGGAACCACGATCGTCGAGGTCACCGACGCAAGTGTCCAGGCGGGGCAGGACGTCGTCTGGATGGCCAACAACATCTATCGCCTCAATGGAGTCGTTTTCGTGGAAGCAGGCGCGTCACTGACCATTGAGCCTGGCACCACGATTTGGGGCAAGGCCGGTCAGGGCAATGATGCTTCCGCCTTGGTCGTGGCCCGCGGCGGCAAGCTCTATGCCGAGGGCACGGCCCTCAACCCGATCACCTTCACCGCAGAGGGTGACGACGGCACGCTGACCTATCAGGACCGAGGCCTCTGGGGCGGCATCGTGCTGCTCGGCCGGGCGACAACGAGCAACCAGCCCGACGGTACCAAGCAGGTTGAAGGCATCAACGAGATCGCTGGCGACGGTGACGACCGTGCGACCTATGGCGGTACGGACGACAACGACTCCTCCGGTATCCTCCGCTTCGTCTCGATCCGACACACAGGTATTAACGTCGGTGATCAGGCCGGCAACGAGATTCAGGGCCTTACCCTGGGCGGCGTGGGTCGCGGCACGGTCATCGAATACGTCGAGTCCTTTGCCTCGGCCGATGACGGCTTCGAGTGGTTCGGCGGGACGGTCGACACCAAGTATCTCGTCTCGGCCTTCAACGAAGATGATTCGTACGACTGGGACGAAGGCTTCCGCGGAAAGGGCCAGTTCTGGTTCGCCATTCAGGCCACCGATGTCGGCGGCCGGGTGGCCGAGATGGACGGCGCCACTGGCAACGAATTCTTCGAGCCCTACGCAAAGCCGATCCTGTCGAACGTCACCTACCTGGGCACGGTCGACGGCTTTGCGGCGGGCGATGGGGCCGAGATGCTCATGTTCCGGGACAACTCGGGCGGTGAGTACCACAACTCCATCTTCCAGGACTATGATGCCGCCTCGGGTGGTCTGGCCATCACGGTCGAAGACGTCGACAACGCAGGCTCTAAGCCGGCCGACAGCCGTCAGCGCCTGGAAGCCGGTGATCTGGTCCTGGCGAACAACCTCTGGAGTGGCTTTGCCGCGGGAAGTGCGCTGGCTGACTTCGCTCCGCAGGACTTCGTCCAGACCATGCTGGCGGCTAATGGCAATGAAGTGGGGGATCCGCAGCTTCGCGGGGTAGATCGGGATGATCCTGATGGAACGCTGGATCCACGCCCGGCGGCCGGAAGCGTCGCTTGGACGGGTGCGGTACCACTGACGGATGGCTTCTTCACCCCGGTTGACTATCGGGGTGCCTTCGGGACCTCCAACTGGCTGGAAGGCTGGTCAGCGCTGTCCTCGATGGGCTATCTCGCTCCCACCAATTCCGGTAGCACCGTGGTTGACGTCACCGATGCCGACGTTTCTGAGGGGGAAACCGTGGTCTGGACCGCCGATAACATCTATCGCCTGAACGGTGTCGTGTTTATTGAAGAAGGTGCCGTCCTCATCATTGAGGCCGGCACAACCGTCTGGGGGGTGGAGGGTCAAGGCAACGCGGCCTCCGCGCTCGTGGTAGCCCGTGGCGGCAAGATCTTCGCCGAGGGCACGCCCGTTAACCCCATCACGTTCACGGCGGACGGTGACGACGGCACGCTAACCTATCAGGACCGAGGCCTCTGGGGCGGCATCGTGCTACTTGGTCGCGCCACCACGAACAATCAGCCAGACGGCACCAAGCAGGTCGAAGGCATCAACGAGATCGCCGGCGACGGTGACGACCGTGCGACCTATGGCGGCACGGACGACACCGACTCCTCGGGCCTGATGCGCTACGTGTCGATTCGCCACACGGGTATCAACGTGGGCGATCAGGCTGGCAACGAGATCCAGGGCCTGACGCTTGGCGGCGTCGGTTCCGGCACCGTGATTGAGTTCGTTGAGTCCTTTGCCTCAGCCGACGACGGGTTCGAGTGGTTTGGGGGAGCCGTAAATGGGAAAAACCTGGTCTCGGCCTTCAACGAAGATGATTCGTACGACTGGGACGAAGGCTTCCGCGGAAAGGGCCAGTTCTGGTTCGCCATTCAGGCCACCGATGTCGGCGGCCGGGTGGCCGAGATGGACGGCGCCACTGGCAACGAATTCTTCGAGCCCTACGCAAAGCCGATCCTGTCGAACGTCACCTACCTGGGCACGGTCGACGGCTTTGCGGCGGGCGATGGGGCCGAGATGCTCATGTTCCGGGACAACTCGGGCGGTGAGTACCACAACTCCATCTTCCAGGACTATGATGCCGCCTCGGGTGGTCTGGCCATCACGGTCGAAGACGTCGACAACGCAGGCTCTAAGCCGGCCGACAGCCGTCAGCGCCTGGAAGCCGGTGATCTGGTCCTGGCGAACAACCTCTGGAGTGGCTTTGCCGCGGGAAGTGCGCTGGCTGACTTCGCTCCGCAGGACTTCGTCCAGACCATGCTGGCGGCTAATGGCAATGAAGTGGGGGATCCGCAGCTTCGCGGGGTAGATCGGGATGATCCTGATGGCCGCCTAGACCCGCGTCCCGCGGTCGGAAGCGTCGCTCTTCGCGGCGCCTCTTCGATCACCACCGGAGTCCAGTTCATCGACACGGAGGTGCCGTCCGGCTTCACGCTGGACCAGAACTATCCAAACCCCTTCAATCCGGTGACGACGATTGCCTTCACGCTGGATCGAACGCAGTCGGTCAACCTGACGGTCTTTGACTTGCTGGGCCGTCGCGTGGCGACCCTGATGTCCGGTGTTCAGGCCCCCGGTGCGTACAAGGTGCAGTACAACGCGTCCAACCTGACCTCCGGCCTCTACGTCTATCGTCTGGAGACACAGTCCGGATCGGTTGCACGCACCATGATGCTCCTCAAGTGATGTAAGCGGCCGGGCTTCATACGGCAACCCCTCAGAATGATGAAGGCCGGACTCCCGAGTGGGGGTCTGGCCTTCTCATTCTGGTGGCGTGAGGCCGTCGAAACCGAGCTACGAGTTCATCACCACCATGAACTCGTCGTTGTTGCGGGTCCCACGCATCTTGTCAAGCAACCAGGTCATGGCCTCGACAGGCTCCTTCTCGGCAAGCAGACGGCGGAGAATCCAGATTCTGGACAGCTTCTTGTCCGGAATAAGGAGTTCTTCGCGACGCGTACCAGACTTGACGACATGAATGGCTGGCCAGACGCGGCGATTAGCCAGGTCACGATCCAGTTGCATCTCCGAGTTACCCGTTCCCTTGAACTCCTCAAAGATGACTTCATCCATCCGGCTGTTCGTGTCGATCAGCGCAGTACCGATGATGGTCAGAGAGCCGCCCTCTTCCACATTCCTGGCCGCGCCAAAGAAGCGCTTGGGACCGCGGAGAGCGCCGGCCTCCATACCACCGGACATGGTGCGTCCGCTGCTGGGGGCTACCGTGTTGTGGGCACGCGCCAATCGTGTAATCGAGTCGAGCAGGATGACGACATCCTGGCCTGCCTCAACTAGGCGCTTGGCTTTATGGAGCACGATGTCGGCCACTTCAACGTGGCGATGCGGATCCTGATCGAACGTCGAGGCAATCACCTCGGCATCGACACTCCGCTGCATATCGGTGACCTCTTCCGGGCGCTCATCCACCAGTAGAATCAGTAGGATGCACTCCGGATGATTCGTGACGATTGCGTTGGCAATCTTCTGGAGAAGGATGGTCTTTCCCGTCTTCGGCTGGGCCACGATCAGGCCTCGCTGACCCTTTCCGATGGGACTGAAGAGATCGATGATCCGAGTCGAGACCTCGCCAGCCGTGGTCTCCATCGTCAACATCTCCTCCGGATAGAGGGGCGTGAGATGATCGAACTCGGGACGGTTCTCCATCTCTATGGTAGTCCGGCCGTTGATCGTGTTGACGTGAAGCAGCGCGAAAAACCGCTCGCCTTCCTTTGGAGGCCTTACTTGACCGTCAACGGTGTC
>JBLFXH010000021.1:0-22213 GCA_047611125.1 Rhodothermales bacterium
GCCGCCCCTCCGTCACTGAGTCGGACAAAGTTGAACATGGACTCCTGCGTGGTGGCTTCGGGCTCCTCGTCCCGGGCCATGACCGGCAGGATAATGCACTGTTCGCCCACACCCCAGGCGTGGCCGGTATTCAAGGTGGTGCTCATATAGACCGTCAGCTCTAGCTTCCTCATGGCGGCGGCCGCGAAGGTGGCATCGGGGTTCGAGCCGTAGAGATTGCCTCCCAGCGAGAACCCGACCTTCAGGGCCCCGTCGGACGACGCCTCCATGCAGGCCATGGTGTCCAGTCCGGCGTCAGTGGGCAGCGAGACATCCAGTCGGGACTCGAGCGCGTCGAAGACCGCCTTCTTGAGGGCGGGTGTGACACCCACGGATCCCATGCCCTGCACGTTGGAGTGTCCGCGTATCGGCATCAGGCCCGCGCCGGGCTTGCCCACCATTCCCCGAAGCAGCGCAAGGTTCGCGATGGCCTGGACGTTCTCAACGCCGTTCGCGTGATGTGTGATACCCATCGCCCAGGCAAACACCGTGCGCTTGGACTCCGCGTAACGCCGCGCCACGCGATCGATGGTTGCGAAGTCCACCCCGGACGAAGTGCAGAGATCGTCCCAATCGCATATCGCGAGGGCATCGGCCCACTCACTCCATCCCGCGCACCGGAGGGCCACGAAGTTCGGATCATGAGCGTCCAACTCGACGACGCGCTTGGCGATCGCAGTAAGCAGAGCGAGGTCTCCACCAATGTGGGGTTGGACGAAACTGGAGGCAATCTCGGTGCCGAAGAGCAGGCTCAGTGGGCTGGACGGTACGTGGAATTTCTCTAGGCCAGGCTCACGCAGGGGATTGATGACAATCACGTCGCCACCTCGTTTCCGAACTCGCCGCAGCGTTTCCAAAAGACGCGGATGGTTGGAGGCCGGGTTGGCTCCAATCAGGAGGACCAAGTCCGACTTGTCCAAGTCCTCCAGGACCAGCGTGGCCGTACCCGTCCCAATGGAACTCGAGAGCCCCGTTCCACTCGCTTGGTGACAGTAGTAGGAGCAGTTGTTGACGTTGTTCGTGCCGTAGAGCCGCGCAAAGAGCTGCAGGAGAAACCCGGCTTCGTTAGAACTCCGGCCCGAGAAGTACCAGAACGTTTCGGCAGCAAGCGTGGCCTTGAGCTTGTCCGCGATGGTGTCTAGCGCGCGGTCCCACGAAATGGGCTCGTAGTGGCCCGATTCGCGAGTGTAGAGGACGGGGTGGGCAAGCCGGCCGGCGTTCTCAAGCTCGCGGGGTGTCATCTGGCGGAGCCGGCCGATGGGCCGCCGGTGCCAGAAATCGGAGGGAATCGCCGGCTGCATGTCGGCCACCATGGCCTGCAGGCTCTTCTTGCAGACCTCCGGGAAATGACCGGCCTCATTGACCATCCCGCCGCGTTGCCCACCCATGCCAACCGCACAGGTCTTGCAAGCGTTGCGGGACCGCATTGCGGTCCAGAGTTTCCGA
Source organism: Rhodothermales bacterium (assembly GCA_047611125.1). Classification (GTDB taxonomy): domain Bacteria; phylum Bacteroidota; class Rhodothermia; order Rhodothermales; family UBA10348; genus JABDJZ01. The sequence goes on from JBLFXH010000021.1 coordinate 1,486, forward strand.
ATTCCCCCTGCTTCGCGGGCTTTCCGGAACGAATACGCGATGGCGGGCCATCCTCCGCCTGCTCGTGGTCTGGCCATGCATTAACATACACACGCCAAACCAATCGGGTGTACCCATGAAACGCTCCCTTCTCCTGCTCGCCTTCTTCGCGATTCCTCTCAGCAGCGCTCAGGCCCAGGATGCCGAGGCTGATGTCTCTGCCGTGCTAGACGCGCTTCACTTGAATGCCTCAGAGGGCGATTTCGAAGGCTACTTCGGGCTGTATGCCGACAATGCCGTCTTTCTTGGTACTGATTCTTCAGAGCGCTGGCCACTGGAGATCTTCAAAGACTATACCCGCGGACGGTTCGCGAGCGGAACGGCCTGGACGTACCACATGCTCGAACGGCACATCGATTTCTCACCCGATGGGAATGTCGCCTGGTTCGACGAGTCCTTGACCAATGAAAATCTCGGTCTCACCCGCGGGACGGGTGTCCTGATCAAATCCGGTGACAAGTGGCTGATCACCCAGTACAACCTGACCATGACCGTGCCGAATGACCTCGCGAGGCCGTTCGCCGCTCTGATCATGGAACACGAAAACCACTAGCGCCGGGGGAACGACTCCGGTGTGCAGTCGGTACGGCGCGCCGTGCTCACAAAGCGAATCATACCCTGCCTGGACATCCGGGACGGACGCACTGTAAAGGGCGTCAATTTCGTCGGGCTGCGCGATGCAGGAGACCCTGTTGAGCTGGCCGTGCGCTACACGAATGAGCTTGCCGATGAGCTCGTGCTTCTGGATATCACGGCCACGGTCGAGAAGCGCGAGACATTCGCCGAACTAGTGGGCGAGATTGCGGTCGCGATCAACATTCCGTTTACCGTTGGAGGCGGCATAAGCGCTGTGGCTCACGTGGAAACGCTGCTGGACGCGGGTGCCGACAAGGTGTCCGTCAATTCGGCCGCCGTTCGCGACCCGTCCCTCATCAACCGGTTGGTTGCGGCCTTTGGATCCCAGTGTATCGTCCTTGCTGTGGATACCCGGGAAGTCGGTGAGCAGTCGGTGGTCCACACGCATGGAGGGCGTACGCCCACATCGCTCCGGACCCGCGAATGGGTGTCGGAAGCCGTTGATCGGGGCGTGGGTGAGATCCTGCTCACCTCCATGGATCACGACGGGACCAAAGGTGGGTTCGCCTGCGATATCACGCGGGACATTTCCGGGGCCCTCTCCGTCCCGGTAATCGCTTCGGGCGGAGCCGGAAAGCCCGAACACTTCCTGGAGGTGTTTGAAAGGGGACGGGCCGATGCTGCCCTTGCCGCCTCCGTTTTCCATTTCGGCGAGATCCCGGTGCCCGAACTGAAACAGTACCTAGCCGCGTCCGGCATTCCGATGCGGCTGGCCCCCACCCTCACGACATGAACGTAGTCTTCGACACCCAGACGGGCCTCGCTCCCGCGATTATTCAGGACGCTCAGACGGGAGCCGTCCTGATGCTGGGCTATATGAACCAGGAAGCGTTGGACCTGACGCGGTCATCGGGAAAGGTCACGTTTTTCAGCCGCTCCAAGAACCGAATTTGGATGAAGGGGGAGTCGAGCGGAAACCACCTCCACCTGGTGGACATGGCCGTTGACTGCGACGGGGACGCCCTTCTCGTCCGGGCCACGCCCGAGGGCCCGACCTGCCACACGGGCACAACCACCTGTTGGGGTGAGCCGCAGCCTGCGCGAGGCATAGACTTCCTGGGCGAGTTGACCCGCATTATTGAGGAACGTGCCGAAGCCCCGGCCGAGTCCTCCTACACGGCCCGGCTCTTGGCCAAGGGGCCTGCGGGGCCAGGCCAGAAAGTGGGCGAGGAGGCCGTCGAGACGGTCATCGCCGCCTTAGCTGAAGATGACGAGCACCTGGTGGATGAGGCCTCGGATCTGGTCTACCACCTGCTGGTGCTACTGAAGTCTCGCGGACTGACATTGACCGATGTTGGTGAGCGGCTGCGGGAGCGTCACAAAGGCGGTTGAGCCGTCCGGCCTTCGTTTGATTCCAGCCGGACGCGCCGAGACACTATTCATATGCGGGCCGGGCACGGTAGGGCGCGTTCCCGCTACATTCCCGCGAACATCCCCTGCGTAATGCGCTCACTTCTCGTCTGCCTTTGTCTGGCCCTTACCACGCTGCCAGCCTTGGCTCAGAACTCCGGTCTACGCGGCTTCGTGACAGACGGCGCCTCCGAGACGGCGCTGCAGGGCGCAACGGTCGTGCTGACGTCCGCCTCCGGAGAGGTTTTCGGGCAAGCCACCGATGGAGACGGCTTCTTCGCGTTTACGCGGGTGGACACCGGTACGTATGATTTCCGGGTTTCCTTTGTCGGGTACCAGACGCATGAGCAACAGGTAACGCTTCGCGCGGGTCAGGTCCAGAGCATTTCGGTGACGCTAGAAGAGGCCGAAGGGGTGCTTGGGGAGGCGATGGTGATTGCTGAGGCGGAGTCAGGAATTGCGGCCGTCGCCGCAGGTCTGGAGACTATTCGCCCGGCCGATGTAGACCGGGTACCGATTCCGGGGGTATCCGGAGACCTAGCCGCCTACTTGCAGACCGTACCGGGCGTGGTGCTTCCCGGAGACCGCGGTGGGCAGTTTCACATTCGCGGCGGTGCACCGGATCAGAATCAGGTATTGCTCGACGGTCTTCCGGTCTACGCTCCACTTCACATCCTGTCATTCTTCTCCGCCTTCCCGGAAGAAATCATAGACGGAGCGGATCTGTACACAGGCGGCTATGGCGCGGCCTACGGCGAACGCATGTCCTCGGTGTTGGACGTCACGGCTCGAAATGGCAACAAGCAGAACATTGCAGGTGCGGTGGCGCTCGCTCCTTTCCTCAGCGGCCTTCGTGTGGAAGGCCCCATCGTCCCAGGGCGCGTGTCGTTTCTTCTTTCGGGCCGCCGGTCACTCGTTGAGGAGCTGACGCCGGAGGTATTTGGGCAGCGAATGGCCTACGGTTTTGGCGATGGGTTTGGCAAGATCCACGCGCTGATCGGCAATCGCCAGAGCCTCTCCATTACAGGACTGACAACATTTGACCGCGGAGATCTCGCCGCCACCCAGAAGACCTTCCTCGGCGATGCCATCTCGACCGCGGATACGGATTCGAGTCAAATCGGCTGGACGAATCGGGCACTCGGAGCCCGCTACGAAATTTTGCCAGGCCGACTTCCGGCAAAAGTGACGCTAACGGGCGGCTATTCAGGCTCGGATCAGGAGTTCGGCCCCGAGGGCAACCCGGAGCGTGAGTCGACCATTGAGAGTATGGAGGGCAAGCTGGACGTCATCTGGTTTCTGGGTTCGTCCGAGATTCAGATGGGTGGACTCTACCGCGCCACCCAGACCGAGTTCAACCTCACGGGGCAGTTCGAGGCAGTGCCCAATCAGCAGAGTCACTCGGTCACGGAGGCTGCGGCTTACGTGGGACTCGGGATTCGGCGCAGCAAGCTGGATCTAGATCCCGGCGTCCGGATCTACAACGTGCCAGAGCTCGGTCAGACGGTCATCGAACCACGGTTCCGAGCCAAGTGGAGCGTCACAGACAATCACTCCATTTCGGCTTCATGGGGCTTGTTTCACCAAGCCATTGTCGGTCTGAATGACGAGCGGGACATCGGTAACGTCTTCACGGCCTGGACGCCGGTAAAGGAGGGTTCGGACCTCCCTGGCGCGATGCATGCTATTCTGGGCTGGTCTGGCTCTTTCCCGGGGTTCCGACTGGCTATCGAGGGCTACTACAAGGACTACACCTCGCTCCAGGTCCCGATCTTCAGCCCCTTTCCGCGGTTTACGACCCGCCTGGAATCTGCGGACGGCCAGGCCTATGGAGGAGACATCCGACTTGAGTTGAATGAGCGCGAGTTCATTCGGGAGACCATGCTCAGTGGCAGTGTCAGCTACTCGCTGAGCAAGGTGGAGTACGAGACCGCCTCCGGCGGCAAGTACACGCCCGGTCATGATCGGCGCCACTACCTGCAGGGAGTCATGGCGGTCTCGAAGGGTGAGGTCAGCCTGACCGTCCAGGGGCAGTATGGGAGCGGTCTTCCCTTTACGCCCTCGGCCGGTTTCGATGAGTGGTACCTGTTCACGCCGGACGTGGATGTGACCTCGGCTGCGGGTATCGATCGCATCCTTTACGCAGAACGGAACAGCGCCCGCCAGCCGGTCTACGCCAGGGTGGATGTGTTCATCCAGCGCAAAATCGAGCGGGGTCGCTACGTCGGCACGCTGCGAGCCGGAGCGATCAACATCTTCAATCGCGACAACCTCTTCTACTTCGACCTCTTCACGTTCAAGAGGGTCGATCAGCTGCCTGTGGTCCCATCGGTAGGGATCAAACTGGAGCTCCGTTAGGCCGCCGCTGCTAGGCTGTCGTTTCCTAGGCCGTCGGAAACAGACTGCGCTCCAGTCCGGGAATGATGCGCAGGGCGTTTTCGTAGTAGATGGCGCGGAGTACGTCCTCCGGTAGGGCGAGTCCGTAGAGTCGCCAAAAGGCGTGGTATTTACGGTAGTACGGGAAGTACTCGTGGTCCGTCTCAAGCACGCGGAAGTAGGTGTGGAATTCCACCGGATTGTAGAAATCCTTCCCGAAGAGAACCCGGTCCTTGTACTGGGTCAGCCACGAGGCCGCAAAACGGGGCTGGCGGCCGAGCTCCTGAACGACCGCTCCGATTTCGGTGTAGACATTGGGGTTGGCGTCTAGCAACGCCCCTAGTTGGTCCAGGTCGCTGCCTAGCCAGCCAAGATGGGCAGCAATGAAAGTCGTGCCGGGATGGTTGGAGAAGAGCGAGTGCTGCTCGCCCATGATGGTATCAAACGGCGGAAACTGGTCGGCCGGCCGATAACGTTGGGCACGCAGTCTTAGCTCCAGCCAGCGCTCGTTGTGCATGTTGCGGGGCTGCCAGAACATGGCAGGGTCCGCGGTATGGATCAGGACCGGCATGCCGCGTTCGCCGCAGAGTGCCCAGATGGGATCCAGTCGCGGATCGTCCACTGCCACCCGATCCCCAGCGATGTCCCGGACATCCATCCCGAGACTCTTGTAGATCTTCAGTCCGCGTGCCCCAGCATCAAAGTCAGCCGCCAATTGAGCAACTGCTCTCTCCGTCCAGCCCGGAGCACCCACGCTGTCAAAATTGACGTTGGCGAAGGTGACGAAACGCGAAGGGTGCCGCCCCTCTGTGTTGGCAATGGCGCGTTCGAGCCGATCGCCCGCTCCACCACTCAGGTTGACGCTTACAGCCATATTGAGCGAGTCGAACTGAGCGACCAGCGTGTCAACCTGACCCGCGGAAAACCCGGAGGCCCGAAACCAGTGGCCGTGGACGTCCACAAACGGGTATTTGGAGGACGGCACGCCAAAGCCGGGCACACGCAAGGTGGAGACCGGCTCATATTCCTCGATCGTCATCCCCTCCAACTTCTCAGGGACGGCGGCCAGATCCGGTGGGAGAATCCAGGGAGCCTGCTGGGTCGCGGACTTTGGAGTAGTAGTCTGAGGCTCTTCAGTCGCAGCACAGCCAGCTACTAGGAACAGGGCCACGAGAGGCAGGAGAACGCGGTGCATGATACGGGTCGGTTAGGGCCCGCTTGGATGCCTCCGGCATGGGGAGGTTTCGAGCGCTAGTCTGTCTGACCAAGAGAGCTGCGTCTCGCACGGCGCAGATCTTGGTAGTTGGCGAGCGTATTTCTGAGGTGCGCAAGCACGATCGGCTTGCGCATATACTCGTCCATTCCGGCATCCAGGCACCGAATACGGTCCTCTGCCATGGCGTTCGCGGTCAGGGCAATGATGTGGGGCTGCTTGATGTCCAGCTCACGAATTGCCCGTGTTGCGTCAAGTCCGTTCATGACGGGCATCTGGACGTCCATGAACATGAGTTCGTAGTACTCGGTCTTGGCCATTTCGACGGCTTGGGCGCCGTTCTCCACGACATCGGCCATGACTCCAGCTCGCTCCAGGAGGCGGCAGGCCACCTTCTGGTTTGTGGGATTATCCTCGACCACCAGGACACGAATGTCGTTGGCGAGTGGCTTGGCAGGTCTGTCGGGTGCCAGCACCTGGACCGGAGCCTCTGGGGTCTGGTCCGTCTCGGTGACCACAAACGTGAAGTGGAAGGTGGTTCCGGTGCCAACCTTACTCTCCACCCAGATCTCACCGCCCAGAGCTTCCACGAGTCGCTTGCTAATGGCCAGGCCGAGCCCCGTGCCCCCAGAGCTTCGGGTCAGGGCATCCTCTACCTGCGAGAAGGGCTGGAAGATCTTCAGCAACATCCCGGACTCGATGCCGATTCCGGTGTCCCTGACCGAGGCGTGATACCAAGCCTTTCCGTCTCTCTTGCGAGACGATACTGACACCGAGATCTCTCCCGAGGTGGTGAACTTGACTGCGTTGCCAATGAGATTGAACAGGACCTGACGGATGCGGGTCTCATCCGAGAGTGCCCAGCGGGGGGCGCTCGCGTGGTAATTCAAGGCCAATCGGACCGAATTCCCCTTCAGCAGAGGCTGGAAGACGTCAATGGACGAGGCGAAACACGACTTGAGATCGAATCGCGCCGACTCGAAACTGAGCTTGCCGGCCTCGATCTTCGAGAGATCGAGAATGTCGTTGATCAGGGACAGGAGAGCACCGCCACTGGACTGAATGGTCTCTACCATTTTATGCTGGTCAGGCGTCAGATCAGTCTCTTCCAACAGGCTGGTCATGCCGATGACCGCATTCATGGGCGTACGAATCTCGTGGCTCATGTTGGCCAGGAACTCACTCTTCGCATGGCTCGCCGCCTCGGCAGCCTCCTTGGTCAGGCGAAGCGCCTCGCCATCCCGACGCTGTGAGGTCAGGTCACGGGCAATCTTGACGAAGCCACGCAGATAGCCCTCGTCATCGCGTAGGGCGCAGAGGGTCGCATCTCCCCAGAACACAGTGCCGTCCTTGCGTTTTCTCCAACCCTCGGAGCGCGAGTAGCTGGTGAGTTTGGCCTCTTTGAGGTGTTCCTCCACCTCGTCTGGATCTGGGACAAAAAGCTTCATGCTCCCGCCGATCGCCTCGGCGGGAGCGAATCCCGTGATCCGCTCCGCACCGCCATTCCAGCTGGTGATGATGCCTGCCGGGTCCATAGTGAAGATGCAATCGGGCGAGGCGTCTAGAATAAGTTGAAGACGACGCTCACGGTCCAGCAGGGCCTCTTCCGCCTGGTTTCGCATGTCAATCTGTTCCTGCAGAAGTCGACTGATAGAGAGGGCATCTTCCCCCGAAAAATCTGCGTCACTACGCAGAGACCGCAGTGAACTTCGAAGCCGGGAGAGCACCAATTCCTGGTTCTGCATCTCATCCTGAAGGCGCTCGTTGGCCTCGTAAAGCTCTTCCGAGCTCAGATCCATGGAGCGCTCCAGGATCTTTCGATCCGCATCATACTGCTCGTACGCAGCGTCAACCGCGCCGAGGAATTCAGAAAACACTGGATCCAGTTCACCCTCCTCACCGAGGTACTTCCGGACTTGTCGACGGAGAAGGCGATGCATATCAGGCAGCTTCGCGTAGAGTGGTATTGGTCATGGTCTGATTGTGCAGTTGGCACCAATCGGCGTTGGCGGTTGGTGCCAACTCACCGTAGGAGTAGAATCCAGTCATCACTGGTCCGGCCCCCATGGTGTCGCGCACGGCCTCCGTCTCTTCCTCGGCCCGCTGGCCCAGTACAATTCGGCGCCCAAGGAGGACGTTTGCCGCGGACTCGGTAACGCGGCGGACTGGGCCAAAGGGTGCCCAGCCACCGGACGAGCCGAAGCCGACAGACAGCTTGTCTCCGTAGAGACCGATAGCAACGATCTCCCCGGGAGTCGGCGCCTCATCCAAACCCACGACCGTTGTCTCAAAGCGCGTTCCATCGCCGGCGAGCCCGCCAGTAAGAAGCGTGCCACTCGGTAGCGTGTCGTTGAACCCTTGGGCTAGAGCGCTGCCGTTGACGCGAGATCCGTCGGAGAGGACAAATACGTGAGCCAGATCGTCTGCGGCCAGCCGCTTGGCCAGCTCGGCTCCAGCGGAGTGGCTGCAGCTGTCCACACCAACCTCCATCGAGGAGGCTCGAATGCGAGTTGAGTCAAAGGTGACCGCCGTGACGGTGACACGACCGTCGGACACCTCGGTGTCGTAGATCTCGCCCGATGTGCAGCCGGATGCTATGACCGCGGACCGATAGGCGGCCTTGATGGCTGGAAACGCCTCGGCAATCTGATGCCGATCGCCGAAGGCAAGGACCCACTGGGCCTCGCCACGGGCCAGAACCTGGCCTGGCCTCCAGGTTGTTTGAGTGATTCGCATGCTTTAGGGGTATGGACTCCTCCTTTCTATCGGCCATTCGGACCGTCACCTCAAGCGGTATTTGGCGGCCGTTGGTGGGCCACGCCAACGGATCCTCTGGACCGGAGTATCGTGGAAACCGGGTCCAGCCAAGCCAAGCCTATGCAGCCTGCCGTCCCCAGCGCCTTCCAGATTGAGTCCGAGTTCCAGCCCACCGGGGACCAACCGAAGGCCATCGCTGAATTACTGGAGGGGCTAGACCGGGGAGACCGTCAGCAGACGCTCCTTGGCGCGACTGGGACGGGAAAGACGTTCACTATTTCGAACGTCATCCAACAAGCTGGCCGTCCGACGCTCGTCATGAGCCACAACAAGACTCTGGCGGCGCAGCTCTACGCGGAGCTCAAGCAGTTCTTTCCGAACAACGCCGTGGAGTTCTTCATCTCCTACTACGACTACTATCAGCCAGAGGCCTACATCGTCCACTCGGATACGTACATCGAGAAGGACATGTCGATCAATGATCGGATCGACCGGATGCGGCTGAGGACGTCGAGTTCGCTGGTGTCCGGGCGCAGAGACGTGATTGTAGTAGCGAGCGTTTCCTGCATCTATGGCCTTGGATCGCCGGAGGAATTCAAGTCCGAAATTGTTCAGGTCACCGTCGGTACGACTGTGGAGCGCAACGCGCTACTGAAACGGCTGATTACCATTTTCTATTCCAGAAGCGAGGCGGAGTTTGTGCCCGGCACGTTCCGAGTGCGGGGCGATGTGGTTGAAGTATTCCCCGCCTACCTGGAAGACCGGGCGTACCGGATGGAGTTCTGGGGCGATGAGGTCGAGAAAATTTCGATCTTCGATCCCGAGACGGGCCAGGAGGTGTCGGTCGAATCGGTTCTGACCATCTATCCAGCCAAGATCTTCGTTACGCCCAAGGAGAAGGTTGAGGAGGCGGTCAAGTCCATCCAGACCGAGTTGAACTGGCGCCTGGCGGTTCTCCGCGACGCCGGGCAGATGCTCGAGGCGCATCGACTGGAGCAGCGCACTCTCTTTGACATCGAGATGATGCGGGAGGTGGGCTATTGCTCGGGAATCGAAAACTACTCACGTCATCTCACCGGCATGGAGGCCGGCGAGCGCCCCTACTGTCTCCTGGACTACTTCCCGGATGACTACCTAACGGTGATTGACGAGAGTCACGTGACATTGCCGCAGGTTCGCGCCATGTACAACGGTGACCGCGCGCGCAAGCTTACGCTTGTCGAGCATGGCTTCCGTCTTCCGTCGGCCATGGACAACCGCCCGATGACCTTCGAGGAATTTGAGGCCAAGCAGAGCCAGGTGATCTACGCGAGTGCCACCCCGGGTGACTTCGAATTGGAGCAGTGCGGTGGGGTGTTCGTCGAGCAGATCATCCGGCCCACCGGGGTTCCGGACCCCATCGTCACTATTCGGCCCTCCAAGGGGCAAATCGATGACCTGCTGCACGAAGTCCAGGAAGTGGCCAGGAAGGGTGAGCGCACGCTCGTGACCACGCTGACCAAGCGCATGGCGGAGGATCTGGCCGACTACTTGGCCTCCTTCAACGTCAAGGTGCGGTATCTGCACTCCGACATTGCCTCTCTGGAGCGGGTAGAGATACTGCGTGACCTGCGGCTGGGAGAGTTCAATGTGCTCATCGGCGTCAACCTGCTGCGGGAGGGACTCGATTTGCCCGAGGTCTCCTTGGTCGCAATACTCGACGCGGACAAGGAGGGTTTTCTGCGCTCGGACCGGTCTCTCATCCAGACCGCCGGCCGGGCAGCTCGAAACGTCAATGGCCGAATTCTGATGTACGCCGATAAAATCACCGGCTCCATGGAGCGCATGATGGACGAGACCAGTCGGCGCCGTGAAATCCAACTTGCCTACAACGAGGAGCATGGAATCACGCCCAGAACGGTACTCAAGACCCGTGAGCAGATCATGCAAGGGACCATCATCGCGGAGGAGAAGAAGAAGGAGACCGGGCGACAGGACTACTATGTAGGACCGGATGAGAAGTTGGCGGTGGCCGATCCACTCGTGAAGTATCTAGACGCAAACCAGAAGCGAGACCTGCTTGTCCAGATGCGCAACGACATGCTTGCCGCGGCCGAAAACCTCGAGTTCGAGAAGGCCGCACAGATGCGTGACAGCATCGCCCAGATGGAGACTGCCATCAAGCTGGGATGAGAGCGGCCCTGTACCTCGCCATTGCGTGTGTAATCTGGACAGCATCGCCCTGCGGCGCAGCCCCATGGCGAAACGTAGAGGCCTGTCCTCCGGGTGACAACCACTGTATCAAGCTGGAGCCCGCCGCTCGAGTCTATGGTGCGACGGGCAGCGTACGTCTTGTTCGTCCACCCGGAACGCCCTTCACCGTGGATGTGGACCGGGACGGCCGACACCGGTATGTGACCGAGTTTGAACTTGGGGGTCTACCTGAGCCTGCGGCGCTGGGCGACTACCGCTACTACGTGGCTTGGGTGGTCGATCCCACCTTGGGAAACCTGAAGCGGCTCGGTCTCGTGGACAATGGAGTCAGCAGACCTGGCCTCCTCGCGCGCAACAAGTACATGGTCTGGGTCTCGGCGGAAGCGGACTCCGCGGCGTCCGTGCGGCAAGGCCCTTTGGTGATGCGCGGGCTTTCGCCGAGCACACGAATGGAGGCCCACGGCTTCATCGGTATGAGTGCGTTTCTTCCTCCGGAGCCTCCAGCCGGCGATGGTTGGGTCCCACCGGCCATGGTGCCGGGTGTTCAAATGATGCCGGGGATGGATCGTACCCGGCCATCGGTCTCTCCGCTTGAGCTGGAGTCGTTCGGCGATGGCGACGATGGCGACGGCAGACGCGGAGGCGATCGCTACGCGGCCGAAGTTGCTCGCGCCGCCGAGTCACGCGAAGTCCGGCTCGCTCATGGAGACACCCTGCGACTCCGGGCTGCGCGCGTAGAGCGAATGGTCGGAGGGCAAGCGTTGACGGCCTTCGCCTACAATGGCCAGATTCCCGGGCCGGCCATTCGGGTTGATCGAGGTTCAGAGATTGTGGTGGTGGTCACGAATGACACGCCCGAGCCCACCGCGGTGCACTGGCACGGATTGCGTCTTGAAAATCGGTTCGACGGAGTCCCAGGACTGACCCAGGATCCGATTCCCGTGGGAGAGCAATTCGTGTATCGCCTGCGATTTCCGGACGCAGGTATCTACTGGTATCATCCCCACCATCGGGAAGACATCTGGCAGGATGCCGGGCTCTTTGGCAACATTCGCGTCGACGCGGACTGGCTCCCTCCGGTTCGGCGGGAAGAGCTCTTGGTGTTGGATGACTTGCTGCTGAAGCAGGGCCGCCAACTACCCTACGGACGTGAGGCGCCCAACTTCGCCCTTATGGGTCGCTTCGGGAATCTCATGCTCACGAACGACAAGCCTCGGTTTGACCTGGCGGTTAGTTCGGGCGAGCGTCTGCGACTCTTCTTGACCAACGTCTCGAACACCCGCACCTTCAATTGGTCTGTGGACGGCCACGCCCTAGAGGTCATGGCAACCGATGTGGGTCCATTTGCTGAGCCCGTTTGGGTGGAAAGTACCGTCATTGCCCCCGCCGAACGCTACGTGGTGGATCTGACGGCCGGCACTCCGGGCCGCTACGCCATCACTAATCGGGTTCAATCCATTGACCACGCGAGAGGCCGGTTCTTTAGCCAGGTGGACACGCTCGGCTTTCTGACCGTCGGTGCTCCGAGCGGAGAGACGGCGTCGTCACAAGTTGGACCTGGATCCGAAGCGGACGTACCTGCGGCGCTTCCGTCTGAGCTACAAGCGGACCTTCCCCTGCTGACTCTGGACATCATGCTTCGCACCGAAGGTCTACCTGCCATCACGGGCCAGATGATGCTCCTCGACCAATCCTATTTCAACCCGGTCGAATGGACCGGGACGATGCCTCACATGAACTGGTCGAGCACCGGTCAGGAGGTGTCTTGGATCCTGCGTGACCCGGATGCCGGCACCGAGAACATGGACGTGGCCTGGAGTTTCAGCGCCGGTGATCTGGTCCGAGTGCGGCTGCGCAATGACGAGGGTGCCCGGCATGCCATGCAGCACCCCATTCATTTTCACGGCCAGCGTTTCATAGTGTTGAGCGTAGACGGGGAGGCCAACAACCACCGCGCGTGGAAGGACACCGTCCTCGTTCCGGTCGGCTCAGAGATCGAGATCCTGCTGGAAGTATCCAATCCGGGAGAATGGATGATCCACTGCCACATCGCCGAGCATCTGGCTTCGGGGATGAAGATGGTGTTTGAGGTAGACCAGTAGGGTCGTTTATTAGGAGATCCAACCGAGTCCCGTTATGCGCGCTTCCTTGATCTCGTTTCTGCTTCTCCTTTTGGTTGCTCCGTCATTCGGGCAACGGGCCGAGAGCATGTCGGCTCAAGTGCGCGAGTTCGTGGCGGATGACGCAGAGGTCATCGCCCTGACAAACGTCCGCCTTTTGGACGGGACTGGAACGCCCGTGCAGAGTGGTACCACCGTGTTGATCGAAGACGGCCGGATAACGGCAGTTGGGCCGGAGGTGGACATCCCGGCTTCCGCTTCAGTGCATGACCTGGACGGGCATACGGTATTTCCGGGCTTTGTAGGCATGCACAACCACACGTTCTACACCACGTCGGCCCGGCTCGTCCAGCTGAGCGAAACGGCGCCGTTGCTCTATCTCGCGTCAGGCGTCACCACTATTCGAACCACCGGCTCCTACGCGCCCTACAGCGAGCTCAATCTCAAGCAGGCGGTAGAACGCGGAGAGCGTGCCGGCCCGCGCATGTTTGTCACCGGACCATACATGACCGGCGGCGAGGGGATGACGTACATGACCCGCGTCAGCGGGACGGAGGATGCGCGGCGTGTCGTTCGATATTGGTCCGAAGAGGGTGTGGACTGGATCAAGGCCTACACGCTGATCACCAAGGATGAACTAGCGGCCGCCGTAGACGAGGCGCACAAGTACGGCGTCAAGGTAACCGGTCACCTCTGCTCGGTGAGTTTCAAGGAGGCGGTAGCCGCAGGCATCGACAATCTGGAGCACGGCTTCTTTACGAACACCGACTACGATACAGACCGGGCGCCGGACACTTGTCCGTCCGACTTCCGCAACTCGCTGTTGGAGGTGGATCTGGACTCCGAGGAGGTTCAATCGACATTCCGCACCATGATTGATGCGGGGGTGCCGATGACCTCAACCCTCGCGGTGTATGAGATGTACGTCCCCAATCGCCCGCCACTGGAGCAGCGGACTCTGGACGCGATGTCCGAGGAAGTCAAGGGAGACTTTCTTCTGACCCGAGCATCCATTGCCGAGCAAGGTTCCGATTTGTGGACAAGACTGTTTCCGAAGGCTCAGGCCTTTGAGCGTGCTTTTGTAGCGGCTGGCGGGCTACTCGCCGCCGGCGTGGATCCCACGGGGTACGGCGGGGCGCTGCCGGGATACGGGGATCAAAGGAACTACGAACTGCTTCGCGAGGCGGGCTTCTCGGCCGCAGAAACCGTACGGATCATGTCCCTGAACGGAGCGAAGATCCTTGGGATCGATGACGAAACCGGAAGCGTGGAAGTGGGGAAGGCCGCGGACCTCTTTGTCATTGAGGGTGCCCCGGATGCTATTCCTCGGGATATCAGGCGCGTGAAACTGGTCTTCCGGAACGGTATCGCCTATGACTCGGATGCGATTATTGAGTCTGTTCGTGGACGAGTGGGGATACAATAGCAACCTTGGGGCGTCCCATGCATCTCTCCGACAAACATGCCCCCGCGTGAAAAACCTACTGCTCCTCTTTGCCGCCTTTGGCCTGGTATTGATCACTGGCTGCGGCGCCGACAGCGACATCCTGTCCGAGGGCGACTACCTCTTTTTCGAGGCGGTCGGAATCGGCCAGAGCGGGTCAGTTACCGAGGTTGCCGAGTGGGTTCTCAGAGACTCGGTGGCTTGGGTGGAGGCTCAGACGCAGCTGCGGCCGCTCGCTCCATTTCAGTCTGTGGACTTTACGCAGTCGGTTGTGGTTGTCATCGCAATTCCGACCGATTCCGGGGGCTACCACATTGAAGTGGAGTCCGTCGAAGAGATGGAAGACCACGTGCTGGTCAGCTATCTATTCCACAAGCCCGCACTCGACTGTATCACGCTCAGCGCGCTCGCCGTCCCATTTCAGGTGGTCGAGGTTAAGCGGTTCGAGGACAAGGAGGTCCGATTCGAGCACCGGGAGCAGAAGTACGAGTGTACCTGGAAACAGTAGCGCGGGACTCAGTCGTCGGAGTTGGTCTCGGCCAGCACGTTCTCAATGTGCGCTCCGGCAAGTGCGGGGGCGTCCACGCGCTCGTCGATCTCGATGAGTCCATCACGGAGGCGAATGATGCGGCGCGCGTGCCGGGCAACTTCCTCCTCGTGCGTCACAACCAGCAGCGTATTGCCTCGCCGGTAGAGCGCCTCGAAGAGCAGCATGATTTCGTTGCCGGTCTTCGTGTCCAGATTACCTGTGGGCTCATCAGCTAGCAGAATCGAGGGCTCATTCACAATGGCCCTGGCGACCGCGACACGCTGGCGCTGACCACCTGATAGTTCGTTTGGGCGATGCGTCATGCGATCTCCCAGACCAACGTTGCGGAGCGCCTGCTCCGCCATTTCCTTTCGTTCAGCCTTGCGGCGCCCCGAATAAATCAGGGGCAGCTCGACATTCTGTAGACAGTTGACACGTGGCAACAAGTTGAACGTCTGGAATACGAAACCGATTTCGCGATTTCGGACGTTGGCCAACTCGTTGTCATCCATCTCGCTGACCTCCTGACTGTTCAGGACATAGGTCCCGTCCGTCGGAGAATCCAGGCACCCGATGATGTTCATCATCGTTGACTTGCCAGAGCCCGATGGGCCCATTATGGCCACGTACTCGTTCTGGTTGATGACCAGATCTACGCCGTCAAGCGCACGAACACGTTCCGTGCCCATCTGGTAGATCTTCTTGACGCCCTTCAGTTCGATGATGGGGCGGTTGCGGTCGGAATCCGTCATGTTTACCTCGTTCGCGCTAGTCGCGAGTCAAAGATGCCCGATTTCGATCCGCGACGGTCACGGCATCTTCTGGGCTCAACGTTCTGGAGACAGCGCGGAAGGGTCCGATAATGACCTCCTCACCGCCCGAGAGTCCTGAGGTAATCTGGATGTGAGTGTCGTCGGTAATCCCAGTCTCGACCTCCATCATCTGTGCCGCACCGTCAACAATGACAAACACCACACGGCGCAGATCCTCATCGTCCGGGATTTCTTCTACTGCGGTCGAGTCAGCCCGGCTACGACGAGCCTTTGTCTGCGCGTCACGTTTGATGGCGTTGAAATCGCGCACTGTGACGGCCTGAATTGGAACGGCCACCACGTCGCGAACCGTTTCCGTAAAGACGTCCACCGTGCCACTCATACCTGGGCGAAAGTTTGGGATCGGATCAGCGCCGACTGGGCTCTCGGCGGCTACCGCCAACATCGAACCGGCCGCCAAGGCTGATTCCATGTTGTGCGCATCGAGTACTCGAATCTTGATCGGGAAGTTGGTGACCTGCTCCTGCGTGCCGGCGCCTGCCACCCGAGCTGAGTTGGCGATCTCGGTCACTATTCCGCGAAATTGCCGATTCGGATAGGCGTCTATTTCGATGGCGGCGGTATCAGAGAGGGCAACGTTGACCACGTCATTCTCGTTGATGTCCACTTCGATTTCCATGGCGTCGAGCTTTGCAACGCGCATCATCTCGGTACCGGTCATCTGGGTCGTCCCGACCACGCGTTCGCCGAGTTCGACGTTTAGGCGAGAGACGGTACCGTTGATTGGGGCAAAGATTGAGGTCTTGGCCAGCTGCTCTCTCGACTCACGAAGCCGCGCGTTCGCAGCTGCATCGGCGTACTGAGAGGCTTCCAGGCCGGCCTTCGCCGTCTCGAACCGGTTCTCGGCTGCCTGAATGTCAGCATCGGAGGTGACTCCCGAGTCGTGCAGTGTCTTTTGACGATTGTACTCCAGTTCAGCCGTCAGCAGTTCTGCGCGTCTCTGCGCCGTACTCGACCGAGACTGCATAAGGCTGGCCTGAGCCTGCTCGACCTGAGCGTCGTAGAAATCAGGCTTGATGCGCGCGAGCAGTTCGCCCTTCACGACGTGGTCGCCTTCCCTGACGTTGAGGGCGACAATCTCGCCGGATACATCAGGACTGATGATTACTTCGATCTCCGGCTGGACACGGCCAGACGCAGTCACGACTTGGGTCAGCGTCCGAGTCTCGGCCACCTCGATTTCAACTTCAGTGGCCTCTTCGCTATTGCCTAGAAAGGCCCTCGCAGCAAACGCAGCCACGATAAGAAGAACGACCAGAACACCAATAATTATCAGGAGACGCTTCGTAGCGTTCTTCTTTTTCTTCGCCATAGGGAGAGAGGGAGGAGATTAGCAGAGTCAGCGAGTCCTAAAAGAGGGACTCGGTAGGATTCAGGATGCCCAGGTAGTATTCGATCAACCTGTGCTGAAGATGGAACTGGTAGATGGCCTGCACGCGCCCGCTTTCGGAGCTCACGAAATTGGCCCGGGCCTGGGTCAACTCGACTAGAGTGGACGAGGCAACGTCGTAGCGAGCCTGCTCAACTTCGAGAGCCTGACGGGATGCCCGCAGTTGCTTCTCGGTGACTTCCAGACGCTTGACTGCCGTCTGATAGTCCAGATAGGATTGGCGGACTTCCAGAGCAATTGACTGCTGGAGGGTCTCCATGTCCAGGTTGGCGTTGTTCAGCTGAACCTGGGCGCGCTCGACAGACGTGCGGGTCTGGTAGCGATTGAAGATTGGAACGCTGAGGCTGATACCAATATTCTCGGACCGGTTGTCATTCAACTGCGATCCGAAGCTGGATTTCTCGCCGGTCAACGGATCCCGGCCGAACGACGAGTAGCTGGATCCGAAACCGGCATTTGCGCTCACACGCGGCAATTTGGACGACTTCGCGATTGTGATACCCTGCTCGGCAGCCTGAATGGCGTATTCCTGAGCCATCAGATCGCCGCGTGCTTCGTATGCGGCCACGAGCAGATCGTTCGGATCATAGGTCCGTGCGGCCAAAGAGATGTCATCGGCCGAAGGGGCCGAGAACACGAAGGCCTCGAGAGGATCTAGTTGCAACGTCGAGATGAGTCGAGACTCGCTCAGCTGAAGGGAGCGCTGCGCGGTAAGCAGTATGGCCTCTGCGTTCGCCGTGTTGGCTTCCTGCGTGTACTGGTCCGAGATAGGTCGCTGACCCACTCGAACGAATTCCGAAATGCGTTCTAACTGCCGAACCTGGGCTTCGAGGTCTTCCTCGCGGATACGGATCTGCTCCTGGTCCAGTATGACCTGGAGATAGTTGGAGATGACCGTGAACACCACGGTCTGCTGGCTACGTCCGTAGGCGGCCTCGGTGGCAGCTAGGTTGTTTTTGGCCTGCTCAATGCCCGCTCCGATGGCGAACCCGTTGAATAGCGTGATTCCTGAACTGGCACTAAGTGAGAAGCGGTCACTGGACTGGTTCTCCAGGGAGCCTGTGGTCAGATCGAACTGGAGGCCCCAGTTTCTGCCTGCGCTAGAACCCAGATTGAGGGTAGGCAGCCGGGCGGCCTTGGCCGACGTAAGCGACGTCTCCTGCATCTCGACATTGTTGCGCGCTCTCCGGAGCGTCGAGTTCTGGTCGAGAGCGATCACGACCGCTTCGTCGAAAGAGATTACCTGCTGCGCTGAGGCGGCAGGCACGACGAACAGAGCGCCGAGAAGGGCGAAGGAAAGAGTGCGGAAGCGCATGGCCTTTGGAAGTCCGTGAAACGTGTACTGAGAGCGTTGAGACGCTTGAAGGGCGGTACACGCAGCCTTGTGGGAGGTGGTTGCAGGTCGGAGAGGCCGTGACAGAATCTCCGTATTTCAGCGTAGATACGGTCACATGTGTGCCTGGGTTACGCGAAGAGATGGGGAAGGGGGCGGAAGAGCGGGAGGCGCTCGCTTTGCGATCTGTCCCTTGGAGGGGGGGGCAGAGGGTGGGATTTGCTCGCTTCGCTCGCACATCTCTGGGGGGGAGCGAAGCATCCATCGGCCGCCGCCCGCTAACGCGGGCCCGTGCTCGGTCCCAACTCTCGCTCGAGCAAGCTCGGCTCGGCTGGGCGCTCCTCACGGGCGCACTTTGTGCGCGCGGCCGATCAGCATGCGGAGAGGGTGGGATTCGAACCCACGGTACCTTGCGGCACGCTGGTTTTCAAGACCAGTGCATTCGACCACTCTGCCACCTCTCCAGTGACCCTTTTGACCCGATTAGAGCGTATTTGCCCTCCATCATGGTCAAGACCCAATTCCCCGCCATGCACTATACATGCAATCAGGACCCCGCAGATGCGAGGCTGCCGGTGATGGGCAGTTCAGTGAGACCCCGAACTTAGCTCGCCTTCACGGCTTGGTCAATCTGACTTGGCGTGATTTCAGATAATGTTACGTGATGCCAGGTCCTCCCCTGGATAATATCACGAATGACGCTAATTGAGATGGCAAACTGCCTGCCAACTTGCGCCTGGGGTATGTCGGTGAAGTGAAGCAGCCTCTTTATCTGATCCACGTCGACTTCCGACAGCTTCTACGACCGAGCAGTTCACCCACCTTCCAGGAAGTAATCGATTCAGACCGACTCAGCCAGTCGTGCGCGCCCGCCACATGCGCTTGTTATGTCGCGACCACAGTGTCATTTGCACGTCTCTCTCTCAGTGGGTAAACCCAAACAGATAGTCCAAGGGCGTTTACGGACCCTCTGCTAGAATGTCCTAATTGCACGCACTTGAGATGAGTAGTCCTTGAATTGTATTTTTTGAATATTCCTGAGAAAATTATGAACCCACCCATAGTGGGAGTTTGTCTCAGTCGAACTCCAATAAAAATGCAGAGATTTATAATCACCAATATGATCTCTTTGTTCATACAGTAAATTCAATTCGTACTTCGAGGGCAAATACCAGTCGTCCGCATTAACCCAAGCAATTTGCCAAGTTGACCAATCAAAAATCGGGTAGGGACTAACGTGATCACCAGCCATTTTTGCGGCGTAATTGCGGCCGCCGTTTCCATTAAGAGCAATAATTTTACGGGTGTTCTCTCTTCCGGCACCAACTCCATCTCCGGTCGCACCAGAAATAGCAAGACCGGATTTGTTGAAAGTAGTCTCGCCTAGGTCATTGAAAGATGCTATTAGTCCATGTCGACCGGTGTCATCAATGTAAAATACTATGCCTCCCTGGTAATAATCGCCTATTGAGAGTCCGCCGCCGCGTAACAGAATTCCAAGTGTTACTTGAAAAATAGCTGATTCCGTATTGCCTGCGGCATCGTATGCAACTGCGTAGATCTTCCAGTCTCCACGTGGAAACTCACCGGAACTCCAATACACGCTATATGAGTTATTTTCATTTGCCGTGGAGTCCTCTCCGATAATCAGCGACTGATTGTCCAAATGTGCTTCAAACACAACACGAGTAACGCCCTCGTTGTCTGAGGCTACCACGACCAGCTCAACATCACCAAAGACTCTTTGAGAAGGGTCTAAAAACTCAACGGTTGGCGGTTCAAAATCAGTTTGAATTCCTTGTTCATCATCATGAACATATGATCCAGCCGTATCGCATGAACACATAGATATCGCAAGTAATATTGCGACTAAATAAGTAAATATTTGCATTGTCTGCTTTGGGTTAGGCAAAAAGAATCGGTTCTATAACTCGCTCAATATCTGGATTCTATCCACCCTGCTTAGTCATCAGCAACATGCGCTTGTTTTGTGTCGAAGCAGTGACGGCTGAAATTATCCCAATCTGATTCTTGCATCCAACACAGATAAGTTTTCTTGCTACTCGCTACTTCAGGCTATGCCGCTACCGCATCAAAATACCGCATTGAGGCCGGCTCTTCGAGAAGTGAAGCCAATTTTGCCATAACGCCTGTTTCCGTTCTCCAAGCTAAGTATTTCTCGTATTGCGCCTTCGCTTTCCAGTTCTCAATAAGTACAAACGTTTGACCATCATCGTTCAAATACGCCGTGATGTCGGTACGGTCGTACGCTCTGGTCCCCAGGAATAACTCAGTCGATGCGGGACTCAGTTCAGACACCTGCTCTCGTTTTTATTTGGCTTATAGCAGTACAAGTACACTCATCATGTCATGCGTGTTTGTTGGGTTTATTTACAGGAAAGTGCAACCTGTAAAAAGGAACATGACATCTACTTAACGGCCCCCACGCCCGCAACATCAGCGGCGTAGCACACCAACTGACGTCGCAGAGTCGACTGCCTCCCTGATCCTAACA
>JBLFXH010000022.1:0-22021 GCA_047611125.1 Rhodothermales bacterium
TTCCTGGCCAGCTCCTTCCTGATCTCGATTCCGCTGGCGGCCTATTACAATTTCGCGCCGATCTTTGTTAACGCTGCGGGTGCTTCGAATCCCGCGGCCACCATGTCGCTCGGGCAGATGTCTGAGGTGGTGTTCATGCTCCTCATGCCGCTCTTCTTCATACGGTTGGGGGTGAAGTGGATGCTAGTAGTGGGCATGGGCGCGTGGGTCCTCCGGTATCTGCTCTTTGCGATGGCCGCTCCAGCCGGCGTGTTCTGGATGATTGCCGGCGGCATCCTGCTGCATGGCGTCTGCTACGACTTCTTTTTTGTCACCGGACAGATCTACGTGGACAAGAAAGCCACGGCCGCCTTCCGTGGTCAGGCGCAGGGAATGCTGGTCCTGGTCACCTACGGACTCGGCATGTTTATCGGCGCTCAGATTGCCGGCAACGTGTTCAATTCGTTCCTGGCCGGCTCCGAGGCCCTGACTTCTCTGCAGTGGCAGGACTTCTGGTACATTCCGGCCGCCTTCGCCGCCGCCATCATGCTGTTCTTTATGTTTACGTTCAACGACAAGGTCCCGGTAGAGGAAGCATGAGACGACGAGATTTCCTGAAACACTCAGCACTGGCAACTGGAGCCGGTTTCATTCTTGGAGCCTGCGCCGAGGAGAGCCGCGAGGCCTACGCCGAGGGGTCTGAGTATTCCCAGAGCACCGCCTCCGCCAGCCTCTACACCATCTCATTGGCGCAGTGGTCACTGCACCGCGCCATTCGGTCGGGCACGTTGGACCCTCTGGATTTCGCTGTGGTCGCTCGAAACGAGTTCGATATCAGCGGCATCGAGTACGTAAACGGCCTCTTTACGGACCGACGGACGGACGAGGAGTACCTGAGGGAACTGGCCAAGCGAGCAGCCGATCACGATGTCACCAGTGTCTTGATCATGTGTGACGGCGAGGGGCGCCTTGGCGACCCGGACGACGCAGCACGCGCACAGACCATTGACAATCACAGGCGCTGGATTGATGCCGCCTCATTTCTGGGATGCCATTCCATCCGGGTGAACGCCCAGAGCGAGGGCGACTGGGACACGCAGAAAGGGCTGGCTGCAGACGGGCTACGCCGGCTCACGGAAGTGGCAGCGGCACAGGACATCAACGTCATTGTGGAAAACCACGGCGGGATTTCCTCCAACGGCGCCTGGCTGGCCGAGGTGATGCAGACCGTAGACCACGAGCGGTGCGGCACTCTCCCCGACTTTGGGAACTGGGACATCGGAAACGGAGACCAGTACGACTTCTACAAGGGCACCGAGGAACTCATGCCCTATGCGAAGGCCGTGAGTTTCAAAACCCACATCATGTCGGACGATCCCACCGGTCCGCATTTCCGGACGAACTGGGCCGGTGATCGGTCCCCCATCGATTTTGAGCGACTCATGCGGATCACGCTGGACGCAGGCTACCGGAGCTGGGTCGGAATTGAGTTCGAGGGATCCGAGGTTGACGAGTACAAGGGCGTCCGCCAGTCGAAGGCCGTTCTAGCCTACCTCCACGAGAAACTGAAGACTGACTACTCATGAAATCTCTCGCTCTCGCATTGGTGACGGTTCTGGCTTTGGGTTGTACAGACGGCCACGACGACGACCACGACCCAGCCGAACATGAAATGAAAGCTTCAAGCGAATCGGCATGGATCACGCTCTTCGACGGCACCTCGATTGATGCTTTCCGGGGCTTTGACCGGGAGACCCTGCCTGCCGCATGGGTAATCGAGGATGGCAACTTGGCCTATGTGCCGGGCGGAGACGATGGTGGCGATATCGTGACCCGTGACCAGTTCGGCGATTTCGAACTGGAGTTGGAGTGGAAGATCTCGGAGGCCGGGAATTCAGGCATCATTTACCGAGTCAGCGAGGAGTTCGACGCCCCTTGGATGACGGGTCCCGAGTATCAGATACTGGACAATCTCGCGCATCCCGATGCCAAACAGGGGGGAGACCGGCTCGCCGGTGCCAACTACGATGTACACGCGGCTGACCCTCGCGCTGTGTCAGCGGTCGGAGCGTGGAACGCAACCCGCATCGTAGCCCACGGGCCTCACGTCGAGCACTGGCTAAACGGCAACATGGTGGTCAGCTACGAACTCTACAGCGATGATTGGAACAGCCGCGTGGCAGACAGCAAATGGGTCAACCACGCGGAATACGGCCGGAGGCTTGCCGGGCACATCGCGCTTCAGGACCACGGGAATCGCGTGTGGTTCAGGAATATCAGAGTCCGGCGCCTGGAGGCTTCGGACTGACGATCGCTTAGAATCCGAGGCCGCGGGTCAGCGTCTGAATCCGCGCCAGATGACTGTTCGAGGTAAGAAAGAGCACAGTACCATCCTCGCCGAATGCAAGATTGGCGGTCGGACCGTCGGTGCGAATGGTGCCGAGGTGCTCGCCCTCAGGGCTGAATACGAGAACTCCGCCGGGACCCGTCGCGAACAGCCGACCTGCAACGTCAAGGCTTAGCCCGTCCGGAAAGCCGGGATTGTCCTCGCTCACCAGATGCGTAGCGTCGAAGAAGAGCCGCCCATCGGTAGCGTGACCGTCTGCCTGAACCGAATAGGCCATCCAAAGCGATGCTCCCGGGTCAGAATTCGCGACATAAAGCGTTCGCCCATCGGGAGATAGCGCAATCCCGTTCGGTCGAGTCAGCGCCCCGTCTATCAGGGTCAGCTCGCCCGCGATCGAAAGGCGATAAACCCCAGCGAAATCCAGTTCTGCCTCGTCCGGCCCGGCGAGTCCATACGTCGGATCCGTGAAGTAGAGCGAGCCATCTGACCCGTATACCAGATCGTTTGGGCTGTTGAAAGCCTGGCCTTCATAGGCATCTATGATGGTCTCGAACTGCGGCGCAGGCATGTCCAAGGAGCCCGTGAGTCTGGCGACTCGCCGATCGCCGTGCTGTGCCAGAACTAATCGACCCGCTGCGTCCAGGGTCAGTCCGTTCGAACCCCCTTCTCCCCCCGGGGTCCCTGACCCCGTAGAACCGGAGGGGGTCAGCCACAGCGTAGTCCCCGAATCGGGATGCCAACGATATATCGTGTTGCCGGGTACGTCTGAAAACAGCAGGCCGACCTCTGCATTGACCCAGACCGGTCCTTCTGACCATCCGTAGCCGCTCGACACCACCTCCACCTGGGCATCAAGGTCAACGACGTGTCCGAACGTGGAACTGATTCCCACAACGCCACCGATTACCGTCCGCTCAAACGGTTTCGGTGAGACTACGTCGGGGGGTTGGGGCTGGGCGCAGCCGGCCACAACCGCGAGCACGGCAGCGGCGCAGGAAGAGCGTTGCACAGACTCCGGATCAGGAGCCGGCGAGCTCTTTGGAGTACACCGTCATCTCGCCATCATTTGTAAAGGCCACCACATCGTAGTCCTGATAGTTTTCCGAGCTGCCCTGCTCCATGCCAGGGGATCCGATGGGCATTCCGGGCACAGCCAGTCCGCGGATGTCTGGTCGTTCAGCCAACATGCGCGCGACCTGCTCCGCTGGTACGTGGCCCTCCAGAACGTAGCCGCCCACAAGCGACGTGTGACAGGAACGCAGCTGCGGGTAGACGCCCTGCTCGTCCTTCACGGAGGCGACATCCTGAAGGTCGTGGACCTCTACGTCGAAGCCGGCCTCCTTCATGTGGTCGATCCAGGCCTCGCAACACCCACAGGTTGGGCTCTTGTAGACCACTACTTTGTTCGAGGCGCTGGCCTCCGACTGGACACCCAAGGTCAGATAGCCAACCAGTCCCAAGAGAACTGCGGCGCCAATCAATACGGTACGTGCGGACATAGGACGGGGGTTTTTACTGCGAGGAAAGGCGTTCAGCCCTAGCTTGTTGGTATCCCTAATCACCCCTGCGGATCCCCGCCGTTTCCACATGCGCAGCCTGATTCTTGCAGCTTTCGTAGTCCTCGCCGGCTGTACTTCGTCTGACGCCCCGCCGCAGCCGCTGTCGGGGGCCTCGTTCGTTCAACAGACCGCTAATACCAGTGCACGCCTTCAGGCTATAAATGCCGTCTCTGACCAGGTGGTCTGGGTCAGCGGAAATCAAGGCACTTTCGGTCGATCCGTGGACGGCGGCCAGATCTGGCAGGTGGGGCAAGTAGCGGGTGCCGAGTCGCTCGAATTTCGTGACGTACATGCCATAGACGCCGATCTGGCCTTCCTGATGACGGCCGGCGAGGGCGAGAGCTCCCGCATCTACCGGACCCAGGATGGAGGAGCGAGTTGGGCCGAGGTTTACCGTGTCCGCGAGCCCGCAGGATTCTTTGATTGTATGTCTTTCTGGGATTCGGAGCGTGGAATTGTCTTCAGCGATGCGCCGGATTCAGACTTCATGCTGATGGTTACCGAGGATGGTGGCGATTCCTGGACGCGGGTTGACCCCGGTCTGCTCGAGGATGCCCACCCTGGAGAGGGGGCCTTCGCCTCGAGCGGCACGTGCCTGGTAACCGGTCCCGACGGCAGCGCCTGGTTCGGCACCGGCGCCTCGAGCGTTGACACGCGAGTTTTCCGCACTAGCGACTACGGCGCGTCTTGGGCCAGCTCCGCGACACCTATCCCTTCGCTCAGTGGCTCTTCCGGCATCTTCACGCTCAGCTTTCTGGATCCGACCACCGGCATCGCGTTGGGGGGTGATTTCGCCAGACCGGATTCGGCGTATGGTCACACTGCTCTTACCGCGGATGGTGGAATGACGTGGGCGATGGCAGGGGATTCAGGCCTCGGTGGATCGGTGTTTGGGTCCTCCTACGTCCCGGGAGCCCCGACCGCAACGGTGATTGCGGTGGCACCGACCGGATCAGCGTGGAGCACGGACGGCGGCCTGAGCTGGGCCGGACTTGATGGAGAGAACTATTGGGCCGTTGGCGCGAGTCCTCAAGGCGCAGTTTGGGCAGTTGGGCCGGGCGGGCGCATTTCCCGGCTTCAAACCACCCATGGCGAATCGTAGACCTCCTAACGGGTCTCCCAAAGACCTGCGCGGCGAGTACTTTGGTGTGTCTGAAATGAGGAAGGATGGGACTGTCGTTGGATACTGAAAGGCCGATCGCGGTCATCGGGGCTGATGATTCATTCGCCGTCACCGGCGTTTCGGGAGTTCTCAACACTAGCCTCAGTGCAGAGACGGCGGTCCGGAGTGGATTTGACGTCCTCCTGATTTCGGCGCCTGCCTCCCGCCGAGAGGCCCGTGATCTTGTACGATTGGCTGAGGAGGCTGGTGTACGCGTTGGATTCCCCCGCTGGCTGCGGCGCCAGGTAGACCTGGATCAGTCGTACCCGTTGGTCAGCGTGGTGGCCCCGTCGGACTGTGGACTTGATCACCTTATTGATCTGGCCATGTGGGCGTCAGGCTGTGTTGGCGTACAACGCGTGGAATGCCAGCGTGCCGGCGGAGACACCGGCATCGTGCTCGTCGGTCATGGCACCCAACTCATGTCCATCCAGACCTCTTCGGGTGTTGACAAGGTTCGTCTCAGTCTCTCAGGGGCCGTGGGCGCCAGATTGCTATACCTGGACTATGACATGGCCGAGGGCCTCCGGTCAGAGACGCTTCGCTTTTCGGAAGGCCACGCTGACGCGGTCCTTTTGGAAGACTCCATGGACCTCATGACCGTTCTAGAACGCGTTGGCGCTCTGGGACGTTAAACTTGCATGTCTTTCTTGGAATCCTTCCTTTCTGAGTCCCACCGCGCGCTGCTGATTAAAGTGGGCGCGGCGGCTGAGGACCTCGGCGTTCCTGCCTATGTGGTCGGAGGGTTCGTACGAGACGCCATTCTGGGGCGGCCGACCACCGATGTGGACTTCGTGACCATCGGACCAGGCTCGGGAATACGGCTGGCCGGCAAGGTGGCCGCCAGGCTGGGGGGAGCCCCTGTTCATGTCTACAAGCAGTTTGGAACCGCGGCTATTCGACTTCCTGGGCACACCGACGATGGGTCCGGCATGGTGCTGGAGTTCGTCGCCGCGCGAAAGGAGAGCTACGCGCGGAACTCCCGCAAACCCCGCGTGGAGGACGGCACGCTGGAAGATGATCTCAGGCGACGCGACTTCACCATCAACGCCTTTGCCGTGCCCTTGGGAAGGGAAGGACTTGGCGATCTGGTAGATCTGTTTGGGGGAATGATGGATCTAGACAAGGGAATCCTCACGACTCCGGTGGATCCCTTCCAGACATTCTCGGATGACCCGCTCCGCATGGTTCGGGCAGCGCGATTCGCTGCCCAGTTGAACTTCGATCTGGACAACCCCACTTGGGCTGCAATGCGGGCGGAGGCTGAACGCATCAAGATCGTCAGCATGGAACGGATAGCTGATGAGCTCCAGAAAATGGTGGTCGGGGCGAACCCCTCGCTCGGATTCCGAATTCTGGAGGAGACCGGCCTCCTCTGCCACTTCCTGCCGGAGCTCTCCGAGTTGCGAGGTGTTGAGCAGGTTCAGGGTCACAAGCACAAGGACAACTTCTACCATACGCTTCAGGTGCTGGAAAACCTGTTGGACTTGACCGGCCACCGATCGGCCGAGGAAACCCGCTGGCTCCGCTGGACGGCCCTGCTTCACGACGTCGGCAAGCCTTCAACCAAACGCTTCCGTCAGGGCACAGGCTGGACATTTCACGGCCACGAAGACCGCGGATCACGGATGATAGCGCCGCTTTTCCGTCGCCTCAAGTTCCCACTGGATGAGCGGGCTGCGTACGTCGAAAAGCTGGTTCGTCTCCACCACCGCCCCGTCGCCCTGGTGGACGACGAAGTGACAGATTCAGCTGTCCGCCGCCTCCTGTTTGACGCCGGCGACGATGTGGACGACCTCATGACGTTCGTGAGAGCGGACATCACCTCTCGCAACCAGGCCCGTGTCCGCCGCTACCTACGTGCGTTTGATCGCGTGGACGAGAAACTCATCGATGTGGAAGAGAAGGATCATCTTCGGAACTTCAGGGCCCCAGTGGACGGTCTGGAGATCATGGGGGCGCTAGGAATCAGCGAAGGTCTTGCCGTCGGCATCCTGAAGGATCTCATCACCGAAGCGATTCTGGACGGTACGATTCCAAACGAACACGACGCGGCATACGCGCTGATGCTGGCCGCCAAGGCTGACGCGGTCCGACGGGGCGACCTCTTCATGCAGTTCGTTCGGAGCCTCTCGGGCCCTGAGAAGCGCGCGGTTAGTGCCGTGAAAGAAGCGGTTCTCAGCCCAGACCTCCCTGATTCGGAGGAGGAGGCTCTTGCGTTCCTTGAAGCCAGCAAGACACAGGCACTAGCACCGGAGCCCGCGTGATGGTGGTGGCCCGTGATTCGCCAGATTCTGGCTGGAGTGGTCACCGTAGCGGGAGCGGCGGGATCCTGGCCCCAATTGTCAGGGCCTCCGACCGCATTGTGTCCACTTTCTATCGCGTGGCCCGCATTGGCTGGTCGGCCGCCGCCGGCATCCTGGTGCCAATCCTGATCTGGATCTGGCCGGTCACTTCAGTGGGGGGTGCGGTGGGGATCCTCATGCTGATGCTCCTGCTGGGGCTTCCCGGCACGGTGATTCACCTGGTGGGCCGGGCCCTGACGGGCGTGGCCAACCTGCCCTTCACCATCGGATCGCAGGCCACCTCGAACGAACTGCCCGCGCTGAGCCTCAAAGGTGGCTTGCGGTCTATCTGGAGCGTGGGCCGCTACCTGATGGGCATCCGCGGACGCCTCTGGGCCATGCGCGACGAATTGGCGGCAGCAGGAGCGCTACTGCGCCTAGCTTCCCTGCCAGTGCTCATCAGCATCCTGATAGCGGCGCTGGCCGTCGGACTCATGGTCCCGACAGCCGCCCTGGCAATCCTGGCAGTGGTGATTACGCTCTAGCAGACTCTTGCCCTACTGCACCGCGATGGATGCAGGCCGCACGTCCCAGAGGAAAAGCTGCTCCGTATCAGCGAAGTCCTCTTCGCCCTCCTGGTCGTAGAACGCATAGTCTCCGTTGCGCTCCTTCTGGATACCGGACAACTGCTTCCACTTGGTGTTCTCGGTATCCATGAACGCAGCCGGATACGGGTTGTCCAGGCGATACGAGGGGTGGTAGTTCCTATAGGTCTTTGCCGCCTCGTAGATGGCCGCTCTGCGCGCACCGGGCATGGAAACGCTCTTGCCCACGACCTTGAACGGAGCAATGGTGATAGTGGCCTGGAAATATCCATCCTCTAACTCCGTGTACTCGGGACGCATTACCTTGAATTCGTCAGGATGCGGATAGGCGCTGCGTTCGTTGAATTCCATCTGGGGCGAACTATAAGGTTAAGTGCTTTCGGCTTCTGCCGGAATCAGTCAGAACACGCTAGAACGATCAAACTCGATCCCGGTTCGGCCCGTTCGCTTCTCAGTAGCCTTTGACCGAGGAGCCGTTATTGTGGAACTCGTATGTCCGTTATTGTGCAATATGGAGAACAGAGACTCTCCGCTACCAATTCATCTCTCGGACTAGAAACGCCAGGCTGGCGCGATGCCCTCGACTTGGCGGCCCCAGAGTGACTTTCTTTCCACAAAATCATGCCGTTCTTGTGTGTGGTGGGTGTTAGAAGGTGTGGACAAAAACAGGTTGCGTTCGGGGATTTGAACGGCGATGTTTAGAACAAGCCCAGCAGGCCCTGTTCGCATTTTCGGCTTCACGTTCCGGTATAGCCGTTATGCAGGGTGCGCGTTTACGCGTCGTTTTGCCCCCCCCCGCCGCCACCTTACCCCACACACCCGCGAAGAGGCATCCAATGCCTGCGGGTCCCACAGATCGGAGAATATGCCGGAAGCAACGGACGCACAGCTTTTTCAGGAAGAAGCCAAGAAAGCAACAGTTACCCCAGTCGCATCGCCTAATAGACCGCTTGAGGGCGGCCTCAAGATCGAGCGCGTGTTTTCAAAAGAGGGCGAAGGCCCCTTCGATTCTGTTAGATGGGAACGCCGTGATGCTGCGATCCGCAATCAGCATGGCGAAGCGATCTTCGAGCAGAAGGACGTCGAGTTTCCGGTAACGTGGAGCCAGCTGTCGACCAACGTCGTGTCGAGCAAGTACTTCTACGGCGACGTGTCGCAGAACGGAGAGGATCCGGCCGAGAATGGACGGGAGTCGTCACTTCGGCAGTTGATTCACCGGGTAACCCGCACGGTAGCAGACTGGGGAACGGCTCAGGGCTACTTCGCCTCCGAGGAAGACGGTGAGCGGTTTTACGATGACCTCACCTGGTTGTGCGTCAATCAGTACGGCGCCTTCAATTCACCGGTCTGGTTCAATGTTGGACTGAACCAGCAATACGGAATCAAGGACACCGGTGGCAAGACGCTTCACGGCTGGGACGAGAAGTCCGGTCGCGTCAAGGCGGTTGACCCTTACGTGCGTCCACAGGCCTCAGCCTGCTTCATTATATCTGTTGAGGATTCGATTGACGACATCTGGCAGCTGATGTCAGAAAGCGCACGGCTGTTCAAGTTCGGATCGGGCGTCGGCGCAGATTGGTCCCAGCTGCGCTCTTCTCATGAGACGCTGTCCGGTGGCGGAATTCCGTCCGGCCCGGTCTCCTTCATGAAGGTCCAGGACGCGACAGGCGGAACCATCAAGTCCGGTGGTAAGACCAGGCGTGCTGCCATTATGCAGACCCTGAAGATCTGGCACCCGGACGTCCTCGAGTTTGTCAACGCCAAGCAGGAAGAGGAGCGCAAGGCTTGGGCACTCATCGAACAGGGCTATGACGGCTCCTTCAATGGACCCGCCTACGGATCGGTGGCCTTCCAGAACGTGAACCAGTCCGTTCGCGTGAACGACACGTTCATGCAGGCCGCCAAGGACCGGACAGACTTTGACCTGACATCTGTCATCAATGGTGAAGCTGTGACCACCGTCGACGCGGACGGCCTGCTGACCAAGATTGCCGAGGGCACCCATGTGTGCGGTGATCCGGGTATGCAATACGAGGACACAATCCAGCGCTGGCATACGTGCAAGAACTCAGGACCAATCAACTCGAGCAATCCCTGCTCCGAGTACATGTTCTTGGACGATTCGGCTTGCAATCTGGCCAGTCTGAACCTCCGCAAGTTCCAGAAAGAGGACGGCAGCGTTGACGTAGAGCGGTTCCGGGCTGCGAGCCGCATCTACATCACCGCGATGGAGATCCTAGTAGACAACGCGGGCTACCCCTCCGCGCGCATCACTAAGAACAGCCACGCCTACCGCCCTCTCGGGCTCGGCTTTGCCAACCTGGGCGCACTTCTGATGTCGATGGGCCTGCCCTACGACTCAGACGCAGGACGTGCGGTAGCAGGCGCCTTGATGGCCATCGAGCACTGCGAAGCTTTCGCCCGGAGTGCCGAGATTGCAGGAATAGACAGCATCGGACCCTTTGACGGGTATGCCAAGAATCGCGAGCCGTTTCTGGAAGTGATGCGCATGCATCGGGATGCGGTCGCCACCATTGACCCCACGTGCCCACTCTACTTGCTCAACGCAGCCCACGAGTCGGCGGAGCGCATGCTGGAGTTGGGCGAGCGTCACGGATTCCGGAACTCGCAGGCCACGGTGCTGGCGCCCACGGGCACCATTGCCTTCATGATGGACTGTGACACCACAGGCATTGAGCCGGACATCGCGCTGGTGAAGTACAAGCTGCTCGCCGGCAAGGGCGACGGCATGCTGAAGATTGTCAACCGCACTGTGCCGCTGGCGCTAAGGGAGCTGGGTTACTCAGCCGAGGGCATCGATGGCATCATGGCCTTTGTCGAAGAGAACGACACTATTGAAGGCGCTCCGAACCTCAAGAAGGAACACCTGCCCGTCTTTGATTGCGCCTTCAAGCCGTTCAAGGGCACACGCTCGATCCACCACGTTGCTCACCTGAAGATGATGGCTGCATGCCAGCCATTCATCTCCGGGGCCATCTCCAAGACGGTCAATATGCCCGAGGAGATAACGGTCGAGGAGATTTCCGAAGCCTACGCTATGGGTTGGGAGCTGGGACTGAAGGCCGTGGCCATCTACCGGGAAAACTCCAAGCGCAGCCAGCCGCTCTCCACCTCCAAGGGAGGCAACACGCAGAAGGCCAGCGAAGCCGTTGAGGCCACAGGAGACGGCATGCTCACCGCCGAGCCGCAGATTGTTGAGCGCGTTGTCGAGCGCGTGGTTCACACTGCCGAGCGTCATCGTCTTCCGGACGAGCGCCCATCGGTGACCCACAAGTTTTCCATCGCCGGCCACGAAGGATACCTGCACGTGGGTAAGTACCCCGGCACGGGGATGCCTGGTGAGATATTTATCACCATGGCCAAGCAGGGTTCGACCATCTCTGGGCTGATGGATGCCTTCGCCACCTCCATCTCGCTGGCGTTGCAGTACGGCGTGCCGCTGGAGGACATGTGTCGGAAGTTCAGCCATATGCGGTTTGAGCCTAGTGGCTTCACCAACAACCGGCAGATCCCCATCGCGAAGTCCCTCATGGACTACATCTTCCGGTATCTGGAGTACAAATTTCTGAATGCAGAGGCCAATCCGCTTCGTGTGGCTGACCCGGTTATGGATGCGGTAGCTCAGAGCGGTCCCGCGGCGGATACCGTTCAGGCAGACATGTTTCCCGGCGCCAAACCAGCGACCGGCGCAACGGTAGATGCGTTCCTGGCGCAGAATAGGCCCGTGGTGGCAACGGCCCCGGTACTCGCGGCGGCCCCGGGCTCCCTAGCCTTCCAGAATCAGGAGGACGCACCACCGTGCTCAAATTGCGGATCGATTACGGTCCGGTCAGGCTCTTGCTATTCATGCCCAAATTGCGGTAACACGAGCGGCTGCGGCTAACACCGACAACGAACACCTCAGGGTACCTGCTTCTGCCGGGTGCCCGCTTCACGGGGCGCGCCCGATCCTTGGTGGGAGGATCGGGCGCCTTTTTTTGTGCCAAGTGCGGGGGTAGTTCTCGTGACCCCGGGCAATACTGCACCTTGCTGCCCCGTTTCACGGCAGGAAACATCTCGTAGTGCCACGGTTGGAGCAGGCTACGGAAACAGGTTTTTGGCATGGGTACACTCTGGCGCGAATACGGACTCATCACCGTCCTCCTTGTCTTCTCGGTGGGTGGTTACCTGTACCTCTCGGAGTCGGACGAAGACCTGATCGGGAATGCGGTGCAGTCCCTTTCCGCTCACCTCCTTGCCCTGGTGCCGGAGGAAGACGGGCGGATTGAGGCTTTGGCTGCGCTCTCCCTAATGGAGGAGCAGGTGACTCGGGGAGAGATGCGACCCGAACAGATGGAACGTCTTGCCGCCAACATCATGAACCTTCGGACCAGCGGAGCCAGTCTTGACGGCCCTGAGGCCGAGATGATGGTCCGCATGGCGATGGATGAACCGGAACTCCTGCCGTCGCCGGTCTCAGACGCGGCGCGACCCGCGCTTGCTGCCGCTGCACCTTCACCGGCAGAAATGGAGGCTGCAGCCGGCCGGGTTCAGTCGATGTTTCAGCTGTTTGACGACGTTCAGAAGACCCAGGCCGTTCGCACGAGTGCCGGAGCGGAAGCCGGCCCGTCTATGCGATTCTATGCCGACGGCGGCCTAACTGTGGTACTGGATGAGCGACTTCAGCGCGAAATAGGTTCGGCCACAAACGTCCGCAGGGGCGAGACTGACAAGCGGGTCAGGTGGCAAGCACGATTGGCCGAGTCGATAGAGGCTGACAAAGCAAGGCTGATGGCCGAGGCCTCCGGCCTGACCCATATGTCCATTTTTGCCCTGGATAGCCTGGATCAGAACTCTTCCCGCCAGCTGGATCGTCTCGCCAGATTCATGCGACTGCGAGCTGGGGGCGTAATGGTCACCGCAGAGGCTGAATCCCTTGCGTCACGGGCGCTGCAGATCATTGAGCGTGAACTTGAGGTACACGTTGGCGCGAGCGCCGCCGCCGCCACCTCTCCTCCAAAACCCCCGCGCAGCTCCAACTGACGGGTGCGAAGCGCTTCCGGGATCAGGGAAAGATTCCCATCTCTAGGTAGGCCACGGCAATCTTGTTGATGGCCACCACAAACGCCGCAGTCCGCAGGTCAGTCTTCTCCTCTCGTGCGGTCTGCGCGATCTGTTGGTAGGCCAATATCATGGTCTCCTCCAGCCCGCTGTTCACCAGGTCAACCTCGTCACCGCCTGAGATGGCTTCTTGAACGAGTTCGTCGTCCAGCTTGACGCCGGTGCCTTTCTCGATGGCCCGCAGGACCTTCTCGCTGGCGGACTGGGAGAAACGCTTATTCATCCGGCCGAATCGGACGTGAGAAAGATTACGCAACCACTCGAAGTAGGAGACGGTCACGCCGCCAGCATTCAGGTACACATCCGGGAGGATCAGGCACCCCATCTCAAGCAGAATCGCATCGGCATCCGCGGTGACCGGGCCGTTCGCACCTTCCCCAATCAGACGCGCCTGGATCTTGCTGGCGTTGTCTGTAGTGATCTGTGCCTCCAACGCGGCCGGCACGAGGATGTGACACGGAAGCTCCAGGGCCTCGCGCGACGTTGCGATGTTGGTTGCACCGGGATAGTCCAAAATGGAGCCAGTGGCCTTTCGATGCCGAACCACGTCCTTGACATCAAGCCCAGCCGGATTGTGGATGGCACCCTCATACTCGGCCAGTCCGACTATTGTCGCTCCGCCCTCCTGCAGGTACAGTGCGGCGTGGTAACCCACATTACCCAAACCCTGAACAACTGCGGTCTTGTCTTCCAGGCCGGTTGACCATCCGAGGTCATCCATAGCCTGCTTGTCGCGGCACGCCTCGCGAATTCCGAAGAAGACGCCGCGGCCCGTAGCCTCGTTCCGACCGTGGATTCCGCCCTGTCCCAGCGGCTTTCCCGTGACACAGGCGAGCGCGTCTAGCGGATCATCGGTGAAGGAGTTGTAGGTATCCAGAATCCAGGCCATCTCCCGGGCGCCTGTCCCATAGTCAGGCGCGGGGACGTCAATCCCAGGGCCGATCAGGTTTTTCTTGATGAGCTCGTACGTCAGCCGCCGGGTAATCCGTTCAATCTCGTCGCCGGAGTAGTCTTTCCGGTTGATCTTGACGCCGCCCTTGGCTCCACCAAAGGGCACATCCACGATGGCGCACTTTATGGTCATCAGCGTGGCTAGAGCTATCACTTCGTCTTCGTTGACGTTGGGAGCGAACCGTATTCCGCCCTTTACCGGGAGCTTGTGGTGACTGTGCTCAGCCCGCCATGCCTTGACCACGCCAATAGAGCCATCGTCCCGCTTGAGTGGAAATTCCATGGCGTACACACCGTTGCAGATGCGTATCTGGGCCAACAACCCAGCGCTGTGCTTGGTGTGCGTCCCGGCCTTTTCGTACATCCGGTAGACCTGGCGCAGAAAGCTGATATGGCTTGACATGTACTTGCTTTGTTTCCTCTTTCCTGACGGTAACATTCATTCCCGGCCACCGCAAGGGCGGGCGCAACACGGCCGTTCGATTATCTTCTGGAATGGTTCACCAGCCCTATCGTCTTGGCTTGATCGGACACCCGGTGAAGCAGTCCATTTCTCCAGTGCTCCACAACACAGCCATGGCGGAACTCGGTCTGCTTGGCCGGTATGAAGCCGTGGACGTCCTGCCTGGACGGCTGGCCGACTGGATCGGCGCAATGGCCTTGACCGGATACGCTGGCGTAAACGTCACCATCCCACACAAGGAGGCCGCCCTACCTCTGATGACCGAGGTTTCCGCCGGCGCTGCGGCGATTGGCGCAGTTAATACGATCATTGTCACTGAGAATGGGCTAAGGGGCGAAAACACGGATCACACCGGCTTCCTGGCCCCGCTGCGGCCCGTTCTACTTCGCCGCCCCGTCCGTTCGGCGCTCATTTTGGGTGCGGGAGGAGCGGCAAGAAGCGTCCTTTACGCGCTCTCTGGCATCGCAGACTTCGAGCAGATCCGCATCTGTACGCGGAGCGAAAAACGAGGCGAGGCGCTCATTGACTCGACGGCCTTTCGCGGCGTAAATGTGAGTACCACAGCCTGGGATCGCAGGCACGCGGCGGCGTCATCTGTAGACCTAATCGTGAATACGACCCCAGTTGGCATGTGGCCAAACCCTTCTCTCTCCCCCCTTTTCGGCGCTTCATTCAGCTCTGAGCAGATCGTGTACGACCTGATCTACAATCCGCGAACAACTCGTCTCCTCCAGGATGCGGGTGAAGCAGGAGCAGTCTGCCTGCGTGGCCTCCCGATGCTCATTGGCCAGGCTGCGGCAGCGTTCCAGCTTTGGACCGGTCAGGCAATGCCCCTGGCAAAGGTGACACAAGCCGCCGAGAAAGCACTCTCCCCTGACACACCCTCGTGAAGACTCAGCTCCCTGACCTCAACCTCGATACTGTTCGCATCCAGCCGCTGGCCCGTGCGGAGACCATTCCAAGTGCCTGGTATGTGGACCCAGGCTTCCACAACTTGGACCGGGAGACGCTGTTCTCGAATTCGTGGCAGTACGTGGGACCGGTGTCGGACTTCGCCGAAACAGGCGCCTTCAGATCGGTTACGGTAGCTGGAGAACCCATCGTGGTTGTCAAGGACCAGGAGGGTGTGCTGAAGGGCTGGTTCAACGTCTGTAGGCACCGCGGTGGACCTCTGGTGACGGAATCCTGTGGCGTGGCTCGAATGCTGCAATGCAAGTACCACGGGTGGACCTACAAGCTGGACGGCAGCCTTCGC
The DNA here is from genome assembly GCA_047611125.1 of Rhodothermales bacterium. Taxonomy (GTDB): domain Bacteria; phylum Bacteroidota; class Rhodothermia; order Rhodothermales; family UBA10348; genus JABDJZ01. The sequence continues at coordinate 15,728 of JBLFXH010000022.1, forward strand.
GGCGTTCCTAGATTTGACCGGACGGAGCTCTTCGACAAACGGGACTTCGGGCTTACCCCGGTTTCGGTCGCTACCTGGCAGGGCATGGTATTCGTCAACCTGGCAACGGAGCCGCGTCCGTGGGAAGAGTTCGTGACCGGGATATCCGAACGAATATCTCCGCTGGACCTGTCCGCTATGACATTCGAGAGACGCGACATCTACAACGTGGCCTGCAATTGGAAGGTCTACGTGGATAACTTCCTGGAGGGCTATCACTTGCCGATTGTCCATCCGGAACTGTGTGACCTGTTAGACTACCGGAATTACGTCACCGAAACGTATCCGACCTATTCACTGCAGCACAGCCCCCTTCAAGAAGGGGACAACATCTATGGCACACCGTCCGGTGACGCGTTTTACTATTTCGTCTTCCCAAACTTGATGCTCAACATCCTGCCCCACCGGCTGCAGGTGAATCGCATAGTCCCCACCGCTTTTGACCGCACCCAGGTCATCTTCGACTACTACTACACGGCGGGCACTGGGACGGAAATGATTCGGGAAGATGCAGAGTTCAGCGATCGCGTGCAGTTGGAGGACGTCGAAATTTGTGAACACGTGCAGACCGGCCTGCGCTCACGCGCCTATGACCGGGGACGCTTTTCGCCCGATGCCGAACCGGGTGTGTATCACTTCCAGTGCATGCTGAAAACCGCATACAAAAAGAAGCTGGAAGAGACTACGGTCGGTAGCTCCTGACGGCCAATCGCCGGACATCGTCCTCGTAGAAGGGTATCTCCTTCAGCATCCGCCCAGCGAAAAGCGGACTCTGGTCGGCGAAGTGCGGACTGTCTGGCCGGGTTGAAGCTGATCCGAACACGTGAATGCTCTCGGAGTGCACGCGGCCGTTCCGGAAGGCCGCCAGCAGCACGTACGAGTCACCCTGATATCCCTCCAGGTGCCCATCCTCTGCTCGGGTCCCGTAGACGGCGTGCAAGACGTCGGGAGCGCCGCCGAGTCCAAGATCAAGATCACCTCTATGAATGCGATTGACCTCGTCCCATCTGGGGGTCAGCGTTCCGTGGTTAGTTCGCAGCCAAGCCGCTGCAGATCCGGCTGCAGCTACCAAGTCTGAGGTGCTCACCGTCTTTTCGTAACTCGACAGGAAGGGCTGGAACGTCAGTATGGAGATGGCGGCGCGGGTATTCGCCGGATCGGCTGCGAGATCCCACTCACCAATAAGCGCCACGGCCTCACGGGTCAGGGAATCGGGAATAGTCGCAAACCGAAGCTGCCGGCGAAGCGCGGTGACCCGGGAGCTGTCGGCAAAGCGCATGTCGAACTTGTAGGCCTTGAACTCCTCCCAAGTGATCGAGTCATCCCCTCCAAAGAGTTGAAGGGCTCGCAGGCTCCGATTGGTTTCGTGGGTCTCGATGCCACTGGTGGGCGACACCGAGTCTGGAGAAGGATCGGCGTCCGTTCCGGTGGTCGAGAAGGGGGTGCTGTTGGCGTTCTGGACGAAGCCCACGGGCGGATCGAGTACCTGTGGAAGGCTTTCGAACGGAATGTATCGGTCCCAGATGAGATCGGACCTGTCGCCCGGTAGTCGCCCCGTCCAGTCTGGGCCTTCAATGCGTTCGGGCAATCGGGCGTTATAGACGTAGAGGATATGTCCCTCAGCATCGGCATAGATCGTATTGAATACCGGGATTGCCTGCATGGACATGGCCTCGTACCACTCCTCCAGATTGGAAGCGCGGTTCATTCGATACCACTGGGTAATCTGTCCTGCATCACCCCATCCCGGAAACCTGACGGCAACCGCTCCGCTGTCTGTACGCACCACCGGCCCGTGCACGGACCATTCGAGATCTCGCTCGAATTTCCACTCGAGGAGGCCTATCAGACGGACCGGAATGTCGGCTTGGCTCCGCTCAAACTCTACCCACTCTCCATCCAGCAGGTATCGCTTGGGATCGGCCGGATGCAGAATCAAGTCATAGGTGTCGATGACGTCCGGGTCATTCACGGTGTGCGCCCAACCCAGACTCGCATTGTGACCGTGTAGAATCACCGGGGCTCCTGGGAATGTGCCGCCCAGCATGTTCAGCCCTTCGCCACTCATCACGTGAGCCTCGTACCACGCCACAGGCCCCGTCCACGGCTGATGGGAGTTGACCGCGAGCATGGTGCTGCCGTCTGCGGTGCGAGACGGAGCCACGGCGAACCCGTTAGATCCGGTGCTCGGCGAGTCTCCAGACAGGTCCGCTTGGGCAAAGAGGCCTGCCAAGACCTTCTCCAGGCCGAAGAACAAGGGCGTCTTGTGGACAAATCCTGCCACGATGTCCTGTCCTGTAACCGGATAGAGGGCGCTGAGGGCCTCGTCCGGGTGCCCGGAGGCGAATACGTTTAGGCCTTCTGCATACGCATCGCACAATGCCCGGGAGACGGAGTCGAGGGCGGCGTAGCCCGCCTTCGAGAACTCGGTGACTCGTAGGAGGGCTACCATATAGTCGTTGGGACCACCTTCGCTCCCCATAATGGTGGAGAGTCGCCCCCTGGCGGCCAGAAGAGAGCCCTGAATCGTGCCGAAGTCATCCTCGGCGTGGGCGTAGGCCAGCCCAAAGGCAGCATCTGCGTCAGTGGTCCCGATGATGTGAGGGACACCCCACTTGTCCCGTAGGATCTCCACATCGTAACGATCCCGGCTATCCCCGAGACCCGCAGGCAGGTCTTGACCGGAGCGCACCAGGCCCGCCATCAACCAGGCAATGCCGAACGCAATCAGGATGTAGAGCCAGCGACGTTTCATCCAGCGGGGTTGATCAGACAGAGGAATATTGGCACCACGCCAAAAGACGCGCGTACCATCGGCCATGAAGATAGCCCTCGCCCAGATCAATCCGACGGTCGGAGACCTTGCGGGTAACGCTAGCCTGATCATCTCGTTCGCACGCGAGGCCGCGGACCAGGGAGCAGACCTCGTCGTGTTTCCCGAGCTCTGCGTCACTGGCTACCCGCCGCTGGACCTTCTCGAGAACGACACCTTTCTTTCGGCCGCCGGTCGGACGATGGCACAGATCGCCAAATCGGTGCCGGAATCGCTGGGTATCGTGCTGGGGTGTCCCCTGACGAATCCGTCCCCGGTCGGCAAGCGGCTCATCAATGCCGCGGTGGTTTTCGAGGCAGGGCAGGAAATCGGACGGGTCTCCAAGGTCCTACTCCCCACCTACGACGTTTTCGACGAGTACCGCTACTTCGAACCCGGCACCACGGGCCGTCCGATTGAATTTCGCGGGCTGAGGCTGGGTCTTCATGTCTGCGAGGACATGTGGAATAACGAGGAGCAGGCCGACTACCACCTCTATGCCGCCAACCCCATTGATGAGCTGGCCGCTCAGGGCATCGACCTCTTCCTCAATATCTCCGCGTCTCCGTTCTCCCATGGGAAGCACGAGCGACGCAACGAGATTCTGACCGAGATCTGCGCCGAACACGGCATACCGTTTGTTCTCGTCAATCAGGTAGGAGCCAATACGGAAGTCCTGTTTGACGGCGACAGCCGGGTGCACCTGGCTGACGGATCCCTCGCGGCCTGCGCCCCGTCCTTCCGGGAGGCGCTGTTGGTGTGGGACACCAACGCCGCGCCCTGCCTGTGCGAGATGCCCCACGACCGGGTCGGGGACATGCATGATGCGCTGGTGATGGGCATCCAAGACTACGTGGCAAAGACCGGTGTCTTTGACAAGGCGCTGATCGGACTTTCAGGCGGCATCGATTCCGCCGTCACCGCGGCTCTTGCCGTGGCAGCTCTAGGACCTGACCAGGTCGATGGGGTCACCCTTCCCAGTCGGTACTCCAGCACGGGTTCGGTAACGGACTCGCGGGCCCTCGCCGATAATTTGGGGATGACGCTGCACGAAATAGCCATCGCGCCGGCTGTGGAGAGCTTCGAGTCAATGTTGGCGCCGCTCTTCGAAGGCACTCCCTTTGGCGTGGCGGAAGAGAACATCCAGGCTCGAACCCGCGGGGTGACGCTCATGGCCATCTCCAACAAGTTTGGTCACCTGTTGCTGACCACGGGCAACAAGTCCGAGCTCTCCGTTGGCTACGCCACTCTGTACGGAGACATGAGCGGTGGCCTGGCCGTCCTAGCCGATGTCTTCAAGGAAGACGTCTACGCGTTGGCTCGGTACCTGAATCAGCATGCAGGGCGAGAATTGATCCCGGTGTCAACCATCGAAAAGCCGCCATCGGCTGAACTCCGGCCTGATCAGAAGGACTCGGATTCCCTCCCGCCCTACGAGGTTCTGGACGCAATTCTGGAGCGATACGTCGAGGACCTGGAGGATGTCGAGCAAATTGTTGCGGCCACCGGGTTCGAGCGCGCCCTGATCGAGCGGATCCTGAGGATGGTGGACCGGAGTGAATACAAACGTCGCCAAGCCCCTCCTGGCCTGCGCGTTTCGGCCAAGGCCTTTGGCATGGGCCGCAGACTACCAATCGTCATGAAGCCCACCTTCCGGGAGGCACCCGCCCCGCAGCCAGCAACGGACGCATGATCCAGAGACTGACCGGTATCCTCCTCGAGAAGAGGCCGACTGAAATTGTGGTCGACGTACAGCAGGTTGGCTATGGCCTGCTCGTCCCGACGTCGACCTTCGAGGCCCTCCCGAAGTTGGGAGAGCAGGTTTCACTCTTCACCTATCTGCACGTGAGAGAGGACATCCTCAAACTCTATGGTTTCGCGTCCCGAAACGAGCGAACAGTCTTCCGCATCATGCTGGCCGTGTCTGGAGTCGGGCCCAAGCTTGCGCTCGCTGCACTCTCAGCCATGCGGCCCGGTGAAATTAAGCGACACGTAATGGGTGGGGATGCGGGCTTTCTAACGCGCATTCCAGGCGTCGGAAAGAAGACGGCCGAGCGATTGGTGATCGAGCTCCGGGACAGACTCGCCAAGGTGGATCTGGGCGGCGGCGAGGAGAGCCCGGATGTGGGCGGACAGGGTATGGCCGACGCGCTCTCGGCGCTTGAAGCCCTGGGCTACTCGCGTGCTGGAGCCGAAAAGGCCATCCGAGGCGTGATGAAGAAGCACCCAGACGCGTCCACGGCCGAGGAGTTGATTCGAATGGCTTTGCGGGAGAACTAGGCCGCGGCTAGCTCCTGACTACCACCCGCCGCAGAGCGGCCTTTTGGATCCCTTCGGGGCACAGTCCGTAGCCACGAGGCCTCCCGTCTGTACGTTTGACCCGCTTCTCTCCGAATCGTGGCACCAAACCGACTCCATCTTGCCCTCGCCGGCTTGGCGTTCTTTCTGACGTTGTTCCTGACGTCCGGCACCGCCCATGCCCAGATTCCGCCGCCGCCGGCGGCCTGCGAAGGAGGTACGGCCGCAGCGTTTCTGGAGGGCCCCAACATGCGGGCGCCCGTCTACAATACCGGCTCCCTGTTTTGGCGAGATCAGAATTCGCCTCTTGGGTATCGCGATTTATCAGGGCGCACGCAGCTTCTCGCCGCGAGTGTGTGGATTGCGGCCCAGTTCGAGGGCACGCTAGCCATGGCCGGCTCCATGCTTGGCCCGTGGGAGTTCTGGCCCGGCCCGCTCGACGAGAATGGCTTGACCGAGCTCGACTGCGAGCGCTACGATCGCATCTTCGCCATTTCGCGGGTCGACATCCTGGAATATGAGCGCCTCGGGACCGTCTCCCGGGACCTGGAGCAATGGCCTGCCTGGGCAGGAGCCCCGGTATCAGACGGCGACGGGGATCCCGACAACTACAACCTCGAGGGTGGTGATCGGCCGGGCCTGCTGGGCGACCGCATGCTCTGGTGGGTGATGAATGACCGTGGAGGCCCTCACGTTGTATCGGATGCGCCGCACCTGCCGGTGGAAGTGGAAGTGTCGGCGTTCACGTTTGATTTGCCGGGAGTTCTGGGTCGAAGCACGTTCTTCAAGTACCGGATCAAGCGCCACGGACTGCTGCCGCTCACCGGCGCGCGGGTGGGGCTATTCGTTTATGCCGGTCTGGGCAATGTCTTCGACGACTACGTTGGCGCCGACACGCTCAATCAGATGGCCTACGTCTACAATGCGGACAACGATGACGAAAACGGATTTGGAGAAGCACCGCCGGCAGTAGGAGTTGGGATTCTGCATGGTGCGGGGCTTGACCTGGAGAACATGCTGGATCGCCCCCGGGCTCTGGCAGAGCATGGGATGGGTTCACTGGTGGTGTTTCAGGACGAATGTGACGGCGCAGCATCCACTTCCTGCAATCCCTACCCCCAGGGGCGAGGAGCGGGCTTCTACAA
>JBLFXH010000023.1:0-21966 GCA_047611125.1 Rhodothermales bacterium
GTTTTCAAACGACAACATCAAGAGCCTGGAAGACGCCCGGAACGTGCTTCGGCGGTACTCCGATCACTACAACACGCTGACCATCAAGCAATACCTGGCCGGTGACCGGAAGGTGAGGCAGTGGGTGATCATGGCGGCCCATGAACAGGGGCTTACCCCAACCACCGAAGGCGGCTCCAACTTCACGATGAACCTGAGCCTCATGGTGGACGGGTATGCTGGGCTCGAACATGCGCTCCCGATCAGCCCGTTCTACGATGACGTGGTGCGGCTCACCTCGGAGTCAGGACTTACGTACACGCCAACGCTGGTCGTGGCATACGGCGGGCCAAGTGGCCTGAACTACTGGCTCACCCACGTGGATGTCGATGCGGACCCCAGACTGAAACGCTTCACTCCCCATGACGAGCTCGACAAGTGGAAGACGACGACGTGGTACCGGGATGACCAGTACGTCCATTTTCTGCACGCCAAGCAATTGACGAAATTGGTCGAAGCCGGTGGCCGGGTTGGTCTCGGGTCCCATGGAGAAGTCCAGGGTCTCGGGACACACTGGGAGCTGTGGATGATGGCCTCAGGGGGCATGGCCCCGCTGGATGCACTGCGCGCGGCTACCATCCATTCGGCCGATGCGATTGGCCTGGATGGGGACCTTGGGTCCATAGAGGTCGGCAAACTCGCGGATATTCTCATATTGGACGCCAATCCGCTCGACGACATCACCAATACCTCCAGCATCCGCTACGTCATGAAGAATGGTCGGCTCTACGATTCGGCTACCCTGAATGAAGTCTGGCCTCGCGAACAGGCGTTGCCCGAGCAGTGGTGGTGGCGGGTAGAACCTGGGAAGTAGGACGCTGCATGGCGAGATCGAGACGAATGAAGGGGGCTCGGTGCGCTTTTCGTGGGTTTGGTAGCACCGCCAACCAGGAATCGCGCGTCCCGGACTCGGGGCGACTGTTACCTTCTGCTATGCGCATCACGGTCTTGATTTTGTTGCTGACCGCGGCCCCGGCCCCGGCCTCGGCACAGACCTTCGATAGCTACCGTGCCTTTAGAGACTCGCTAGAGGCTGTCGTCACCATGGCCGACGCCGGAGCGCGGGACGCAACCCTGCGCGGTCTCTGGAACGCGTTGAAGGCCGAGGGGCAGGTGCCATTTCGGCACCGGGACAGCGTGGCCTTCCTTCATTTCGAGCAAGAAACGGACCTCTCAGTGGCCGGCGATTTCAACCGGTGGTCCAGCAACGCCTGGCAAGCGGCCCGCCTGGGTGAAACGTGGATTTGGATACGAGAGGCCACCTTTCCGACCGATGCGAGACTGGACTACAAGTTCGTGACCAACGGCGGCGGGGCCTGGATCCTAGACCCGGCCAATCCCCGGCGCCAGTGGGGTGGATTCGGTCCCAACTCCGAGCTGCGGATGCCGGACTATGAGCCTTCGCCCTTCGTGGATCGGGTGGCAGGCCGCGCAAACGGGTCGTACACGCAGAACATTGCCCTGGCCAGTCCGGCGCTGGGTTACAGCGTGAACTACCGGGTGTATACGCCACCGGAATACGAGTCCGGTCTAGCCAATCTCCCCGTGGTCTACGTGACCGATGGCCATGAGTACGCGGATGATCGTCTGGGCTCAATGCGAGCCGTCCTCGATAACATGATTGCCGAGGACCTCATCGTCCCGGTGATTGCCGTTTTCATTGATCCTCGTGTGGGTTCAGACAACCGGCGTGGCTCTCAGTACATCCAGAACTCGGACTTCGCCCGGTTTGTCGCTGAGGAGTTGGTGCCCGAAATAGACCGGGCCTATCGGACGATGCCCCACCGCGACAGCCGGGCCATCCTGGGGACGTCGCTCGGGGGTCTAAACGCAGCCTATTTCGGTGCGATTCGCCCTGAGACCTTTCGCAACATCGCGATCCAATCACCGGCTTTCAGCGGACGATCCTGGATCTTCGATCTCTATCGCGACGAGCCGCTCCGCGACACGAAAATCCACATGACGTGGGGCACCATCAACGATGTTGGGCCGGGCGCCGAGGAGATGGCGTCCGTCATGGAATCGAAGGGCTACGATCTCACCACGAAGACCGTGAGCGAAGGGCACAGCTGGGGCGCCTGGCGGGCCCTAATAGATGATGCGTTGGTAACGTTCTTTCCCCAGTCGGCAACGGTTGATGTCGCGACTGGGGATGTGCCCAGACTGGCGCGCCTCGAATCAGTTTACCCCAATCCGTCTAGCGGGCGAGTGACCATCACGTACTCCGCCAACGGCTCGAAGGCGGTGTCCTTTGCAGTCCACGACGTTCTCGGGAGGAACGTGGCATCGATGTCTCCGGGGCTTGTCCAGTCTGGTCTTCAGGAGCTCGTTTGGGATGCAGGTAACCTGATTCCAGGCGTGTATTTCTTGTCTCTGCGTGCTGAAGGGGTGGCCACCCACACCCGATCCATAGCTGTCTACTGATGGCGGAGCACCTGTGCCCGTGACGCTTCCGGCAACATTTCGTCGCAAGGGTGGCCGCGCAGTGCACGCATCCCGTAGTTTTAGGGCTACCCATACTCCCCTTTTCGATGCGACTGTTCGGACTTTGTGCTCTTCTGCTTATTACTAGCCCTGCCGCGGCGCAGTCCAGCCCGCAGGTCCGTGGGACACTGATTCCGGATGATGCCGACGTAACGCGCCTCGAAGCGTCGTCGCGGGTCAATCTCAGGACGGGCCTGCCGGTGGCTCTGTACCATTCGTCCTATAGGGCAGCGCCTAGCAGCCCCGAGGAAATGGCGCTCGCGTATCTGCGCGAGCGGGGTGACGAACTCGGTATCGAGGACGTCGGGACCCTGTACCACGTCGCGACCCGATCGATGCTGTCGGGCTATCGGGTCCGTTTTCAGCAACACGTCGGTGGTGTCCCGGTCTACAAGTCTGTCGTGGCGGTAAGTGTGGGACCGAATGGCCAGATTCAGTTTGTCACCAACGGTTACAAGAGCGGAGTCCGACTCGTAGTGGTCGCGTCCAAGACCGGTGGTGCCCAGGCCATGAAGGCCGCCGCCAGTCATGTGGCGTTCGAGGGGCCGCCGTCTGTCCAGCAGCAGGAATTGGTGATTTACGCTGAAGGTGGCGTGGCTCGTCTTGCCCACAGAGTCCAGCAGGTGACCGCGCAAGGGGCCTGGGATGTCCTCGTGGATGCCAGTTCGGGCAGTGTATTTCGCGCCGAAGCCACGGCGCATTCGAATCCACCTGGACAGGCGGCGCCTCTGTTGTCTCGGCCGTCCGCCATGTTCGGGACGCCGGCACCTCAGGGCGTTAGCTCAAGAGGCGTTCAGGTAGACGGGACCGCCATGGTCTTCGATCCGGACCCCATGACCACGCTCAGTACGCAGTACGGTGAGAGCGCTGGCGTTCAGGACAATAGCGACCAGGATTCGGACGAGTTGACCGCAGCCCGGCGTCAGGTGGCTCTCCGCAACATCACCGACACGGGCTCCGAGTTTACCCTCGAAGGACCCCTTGTGGTGGTCACCGACTTCGACCCGCCCTTCCTTGGCACCTTTTCTCAGGCCTCACCTGACTTTGACTTCACCCGCAGCCAGCCCGGGTTTGAGGCAACCAATGTCTACTACCATATCGAACACTCGATGCGGTATTTGAACGAAGAACTTGGCATCGCCGTGGTGCCCCTTCAGTATTCGGGCGGCGTCCAAGTGGATCCGCACGGACTGGAGGGTGCGGTAAATGCCCAGTACCTATTCACTGGACAGCTCCGGTTTGGCGAAGGCGGTGCAGACATGGCGGAGGATCCCGAAGTCGTACTCCACGAACTCGGGCATGCCATCCACGACTGGATCACCAATCGCGGTCTGTCTCAGGAAGCCGGTCTCGGCGAAGGATCCGCGGACTACTGGGCCGCTTCCTACACCCGGAGTTGGAATGCCTGGCCCTCGGGCGATGCGCGTGCAGACAACTTCGGAAGATGGGGAGGGCGTCCTTTCTTCAGCGGCCGCTCTACTGACTACGCCGGACGCTTCCCCTTCGATCTGACGGGGGCCATTCACACCGACGGACAGATTTGGTCGTCGGCGATGATCTCTATTCTAGACCAGATTGGCCGCGATAAGTCCGACCGACTCTTCCTGGAGGGACTCTCCATGACGGGCTCGGGGTCAAATACCGAGGACGCGGCCCGGGCCGTGCTCAAGGCCGATTCCCTACTCTTCGGAGCGGCGGATGCCGACGTGATGATCAACGCGTTCGTGGAGAGGGGCTTCCTCTTCAGGGCAGTTGCCGCTGGTATAGGAATCGCGGGTCCTGGACCAAGGGCCGTGACGTTTTTCGACGTCTCAACGTTCGGCTCAGGTTCAGCCAACTCCTGGGCCTGGGACTTCCAGTCCGACGGCGTGATAGACGCTACCTCAGCGGTCACCAACTTCACGTACGAAACCCCCGGCCTTCACAGCGTCACGCTGACAGCGTCTGACGGCACGCGAACCGAAACCACCACCTTGACGGATTACGTAAGCGTCAACTCGGGGGTCTACGTCTGGGAGGGCTTTGGACAGCCCGCCGGGCGATCCGGCCGCTACATATTCGAAGCGCTTCAAGAGGCTGGAATAGAATCGTACTACTCCAGGACCGCAAAAATCCATCCTTCACTGGAGGGTTTTGATGCGGTGTTTGTTTCGTTTGGACCGTTTGATCCTCAAGGCCTGCCGTCTCCTCTGGGCCGTCAGGCGGAACAGGCCATTCGCGAGTACATCGCCGGCGGCGGGAATCTGTACCTCGAGGGAGGGGATGCCTTGGGATTCGATCAGGCATCAAACGATCGCCTCCTGACCCTTTTCGGGATTGACTCCTCGACCGATGGGACTACTCAGAGCATCTCGGACCTCGTCGGTGAGTCCGGTACGCTAGCTGAGGGGCTGGTTTTCACATCCTCGCGGCAGACGGCCAATGGCTCGGTAGACGAGTTTTCCCCCGGCGGCTCCGGTCGGGCCTTGTTCACTCAGCAGGGCTACGGCGTAGTAGGTGTCCAAAACTCGGATGCCGGGGGCGGCAAGACCGTTGCCATGTCCTACACGCTCGCCGACCTCGAGGCCAACGGGTCGAGCACGCGTGACGCGGCGCTGATCGCCATAATGGACTTCTTCGGGATGCCGATTGTGCTGGACGCGGAGGGGTCTCAGGATCTGCCGTCGCAAAATCGACTCCGGGATGTCTACCCCAACCCTTCCGCGCGTCGGGCGCGGGTCAGGTTCGATCTAGCCCTTCCATCCATGGTGTCGCTGGAGGTTTATGACCTACTGGGTCGCCGCGTCCTGGCCGATGTCAACTCAGGTTGGAAGAACGCAGGGACTCACGAAGCCACGCTAGCGACGGGCGAACTCGCCGCTGGCACCTACCTCGTTCGGCTGGTGGTCGATGGGGTGGCGGAGCATCGGCCGCTTGTGGTTGTCCGGTAGTTACCCGGATGAGCAGGAGCAGGACATGTCCCGGCAGCCGGTTTCGGTCCTCCGCCGAGGCAATCAGGTGGAAGGACTCTTCGTAGGCCCGAATGGCCGAACGCTGGAGATAGGTGAAGAACTGCTGCCGCGCCGCCAGCTGTTCAGGCGTTGGGTCGGGGACTGCGGCAGCGGGCGTGGCTGGTTCCGCCGGCGGAGTGGCGCGCTGGGGCCTACCGGATCAGGACCTGGGTACGGGTGGCTCGGCCGCGGGGCGTTGTCAGAATACTGGTGTAGACTCCGGGAGGAAGGCCATTTTCTACGCTCCAGGAGACCCGGTGGATGCCAGCCGGCAAGAGGCCATCGGCCAATACCGCCACTTCGCGGCCGAGTAAATCGATGAGGGAGAGCCGCACTTGCCCGGCGCTGGGCGTCTGGAATGCGATCTCGAGACCCGAGGAGAAGGGATTCGGATAGCCGGTCGCGAGCGAGAAGTCCGCGTTGGGCTGATCCTCGGAATCCAACGCGATGGTGGCCAGCAAGTCTGCCACAACAGCCTTGGCGGCATCAAGGCTGCTCGAAACGTTGGAGCTGCTCTTAAACCGGAGGATCCCGTCGGCGCCGATTACCAGCAATCGGTCGTAGGTGGTCCCATAGAGATGGGCCATGGATCCTGCCTGGAGTCCAAGCGGGTAGGACACGCCGGTTCGATTTTTGAACGATGTTACAGACGCTGTAGACGAGCTACTGGTCCACATATCGAGGCCCACGGCCTGGAAAGAAGGATTGCCTCCGTGGACGCCATTCACTTCGCTTTCCGTTCGGTGTCCAACGGCCAGACAGAAGGAGCAGGTGTTGCCGAACAGAAAGACGAAGACCACCTTGCCCTGATGATCAGACAGCCTCACCGTTCCACCGCCAAGCTGGGGGAAGAAGAAATCGGGCGCAGTCTGGCCCACCGTCTGAGCGGCTGCTGGCAGGACAAACAGGCTTAGCGCCAGCAATAGGGTAGAAACAAATCTCATTCAGAAGCGGCTTGTGATCCGGAGTTCGGCCCCGGTGAAATCCAGAACCTCGTAGCAAATTCCTGACGTGCAAGCCGGACCGCCACGGCGAGTTCCACCGAATAAGGCCAAGCTGTGTCTACGGTTGGGTCGCCAGCCCAGATTGGCGCCCAGCCAGTATCTGGCATCTTCCTCGATTGCTGGCGTCCGGGGGTCATCGGTCATGAACACATCGGTCGACCTCTCGATCACTAATCCTGCCGAGTACTTCGAAGATAGCGAGACGGTCACGCCTCCAACCAGATTGTGAGCCTCCGCGGGTTCTATGAACTCACGATCGAAGCGCTGCGCCTCACCCGATACGGAGACAGACCATCCGTTGGCGAGTCTCCGATCCAGGTAGACGCCCGCGGCCGTCCGGCCCGAATGGCCTTTCAAGGGATCCTCGGCCAGATCCACGAACGCCTTCGCAGTCATGACTCCCAGAGCCGGCGCCGTGTATTCGACAAAGAACTCCCGATACACAAAGTCCTGCCCAAAGTCATTCACGGCCCTGGTCCCGTTCACGATCACGCTCCCGGCTTTGCCGCTGGACGCATAGAGCTCGAGCTGGAAGCCGGTCTCCTGCACCACGTTTAGTACGTGAGTACTTCTGTTCAGAACTACCCAACTGTGCTCGCGAACCAGGCTCGGTGGATCGTTGAAGCCTGAGCCGAGGAAAAAGTCCGTGTAGTCCTTGTACTCCAGGCTTCCGCCAACGCCGGGTCGGCCGAAGGAAACCGATGTGTACAGGGCGTGTCGTCCCTCGAGGAGCCCGCCATCTTGCCCCAGCTCTCGGGCCAGCTCCACATAGGCGCTTAGTCCGTCCAGCCCGGACCAGTTCACGAAGATGGATCCAAAGTCGCTGTCTTTCGCGTCACTCTCGTGGCGCAGCCACACGCCGCCGATCTGGACTGGACCCGGTCGAACTGACCCACTCACTGCACTCACCAAGTCTGGTCTGCGGTCACTTCTCGAAAGGGTGGGGGGAAGGACGCTGACGAGCGGGCGCCCTCGCAACGCCTGAAACTCGAAGCGGCGGCTGGCGAAGGAAACTGAGGCACCTTCGATGTCCCGCTGGAAGGACTGGCGGATTCTAAAGGCCGCGTCTTCGTACGTCGCGCCTGGGATCTCGAATCCGCGCAACAGGAGCCCTCGGCCGAGGATGTCATAAAAATGACCCGCGCGGGCCGTGAATCCGCTCCGACTAAAGGAGGCGCGGACCTGGGACAGGTTTGCGTATCGACGGTCACCGACAGAAGTGCCCCCGGGGGACTCGAGTTTACCGGTGAGGAACTGCTCGGCCCGGAGAGCCAACTGCAGATCTCCCGCGTCATACCGGAGATTCAGTTGCTGAAACGCCGTGGTCAACCCCACGGGCTTCGTAAACGGGGTGTTGCCCGCCTGGAGCTCCAGCCTATTGAGCGCCGAGAACTGGGCAGCACCAGGCGCGACAACTAGGAAGGTGAGGGCGAGTGCCGCCGCTCGGGCCATAGCTCGGTTCACGAGTCTCCCGATAATAGATCGAGGATCTCGCGGCGAACAACGGCTTCGTCGCCGGGGCGAAAACCCTCATGCGCAAACACGATGTTTCGCTTGGCGTCGATCACCAAAAGGGTAGGCATGGCCTGGACATTGAGGTCCGCCATGACTTCGCTGTTCGTGTCCAGTAACACGGGATACTCTACCCCAAGCGACCGGGCGTAGGGAGCAACCTTCGAGACATTGCGCGGAGAGTCCACGTTGACGCCAACAACGGAAACTCCCAGATCCATCAGTGAATCCGACAAGGCCACGAGCGAGGGTATCGACTTGACACAGGGCCCGCACCAGGTGGCCCAGAAATCGATCAGCGTCAGGTTTTCGCCCATGACATCGGAGAGCCGAGTGGGACGCCCCTCCAGATCCGGAAGCGTGAAGTTGGGGACACGGTCTTGCGAGACGGCGGGCTCAGGCGGCGGGCCACCTGAAAATCCGAGCAGGCAAAGAGAAAACAGGAGCGGTTTCAGAGTCATGGCGAAAGAAAGGGTCTATAACAGATCGGACAAAACCGCCCGCCCCTTTACTTGGACGAACCGGCTACTTCGCGACGTCAGGGTCTATCCATCGCTAGGACCCCAAGCCCGGTTCAGACGTAACTACGTTTGTGAGATCTGCCTTGCACCATATCGCCCGCACGCTCAACTGGGCCGGTAGCCTTGCGGCTGTGATCGTGTGCATCGGTGGTGTGCTGGGCCCGGACGTCCACGGACTTCTGCACGCGCAGAGTCACGGCATGGAGGCCGGGGAAGCGTGTGCGTTCGACGGCGATGTTGCCCACCTCGAAGACGACTGGGCGCAGACTGCCCACGACGACTGCACGTTGTGCCAGAGGGTAGAGGTTGCGCTGGACCTGGAAGAGGTCGGCATTCACGCTCCCACCGAGCGCCTGAATGCGGTCTATGCTTGGAACGAGAACGTTTCGATTCGGCATGAGACACCAGACCGAGGGCGGGGACCGCCCGCACGCAGCTAGACGATAGACCCAGTCCACACGGACTGCGGCATCCGAGTGCGCACTACGCCTCGGGACCTAAACGCTGCCTCACCAATCGGTTCTCACGATGTCTGCACATCGACTCGTACTCGCCCTCACGGCGAGTCTTCTAATTCTTCAGTCTGTCCCGGCCAACGCCCAATCTGTGTTCGGCGTCGTCTCGGAATCGGACGGCAGCGCGCTCTCGGGTGTCCAGATTGTGGTGGACGGCACCACGCGCGGAACGGTCTCCATGGAGGACGGCCAGTACAGGCTGGATAAGCTCTTGCCGGGACCCGTGAGGCTGTCGTTTCGGTTCATTGGGTTTCGCACTGAGGAACGCCTGGTAGAAGTGCCCTCGGACGCGGGCGTTCGTCTGGATGTGGTGATGGAGGCCGAGGTGCTCCGAGTGGACGAGGTCGTAGTTACCGCGGAGGGCCAGGAAGAGGCCATGCTCAAGCGGTCTACCCGATCGGTAATCGTCCTGGACGCCCTTGCGCTGGAGGAGATTCGCGGGCAAACCCTAGGCGAGATGCTCTCGACCCTGCCCGGCGTGACCTCTCTCAGTACTGGTCCCTCGATCTCAAAGCCGGTCATCCGAGGTCTCCATTCGCAACGCGTCGTAGTCCTAAACAGCGGGATTGTGCAGGAAGGCCAGCAATGGGGTGGCGAACACGGGCCCGAAATCGATCCGTTTTCTCCGGGTCGAATCGAAGTCATCAAGGGCGCTGCCGGAGTCGAGTACGGGGTCGGAGCCATCGGCGGGGTGATTCGGGTGGAGCCGGAAGAGCTGCCCTACGGCCAAGCAATGTCGGGTCGACTGGAGGCGAACGCCTTCAGCAACAACAAGCAGGGAGCCGGCTCCGCCATGGTCGAAGGTGGTCTTCTTGGTGGAGCCTGGCGCGCTCAAACCTCCTACCATCGGGCCGGTGATTCGCGGACACCTGATCACATAATTCGAAACTCTGGTTTCAGGGAGTGGGATGGGATCCTGAGCGCTGGCTATGAGGGGTCGCGCGTCGGCTGGCGAGCGATTGCCAGTCACTTCGGGACTACGCTCGGCCTGTACACCGGAGCGCACATCGGGAACGTAGATGATCTCCTGCGCGCCATAGAACGAGGCGAACCGTCCGTGACCCATGATTTTTCGTACTCCATCGACAGCCCCAAACAGAAGATTGCCCATGACTTGATTTCCCTTCGTGGGCATGTGAAGCTGAATAGCGGCGATTGGATCGAGGCGCAGTACGGCTTTCAGTCAAACCGTCGATCGGAGTTCGATGCGCACGCACGCTCCGGAGACGTTGCCGAAGACCCTGCCTTTTCGCTGCGATTGGCCACCAATACGCTAGACATCAAGCTGCGCACCAAGCCCCGCGGGAAGTGGCTCGGAGTCGTGGGTGTCAGCGGGATGAACCAGGCCAATCGCAATCAGGAAACGGGCCTGCTTCTCCCCAATTTTAGCGCCCTGACGGGAGGGGTCTTCGCCCGCGGCAGTCATGTCTCGGGACCGCTTACTATGGAAGCGGGTGGCCGCCTAGACTACCGTTGGCTCGAGGCGTGGCCGAACAAAAACCAGGGCACCGGGCCTTTTGTCAAGAAGACGCACTCTTGGGCCAGCCCATCGGCCGTCCTTGGTCTCATCTGGCGATTCTCGGAGCATTGGTCACTGGCGTCAAGTGCGGCCACAGCCTGGCGTCCTCCGGGTGTCAATGAGCTGTACAACTTCGGCGTCCACCACGGGACGGCCCGGTTCGAAGCGGGGAATCCAGATCTCGATGCGGAGCAGAGTCTGGGATGGGATGTTACCGTCCGGCACCTGTCTGAGTCCTTCACCGTCGAGGTAAGTACCTACGTCAACAGGATGGAAGGCTTCATCTATCTGCGGCCCGAGGCCAGTCCGAGAGTGACTATCCGCGGGACCTTTCCATCATTCACCTACGCACAGACCACTGCCCGGCTCGTTGGACTGGACGGCTCGGTCACCACGCAGGTGGGCCATGGAATCGAGTTCTCGGGCGTGCTGTCTGTGGTGCGAGGACAGGACCTCGACAATGGGGAGCCCCTGCTTGCGATGCCGGCCGACCGGTTAAGGTTGGGCATTCGCAAGAACTGGGGGGAGGCCTTCGTCGGACTCGCCGGGACCATGGTGGCGCGCCAGGACCGGTACCCGGAAGGCGTTGATTTTGCGGAGCCGCCGGCGGCCTATTCCCTCTTGAGTCTGGAAGCTCACCGGACGCTGTTTCCGGGAAGCACCAACCTGCATGTGACCATGAGCGTGGACAATCTGCTGAATACGTCCTATCGGGACTACCTGAGTCGTTTCCGGTATTTCATCGATGATCCGGGGCGCACCGTGGCGCTGCGCCTTCACCTGCCGATCGGAGGGACATCATGATACGTTATGCTGCTATAGGGGCGGTGCTACTGCTTTCTGCCTGCGGTTCAGTCTTCGCGTTTTGCCCGGCCCCGGAGCCACCGGTGTTCTCCGGGTCATCCTGAGTCACTATGACGATGAGCCGAAGGACGGGGTAAGCCGCAGCAGCGAGACGGATATCGATCTGTCCTTCCCCGTTCGTATTCAGTAATGGGTGCGGCGGAACGCGTATTATCGTCTTCTCAAACATCGCCCAACGCCCATGTATAGCCTGCTTCCGCTGATCGTCTTATTGTTTGCCGCCGTCTGCGGACCCCTCGAGCCGACGCAGACTGAAGACGCGAATACCCCTGCGACAGACCAGCTGGACGCGTATTGGGCTGAGGTATCACGAACGGTAGCCGAGGGTGACTTCGAAGGCTATTCCATCACCTACCACCCCGATGCGGTCCTGGTAAATCAATCAGGCGGCGTCTCCTATCCGATTGCGCAAGCACTCGACGGATGGAAGCAAGGCTTCGACGATACGGCGGCCGGGAAGATGGCGGCGCAGGTCGAATTCCGATTCACCCAGCGCTTGAACGACGAGACCACAGCCCACGAGACGGGCATGTTCCACTACACGGCCGCGACTGATGGCGGCGAGCCCGAAGGCTCACCGCTCCACTTTCAAGCGCTGCTGGTTAAGCAGGACGGCCACTGGTTGATGGTCATGGAATACCAGATGACGCCCGCCACGATGGAGGAATGGGACGCCGCTGGTTGAGGAAATCGCGGGCACACACTCTCGGTGTCAGCCGTCCTTCCCGTGGGGAGTCATGAGGAACAGGGTGATAGCCACGAACGCGATGCCGCCCAACAACATCCCGGCGAGCTCATAGTCTACTGACGATCCAGCGATCGTGATCAGCAACACAATTGCGGCGGCAATTGCGCTGATCCCCAGAATGATCCTCCTGGGTTTACTCATTCTCAATCCTCTCCTTCAGTTTTTGGGTCTTGTTATTGACCACGTGAGTCTCGCTAGTATGCGAAATTCAGTCGGCCCGCTCGTACACGCGCACGTAGTCCACTTTCATGATCTGGGGAAAGACCGTCGACTGATCCGGGCTGCCGGGCCAATCGCCACCCACGGCTAGGTTCAGCAGCAAATGGAAGCGCTGATCAAACGGCGCGGGGAAATCGTGCCCGAAGGTCACCCAGTTTCTGGCTACCCTGTACTGGACCCCGTCCACGTACCAACGCATCTCGGACTCGTCCCACTCGATGCTGAACTCGTGGAAGCCATCCGCGAACGTGCCTGAGGGCAGTTGATACGAGGATCCAGCATAGTCATGTGATGGCGAGTCCGAGCGGGTGTGGTGCAGGGTCCCGTGAACGGTGGAGGGCTTGTGCCCGAGATACTCCATGATGTCAATCTCGCCGGAGTTTGGCCACCCGCCGTACTCATTGTCGGTCGGCAGCATCCAGATGGCCGGCCATATGCCTTGGCCGATCGGCATCTGCGCACGGACATCCACTCGTCCGTACTTGAAGTCCACCTTGCCCTTCGTGTTTATCCGAGCCGAGCTGTACTGCCGCGTTCCGTCGGGCCCCGTGTACTCTCCTTCGTGGGCCACGAGGTGCAGGATGCCGTTCTCAACCGTCGAATTCAGTTTTCTGGAGGTGTAGTACTGGAGTTCGTTGTTGTGGGGGTTGCCCGTAATCCAGTGGGTCCAGTTCGCGGTGTTGACCTCGAAGCCCTCGAACTCATCGTTCCAGACCAGCCTGAAGCCGTCAGGCTCGGGGATGGTGACATCGGGCTGGTCCGTATCTGACGATGAGCTATCGCAGCTGGCCAGCACCAGCATTGAGAAGGCCAAAACGGGGATCAAACAGAGTAGGCGGCGCATCTACGGCAGGAGTTGTTGTCTTGGCTTTACCAACAACAGGCCTCAGCGTTTCGGCCGTATGGCGCATGTTTGCGGGAGCCCTACCGGGAGCCGAGACTTCCCCAGGAATAGACGTTCTTGACGTGACTCACAGCGCCCAGAGCATCCTCGGTGACAGCCGTTTCCGACACATTCAGGTAGTCCAGATAGACGGCTTCACCAAGGGTACCCAGGTTCGAGATCTGCGTCTTCTGCAGCCAGACCCGCTCAAGATGGATGAGGGGTCTGAGAAGGCTTAGGTCTTCATCGGTGACATCGCTCCGCGCGAGGTCAAGCCATACCACCTTCTGTGCTAACGCACTCAGAGCCAGGCCCCCGTCGCCAAAGCAGGCCGCCCTGGTGGGGCACCGCACCGACAGTAAGGCTTCATCCTGCGCGACCGGACTCACCACGGCGCCGAGACTGCGGAGTGCCTCTACGGCAGTCGGGTCAGCTTCACCCAGGTCCAGCGCCCAGACTCCCGTCCGGATGGCACCGAGGCCGTGAGCGTCCAGAATCGCGCGCACGTCTGCGGGAATGGTCGCACTCGAGAGCGTGCTCGAGGAATCCGCCCCCGACTCCACCCACCAGGCAAGCAACCGCGCGTCGGAGGGACTGAGCGGCTGCGACCCTTCGGGAGGCATCTTGTCTTGGTGCGCCTCGGGGAGCAGGACGCGTGCGATGAGTACGCTCCCTGACGGTCGCCCTGCAATCACTATGGTGCCATCGTCCCCGCCGTCCATAATGGCAGCGTGCGAGGTCAGGTCAAGTCCGCCGCGGACCCGTCCTGCGCCATGGCAGGATGTACACCGGTCGTTCAGGATGGGCCTGACGATTCCGCGGTAGACGCTGGTGGTGTCCGGGTCACCCAGGGCCAGTGCGGGGCTGGGTGACCCGCCACCGAGCACGGTCTGGACGAATGCCGGGGCGTGTGCGGTCAAAAATTCGGGACCGTGCGTGAGGCTTCCGCCCTGGTGACCCGCAACAGTTAGTCCGGCGGCCACGGCCGCTGTGCCGAGCAGGGCCCACGTGTCGGTGCCTCGCGACCACGAAAGTGACTGTACCCACGGGAGAGCGGCAGCTCCAACGGTGGCAAGAATGGCGGTCAACCGGTGGAGAAAGAGCGTGTCTGCATCATACCCGCCGGCCTGCGCCAGCCAGAGGCCCGCTGTCAGGGCGGCTACCCCAGCCCAAGAGCCCGCCACGTACACCCACCGCGCCCACTCCATGGTGCAGCGGCCAAGTCGGGTGGCCACATCGAGTCCAATCGCCAACGCCAGTAGGCCGATCGGCAGATGAACGAGCGCAGGATGGAATCGTCCGAGGAAGAGGCCAGCCGACGATGGGCGAGCTGCCGGGTCCAGGAGAAGGAGCAGCAGCGCAGTGACGATGACCACGCCAACCAAGTTCAGCAGGGCGAACCGCTGACTGACCTCCATTTTCTTGGTGGAGTAGACATATCCGGGCGGATGGGTCATGCGAGGATCTCCCGGACCACACGCCCCTCGACATCTGTCAACCGGTAGTCGCGACCCTGAAAGCTGTGCGTCATCCGCTCGTGGTCGAAACCCAGCGTATGCAGGATGGTGGCCTGTAGATCGTGCACGTGGACTCGGCCCGAGACCGCGGAATAGCCGATCTCGTCGGTCTCTCCGTAGGTGAACCCGCGCTTGATGCCACCACCGGCCGCCCACATGGTGTAGGCGTCGCTGTGGTGATCGCGACCGACGAACGGATTGTCCTCACCGCTTCGATTCTCGAGCATTGGCGTGCGGCCGAACTCGCCGCCCCACACCACCAGGGTATCCTCCAGCAGGCCACGCCGCTTCAGGTCAGCAAGTAGTGCGGCCACAGGGCGGTCCGTCTCGCGACACCGATCCTTGAAGCCATGGCTGAGAGACTCGCTCTCGCCGGCACCGTGCGAATCCCAGCCCCAATGGAAAAGCTGGACGAAGCGGACTCCGCGCTCGACAAGGCGCCTGGCAAGTAGGCAGTTGTTCGCAAAGGACAGTTCGCCGGGCGCTGTACCATACTCCTCGTGGATGTAGGCCGGCTCCTTGGAAATATCCATGGCCTCCGGCACCGACATCTGCATCCGGAAGGCCAGTTCGTACTGGGCAATGCGAGTCAGAATTTCCGGATCGCCGACGTCCTCGTACTGTTGCCGATTGATGGTCGAAATAGCCTCAATGCTCTTCTGCCGCAAGTCACGGGTGACGCCATCGGGGTCGGACAGATAGAGAACCGGGTCGCCCTCGGACCGGCATTGGACTCCCTGGTAGATGCTGGGGAGGAAGCCCGATCCGTAGACGGAGGCGCCCGCGTCGGGAGCAGCGGCGCCGGAAAGCAGCACCACGAATCCCGGCAGGTTCTCGTTCTCCGAGCCAAGGCCGTAGGTGGCCCATGAGCCCATGCTGGGACGACCCAGCCGTGGACTGCCGGTGTACAGAAAGAGCTGTGCGGGCGCGTGATTGAACTCGTCCGTGTGCATGGCCTTGAGGAACGTGACCTCATCTGCCATGGTCGCGAAGTGGGGGAGATGGTCCGATACCCAAGCCCCGGACTGGCCGCGCTGCTTAAAGTCTGCGACCGGCCCGAGCATCTTCGGATTTCCCCGAATGAAGGCGAAGCGTTTGCCCTCGAGCAGGGAGGGAGGACACAGTTCTCCGTCCAGTTTCGCCAACTCAGGCTTGTAGTCGAAGAGCTCCAGTTGACTCGGGGCGCCCGCCATGTGCAGGAAAATGACCCGCTTGGCCGTTGGTAGGAAATGTGGTGCCCGCGCGGCCATTGGATTCATGCTTAGGGCCTGTGCCTCGCCCACAATTCCGGTCTCCGGCAATCCGCAGCCCCCAAGCAGGGAGCCCAGCGCAGCGGCTCCCAACCCGGTCGAACATGTCCGCAGGAAGTGCCGGCGCGTGAGATACTGCGCCTCGCGAAGGCGCGCTTCTTTTCTGAGGTCGATCATTCGCGGGTCAGGACCTCGTCCAGATTAAGGATGACATTTGCGGCCAGATCCAGGCGATCCGGCCCAGCCTCTGCCAGTAACAGGTCCAGCGCATCCAGCGTCTCGGGCTCCGCTGTTCGGCCTGTGGCGAATCGATATCCCGCCGCAAGTTGACCCCGCGGCTCGCTGTCCGCTGCCGCCATCCGGCGACCCAGGGCCTGCGAGGCCTCCCAGAACACGGGGTCATTCAGGGTTACGAGGGCCTGCAGAGGCGTGTTGGTCTGGATACGCCTGGAAACGCAGAACTCCCTGGACGGGCTGTCGAAGGTGACCATTGACGGGTAGGGTGCCGTCCGGCGCCAGTACGTATAGACCGCCCTTCGGTAGCGATCCTCTCCCTCGGAGACCGTCCACTGCGTTCCGTTATAGGGGTTGTTCCAGACGCCGGCGGGCTGTGGAGGCATCACAGAAGGGCCGAATTGCTTGTCGCTGAGCAGGCCACTCACCGCGAGGGCCTGGTCTCGGAGTTGTTCACCACTCAGGCGAACGCGGGGTCCCCGGGACAGGAGTCTATTGTTCGGATCTCGGTCACCCGCCCGTGATGAAGATTGCCTGTAAGTACGTGACATGACAATCGTGCGAAGCAAGGTCTTCATGCTCCAGTTCATGTCCTGTTGGAACGTGACCGCCAACCAGTCGAGGAGTTGGGGGTGGGAGGGAGGCTCGCCAACAGTCCCAAAATCTTCCAGAGTCAGGACTATCCCAGTGCCGAAGAGCTGCTCCCAGAACCGATTCACGGTCACGCGGGCTGTGAGGGGGTTCTGCGCCGAGACCAGCCACTCGGCCAGCGCCAGACGATCGGCTCGTCCATCGGGCAGACTCCCCGGGAGGGAGACGGGAGTTGCGGCCTGAACCTCTTCGAGTTGGGTCAGGAAATTGCCACGATCCATTACCCGCGTGACCCGGGCTTCCTCTGGTTTCAGCTCCCTTTGAATGGGGGTTGTCGTTGGGTTCAGGGACCTTCGCTTGGTTCGGACCTCGCGAAGGCTACTCCTTTGGACCTCCGTGGACTCATGCACCTCGGCGAACCGATCCCTGATGAAGGCGCGCTGGTAGGGTGACCGGTCGGCCGCCGGGACCTTCGCTATCCGCAGCACCTCATTCTGAACCGTCGTGCTCAGGCGCCCGGCTACGGCCTGATCGCCGAGTCGGGATTCCCAATCGGCCTGCGTTGCCAGAGATTCGGGCGTCTTCAGAAAAATGAGCAGAGCATCTTCGGCAGTGTGGACCTCCGCCTCGGCCTTAGCGCCTGCGCCGGAGTCCGCGAACTCATACAGCAGGGGCTCCTCGTCGGGTTGATCCCAGTCCTGCGTATTGTTGAAGACCGCCATGGAGCGGTAGTAGTCCGCCTGGCGAAATGGATCGTAGGGGTGGCCATGACACTGCGTGCACGACATCGTAGTCCCTTGCCAGACCTCCCAGGTGGTGTTGACCCGGTCCATGACTGCCGCCACGCGGTGCTCTTCATCGTCGGTCCCCCCTTCTTCATTCGTCATCGCGTTGCGATGAAAGGCGGTCGCGATCAACTGGTCAGTAGTGGGACTGTCCAGCAGATCGCCGGCCAACTGTTCGATGGTGAACTCATCAAACGGCAGGTCCCGATTGAATGCGTTAATCACCCAATCACGGTATCGCCAAATCGTTCGGTGACGGTCCGCTTCGTATCCCTTAGAGTCCGCATACCGGGCGAGGTCCAGCCACATGGACGCCCATCGCTCGCCGAATCCGGGATGATCTAAGAGTTCGTCCACGTAGCCACTAAAAGCGGCATCAGTTAGAGGCGCAGCACAGAGACGGTCTAGGCGGTCCGGGTTCGGGGGGAGGCCGATCAAGTCGAGTGAGACGCGTCGGCCCAGAACATGGCATTCGGCCTCGGGCGACGGGTCGAGGCCTTCTTTGTTCATTCGAGCCAGCACGAACTGATCGATGGCTGAGTCCGCCCAATCGCCAGCATCCGGGACGGTAGGCAGCTCAGGCGTGACATACGCCCAATGGGTTTCCCAAGGGGCACCCTGATCGATCCATCGTCGAAGCCGCGTGACCTCTTCCTCCGTGAGGGGCGCGCCGTCCTTGGGCATTCGCTCGCTTTCGTCGGGATGGGTTACCAACTGAATCAGCGGACTGGCACTCGGGTCTCCCGGGACGATCGCAGGGCTGCCGGACTGCCCACCTACCAGCGCGTCCTCCCGAAACTGAAGACTCAATTCAGCCCGCCGCCGAACGCCGCCGTGGCAGGTCACGCACTTTTCGTTGAGGATCGGCCGGATATCCGCGTTGAAGTCCACGGGATCTCCTGATTGGCAGCCAATCAGGAGGGCGAGCGGGATGAGAGGTGCTAGTCGCATTCGGAAGAATCGTATGCAGCGGGGGCGTAGGTCAAGTATACTCGGAATCATTCACGACAACGTGCCATGAACAGACGCGAATTTGCCCGGACCAGTGCCTCAGCGGTTGCTGGCCTGGCTGCCTTGCCCATCATTATGCCGAGACGCCGCACCACCGGAAAGATCATCGGCCATGGAGCCTTTCGTTATGAGGTAGACCTGGAGTGGGGCAATCTGGATCCTATGGCGCACCCGGTGAAAAACTGCCATGAGATGGTGGAAGACGCCGCGGGTCGACTCATCATGATTACGGATGAGACCAAGAACAACATCCTGATCTATGACCGGAGCGGGAAGCTGGTCGACTCCTGGGGGAGCGGCTTTCCCTTCGGCCATGGCCTGACCCTCTGGGACGCAGGCGGCGAGCAGTTCTTGTTCATTTGCGACAACGGGTTCGAGGGCAACCCGCAGGTGGTCAAGACCACGCTGACCGGGAGGGAGGTCATGCGACTGCCCCATCCCCGCGAGATCGGCGAGTACGGCGAGGACGACAACTTCTACCCGACAGAGACGGCCATTGGCCCCAACGGGGACATCTACGTCGCAGACGGCTACGGATCGCAGTGGATTCTTCAGTTCACGGCGGCCGGCGAGTTCATCCGCAAGTTCGGCGGACGGGGCGACGGGGATTCCCAGTTTTCAACCGCTCACGGCGTTGCCATAGATACACGGGGCGGACGCGCGCCTACGCTGCTGTGCACCTCTAGGGGTCACAATTGCTTCAAGCGGTTCACGCTGGATGGCCAGTATATCGAGACCATTTTCCTGCCAGGGGCCTTCGTCTGTCGCCCGGTGATCAAGGGAAATATGCTCTACAGCGGCGTGTGCTGGTCCCGCTTGCGGTATCTGAACCAGACCCCTGATTCGGGCTTCGTCACCATTCTAAACGCGGACAACCGGGTGGTCTCGAATCCGGGAGGGACCGCGCCCGAGTATCGGGATGGCGAACTCCAGTTGATGCTTCAGGCCGAGCCATTGTTCAAGCACTGCCACGACGTGTGCGTGGACCGAGACGAGAACCTGTATGTCTGCCAGTGGAATGCGCAGCAGACGTATCCCATTAAGCTGCGGCGGATCTAGGCCAGAAGCCCCGGCACCACCTTCCCGTGCACGTCGGTGAGCCTGAACCGGCGCCCCTGCGTCAGATACGTGAGGCGTTCGTGGTCGAAGCCCAAGAGGTGTAGGAGGGTGGCTTGGAAGTCGTGGACGTGAACCGGGTCTGAAGCGATGTTGTATCCGAAATCATCCGTCGATCCGTAGACGGTACCCGCGGCCGTTCCTCCTCCGGCCATCCAGAGCGAGAAGCATCTCGGATGATGGTCCCGGCCGTAGTTGTCAATCGACAGCTTGCCCTGCGAGTAGCTGGTGCGTCCGAACTCTCCGCCCCAGATCACGAGTGTGTCATCCAGAAGGCCGCGTCGCTTCAGGTCTGTGACCAACGCTGCCGAGGCCTTGTCGGTGTCTTTGGCCATGATCCGAATATCATTCGGGAGATTGCCGTGCTGGTCCCAACCCTGATGATAGAGTTGGATAAACCGAACGTCCCGCTCGGCCAGCCGCCTGGCTAGGAGGCAGTTCGCGGCGAAAGTCCCCGGCTTTCGGGCGTCCTGTCCGTAGAGTTCAAACACCTCATCGGGTTCATCGGCCAGGTCCATTGCTCCGGGGACCGATGTCTGCATCCGGTACGCCATTTCGTACTGGGCAACGCGCGAATCCAGTTCGGCATCCATCACCCGCGCGTGCTCGGCAAGATGCATTTTTCGAAGCGCGTCAAGCATGCGGCGCCGGTCCATGCGGGACATGCCGGCGGGGTCATTCAGATACAGCACAGGGTCCTCGCCGGAGCGAAACTGGACGCCTTGATGCTGCGAGGCCAGAAAGCCGTTGCCCCAGAGCCGTGAGTACAGCGGCTGATCGCCTTCGCGACTGCGAGACAAGAGGACGCAGAAGGTGGGCAGGTTGTCGTTCTCCGAACCAAGGCCATAGCTGATCCAGGAGCCGAAAGACGGGCGCCCGGTCTGCTGCGACCCGGTCTGAAAAAACGTAATGGCTGGATCGTGATTGATGGCCTCAGTGCGCATGGACCGGATCACACAGAGATCCTTGGCGATGGCCGCCGTGTGAGGCAGTAGCTCCGAGAACCAGGCACCGGTATCCGGGTCCTGAGTGAAGTCAAAGTGCGATCCCGCTAGCGGAAGCGACGACTGATGCGCAGACATTCCCGTCAGGCGCTGGCCCCCACGAACAGAGTCGGGGATCTGGCTCCCATTCATCTCCCTCAACCGGGGCTTGTGGTCGAATAGGTCCAAATGGGAGGGGCCGCCCGATTGGAAGAGATAGATGATCCGCCGCGCCTTTGGCAGGAAATGCGGGCCGACGGGCCCGGTGGCGCCCAAGGTTGCGGCTGGGCGGGTTAGGGCATTTGCTACTTTACTTGGGGCAAAGATCGTGGCTAGGGCGGCGGCGCCTAGGCCGAGGCTGGTTTTTGAGAGGAAGTGGCGGCGGGTGGACAGAAACTTTAGGTCGCCTAGGGGATGATCGTCGCAGTTCATCGCAGCATGGTCGCTCCGTCGAAGTTCATGATGGTGGTTGCCACGACTGCGTATGCGGCGGTCTCGAGTGGCGGGATGCGGCGGTCGGCAGGATGCTCGCCATTCGCAAGCAACGAGCGGGCTGCGGCGGGTCGTGAGCTAAATGCCAGCTGTTGTTCGAAGAGGAGCTCTGTTAGTGTTTGGCTCTCCGCGTCCGATGGGTCTCGCCCGGTTAAGGCCCGGAATCCAAGAGCAATCCGATCCCTGGGCTCTGTGCCTCCTTCCAGAATCATCCGTTCGGCGAGTACGCGTGCGGCTTCGAAAAACTGGGGGTCATTCATCAGGACCAGCGCCTGCAGGGGTGTACTGGTCGACTGGCGCTGGACGGCACACAGATTGCGCTCGGAGGCATCGAACGTGGTCATCATCGGGGGCGGGACGGTACGCTTCCACAGGGTGTAGAGGCTCCGGCGATGCAGCTTGTCGCCCGTGTCTTCCTGGTATGACGTGCCATTGCGAGTGGCAAGGGCGGCCCAGAGACCGTCTGGCTGGTATGGTTTGACGGGAGGGCCCCCAATCTCTTTGACGAGGAGCCCCGACGCGGCCAGCGCTTGGTCCCGCATCATTTCAGCCGAAAGTCTGCGTGAAGGTCCGCGCGCCAGCCAGCGATTGCCGGGATCGGCTTCGCGGACCTCTGGACTAACCGACGAGGACTGGGCAAAGGTTGACGATAGCAGCATGAGTCGGAGCATGTGCTGGGTGTCCCAGCC
>JBLFXH010000024.1:0-21450 GCA_047611125.1 Rhodothermales bacterium
GGACAAGGCTCACACGTGGTGTACAGATCGCACCCAGTTAACTGGAACGTGCCAATGGCCCTGCACGCCGCCCGGATAGCCATCACTTCAGCATGGGCCGTCGGGTCATTGGAGGCTGTAACCCGATTTGCCCCTTCCGCCACTACCCGCCCGTCCTTGACCACGAGGGCCGCAAACGGCCCGCCCCCATCCCGCACGTTTTCCATTGCCAGGGCAATGGCGCGGCGCATGAGTTTGGCTTTGGTCAGGTCAGGCATGGTGCAACTTCGCGCACCCCGGAGCCATCGTCCTACTCGTGCTGATCGCGGTGGCGATCGTCAGTTTCGGACGGATGGTTGGCGGGACGCGCTAGGTACTCTAGGCCAGCTCTACTGCCAGACGCTGTGGTCCGAAGCGAAGCTCGCCGCTCTTTCCAAGAATCCGCTTGGCCTCGGACTGACGGATGTCGATGGTCGTGCGACCGTCACCAATCTCAACACGTCCGATGGCTTCGGCAGGCACTCCACCATGGCGTGCGACAGTGCTCACAATATTGTTGACCCGAACGCCGCTGTCCTTCCCGATGGGAATGGCCAGCGTGACCATCGGACCAGAGCGATCTGGACGTGCGATGCGCTTCCGAGCCGGAGTTGGGGCGTCGCCATTGCTGGCAGGTGCGGAGTTGCTGGCTCCCTCGCGGGGCTTGTAGCCGCCAGACTCGCGCTTCTTGTAGCCACCGCCGCTCTCGCTACCCTTGTAGCCACCGCTGCCGCTCTCGCGACTCTTGTAGCCACCGCCGCTTTCACGACCCTTGTAGCCACCACCATCACGACCCTTGTAGCCACCACCACTCTCGCGGCCCTTGTAACCACCGCTACCACCACCGCTGCTGCTCTCGCGGCCCTTGTAGCCACCACCGCTGCTCTCACGGCCGCGGTAACCGCCTTCGGAACGACCCGGACGACGACGCTCGACTTCTGAAATCCTCTCAACCGGACGCTTGTACTCAGCCTTGCGGGCCATCCGGATAGCCGCCGCGGCAATCTCCATGGCATCGCCGCCTTCGTCGACCAGCTTCTGGACCAGCTCACGCTCGGCCTGGCAGCGTCCACGGGACAGCCAGGTGTTGACGGTTTCAATCACGCGCTCGCTGCGGCGAGTTTCAATCTCCTCTTCTGTCGGAAGATGACTACGCTCCAGGTCCTTGCCTGTGTGCCGCTCAATGCGCTTTAGCTTGCCAATCTCGTTGGGCGCCAGGATCGAAATGGCCTCTCCGCTGCGACCAGCACGGCCGGTACGACCGATGCGGTGCACGTAGACCTCAGGATCAAGGGGCAGATCCACGTTGAACACGTGCGAGATATCATCAATATCCAGACCCCGGGCGGCAACGTCGGTACCCACCAGCACCTGGATAGCGCCATTACGGAACTGGTTGATGATCCGTGTACGCACATCCTGACTCATGCCGCCATGGAGTGCCTTGGCCGGGATTGATCGCTCAACCAACTGACTGGCCCAATCCTCTGTCCCAAGCTGCGTCTTCGCGAATATCAGTGCGCTAGTGACTTCTTCCGTCTCAAACAACCTCGAAATGGCCGCGACCTTCTCGTGACGGTTGACCAAGTACGCACGCTCGCGAATTTCCTTCGCGTCCTCGTGGGCTTCGACTTCACAGGACACAGCGTCCTTGAGATACTTCTTGGCCAGCTTACGAATGCGTGACGGCATGGTGGCCGACATCAGAACGGTCTGGCGGTCTGATGGGGTCAGATCGAGAATCGTCTCGATGTCATCGACAAAGCCCATCGACAGCATTTCGTCGGCTTCGTCCAGAATGACGGTGGAGACCTTTGAAAGATCAAGGGCACCCTTTTCAGCCAGGTCCATCAAGCGACCGGGAGTGCCAACAACAATGTCGACGCCCTTGCGCAGACGACTGATCTGGCGTCCGTATGCCTGGCCACCGAAAATCGGAAGCACGCTGACGCCTTCGGACTTGCCGTAGGCGAACATCGTGTCAGCTACCTGAACGGCCAGCTCGCGCGTCGGGGCCAAAACGAGAACCTGAATGTGGTTCTGCCCTGACTTGAGGCGGTGGATGACGGGCAACGAGAACGCTGCGGTCTTTCCAGTGCCGGTTGGGGCCTTTCCGACGGCGTCGCGACCCTCAATCAGGGTCGGGATCAGTGCGGCCTGGATAGGCGTGGGAGAGGTATAGCCGCGTGCGGTAAGCGTAGCGACTAGACGGGACTCAAGACCGAGCCCCTCAAACGAGTGGATCATATAGCTCTATAAACTCAGGTGTATGGTTTGCGTCGCGTCCTTTCAGCCCGCGCCGCGTGTCACTGCCTACAGGGTGACCCAAACACTAGAGTGAGCCGTAACTGAACCTCCGTTCGGAGCCTCCGCGAGAAGTTGCGGAAGGCCGAGGTGGGCAATCGGATGTCATACAGGCCCTCCCCCCTTTGGATTCCGCCGCAATGTGAGGGTTTGGCGCATTCCCTACTTAAGCGCTGTCACCAGCGCTCGCTTAGCCTGGCGCGTCATCGCTTCGTACCCCGCGGCCGTCAAGTGGACCCCATCCGAGGTCAGCGCCGCTTGTAGACCATTCTCCCCGTCCTCCATGGCCGAGAAGTAATCCAGGTAACGAACGCCTCGCACCTCCGCGTAGGCCTTCAACATGGCGTTCAGGGCAGGAATCTTGATGTCGGGCATCAGGCCCGGACTCCACGGGTAGTCGGCCGCGGGCAGGACGGAGGCAATGATCGGCGTTATCCCATTCATCAGGGCGAGCTCGATCATCGATGCGATGTTGCCGGCAATCTCCACCAGGCTTGCCGGGCCCGTATTGCCCGCGATGTCGTTCGTCCCCGCTAGAATCACCACGATATCCGGCTCAAGGTCAATCACATCCTGGCGAAAACGGACCAGCATCTGGGGGGTGGTCTGGCCGCTGATCCCCCGATTGACGTAGGGACGCTCGGCAAAGGAGGCCGGCAAATCCCAGCCCTCGGTAATCGAGTCACCCATGAAGACAACCCGCCCGGGCGCCGCAGGTGTTTCCAGTGCCTGATTCGCCGATCGATACCGCTCCAAGTTGGCCCAGTCCTGGGCGAACGTCTCAGTTGTGGTCATCAGCAGTGCGAGAGCAAGAAATATGGTGCGATTCACGGAGTCAGACATCAGTTCTCGTCGGCGGTGGGTCCGTAGAGGGCGGGTAACGGAACGTCCAGCATCCGCAGGTAAACGGTCAACTGGCCCCGGTGATGGATGGTGTGGTTCATCACAACGGTCCGAAGCACGGCCACTCTAGGCATGGTGAACATCACCTTGTCCCCCATGCGGAGGGACCAGTCCACCAGCACCTTCCGGCTGTTTGCCATCTCGTTGTCAAACTCTCTTACTAGGATCTCTCCCGTCATGTCTCTCGGTGCTGGTTTCGAATAAAGGTAGGCATCGCGGGGCGAGTAGGGGTTCCCCTCACTCGGGTCGGTAGGTCTTCACTACCGTGCCAACGAAGTGATCACGGCCATTTCTGAGGCGGTTGCTGAAGGACGCATGGAGGCTGTCCGAGTCCTGGGTGGCCGTTTTGGCCTGTCCTCAAAGGAGTTCACACCAGCCATGGCTCGGGGCGTATTCGAGCACATCGCGGCAGCATGAGTCAGCAACACGTAACCGAGCCGGCCGCCTTCGAGCGCGCAAACTATCTCCGTACCCTGCAATCCTGGCCACCGAAGGTTGGCCGCTAGAGGTAGCGGTTCATGAGGTTCTCGTACTGCTCCTGTTTGCCGCTGGTAAGCTCCGGCTCAAGGCCGGCCGCCGCAGCCACTTCGGAAAGGGACAGCCTACCGGACTCGAAGTCAGCCCCAGGCCCGCCGTCAAAGGACGCATAGCGGTCTGATCGCATCCTTTCGATGGGAGACTCTGTCAGGATCTGATCCGCCGCCAGTAGGGCGCGCGCGAAGAGATCCATCCCCCCAACATGAGCGTGAAACAGGTCAGCCAGATCCGTTGAGTTCCGCCGGAGCTTGGCGTCGAAGTTGACTCCGCCGCCCTGCAAGCCACCTGCCCGCAGAATCACCATCATGGCCTCGGTCAACTCGTAGAGGTTGTTTGGGAATTGATCGGTGTCCCACCCATTCTGGTAGTCTCCCCTATTAGCGTCGATGCTACCCAGCATCCCTGCGTCCGCCGCTACCTGGAGTTCGTGGTCAAATGTGTGACCTGAGAGTGTGGCGTGATTGACCTCTACGTTCAGTTTGAAGTCCTTGTCCAGCCCGTACTCTCGCAGGAATCCGATGACCGTGGCCGAGTCGTAGTCGTATTGGTGCTTACTCGGTTCACATGGCTTGGGCTCGATAAAAAACTTCCCTTCGAAACCGTGTCCGCGAGCATAGTCCCTCGCCAGCCCCAGAAACTGGCCCAAGTGATCCAGTTCACGCTTCATCTCGGTATTGGCCAGCGACATGTAGCCTTCGCGCCCTCCCCAGAAAACGTAGTTCTCCCCGCCGAGCGCAATCGTGGCGTCTAGAGCCTGCTTCACCTGCGCTCCTGCGTAGGCCACAACCCTGAAGTCTGGATTCGTGGCCGCGCCGTTCATGTAACGCGGATGACTGAACAGGTTGGCAGTCCCCCAGAGAAGCTTGATCCCCGTGGCCGCCATTTTATCGGCAGCGTAACCGGTAAGCGTCTGAAGGCGACGCTCAGACTCGGCTAGAGAATCGCCTTCATCTACCAGATCACGGTCGTGAAAGCAAAAATACTCGAGTCCCATCTTGGTCATGAACTCGAAGGCGGCGTCCACCTTGTCTTTTGCACGTGCCACAGGGTCCGCCTTGGCGTCCCACGGAAAAACCCGTGTCGGACCGCCGAATGGATCCCCGCCACCGTTCGTAAACGAGTGCCAGTAAGCACACGCGAATTTGAAGTGCTCCGTCATGGGCTTGCCCCGCACCTCCATGGTCTTGTCGTAAAACCGGAACGCCAACGGGTTGGTCGAATCGCGGCCTTCGAACTGAATCGGGCTGATGTCGGGGAAATAGTCGCGGTGCTGCATTCGAGTGTCTGCCAGAGTTTCAGAGGTTTGCCGGAGGAGTAATCTACGGGGTGGCTTGCAATCGATCTGCGGCTGCTCTGGCCCGGCAGCGCATAGTTCGACGCGTCTTGTGTTGAACCCAGCCTATCCGGTAGCTTCCATGATGACGTATCTCAAGACCCCCCTCCTGACCTTCATTCTGCTCGGGATGGCTTTCTTGCCCTCCGCGGCCCGCGGCCAGCTCTCGGCTCCCGGCGTCGAAAACGTGTGGGGAGGCCGCGTCGTGGACATTGCGGGCTACGCCTCTGGTAGTGCCACACGGCTATTTGTAGCCACAGAGAGCGCCAACACGCTGTTCTACGGAGACCTGTTGGGCGGGGCGATTACGTGGAGTACGGTACCGTCTGTGGATGCCGACGATGACTACGGGCAGAGGGTGAATGTCATTGCGGCACACCCAGGCTCCGGATACGTGTTCTTTTCCCATCCGGACTTTGGGCTCCTGAAAACCTCAGTGACTGCTTCTGCGCCAGATATCGTAGATCCGGGCTTCGCATCCGACATCCTGATCCACAACGACACCCTGTTGTATGTGGTGGGACCCTCGCTCTTTGTAGGGACGGTTGACGCGTCCGGAGGCGTCACCTCATTCGGCGGCCTGAGTACTGGAGCCACTGGATTCATGCACACCATCGCAGTGCATCCGACATCGGACAGCGTCTACGTCTTCGCGGCAGGGAGTTCGCCGACGCTCGTCAAGTCAGACGCGACTCTGGGAGCGTTCTCGGCGTCCACCACTTTCAGTAACGTGGACGTCTCATCACTTTCCTCTTCCGTCGATTGGAAGGCCTTCGGCATTGCCCCAGACGGTCGCCTCTTTGTGGTTGGCGACGACAATAACAGCAAGTACGTCGCGTACTCTGACGACGAGTCCACCTGGACGCAGGCCTCCGTCTACAGCTTCATTGCTGGCAACAACATTGCCTTCCAGGGCGACGCGGCGGCCTACAGCGTCTATTTCGCCAGCGTTTACAACAGCACCAACGGGGCCGGGACGTGGAGCCGGTTCGGGAACAGCGGCCTGGAAACGCACCCAAATGACGGACCCGTCTTCGCCGATCCGATCGATGCCAGCACGGTGTTGGTGACCACCGATCAGGGCATCGGCATCACTACTGACGGCGGGCCCACCATCTACGAAATCGACGATGGGCTCGAAGCGGTTCAGGTCAACGATTTCGACATGATCTCGTCAAAGACCGAGGGCTGGCTGGCCTCTAAGTCGGGGGTTCGCCACGTGACCAGCTTCCTGAGCTCGCCCACCTGGACAAACGCCATGTTTCCGATGGGCGACGGGGCACCGTACTTCTCCATTGAGATTGACCCTCAGGACTCCGGTTACGTGTACGCGGGCAACAACCGGGTCTATCAGACCACCGATGATGGATCGACTTGGAGCCAGTTGTTCACACCGGAAGACCCTCCTTACAACTATCCCATGGTGGGCTCGCGGGCGATGGCCATCGAGGTCAGTCCGTACGATTCGCTCGTGGTTTTCGCAGGGTTCGAGATTCAGGGCAGTTCAGAGGGTGGCCTGTTCTATTCGCATGACCGCGGCGCAAATTGGGATCAGCTACTTCTTGAGGCGTCGTCCGTCGGCAATGACGTAGACGTCTCGGACATTGCGTTTGCCATTGAAGGGTCTGATACGACGGCCTACGTAGGGGCCATATACAACGGCGCTTCTGGACGCAGCGTGTACAAGCTCACCAAGGCAGGGGCGACTTGGACTCCCGCGCAGGATATGAATAGCGGCGGCACCAGCACGGGTAGCACTATCGTGGCTACGATCATGGACCTCGCGCCCAGCGTATCGGGCGATACCCTTTTCGCCGTTGGGACCGACGCCGGCATCAATCATCCCATCGCCTACTTCAAGGCCCTGTCCGCATCGCCTTCGCTCTGGACTCCGTTGACCACCAGCGGCTTCCCCTTTGTCTCCGGTAAGCAGGCTACCGCCGCTTCAGTGGGCGGCGACACCCTGTTCGTGGGCGTGGACCACGAGGTCTATGCATTCAAAGCCGGCGAGAGCTCCTGGGATCTGGGCTATTCATACCCGGTGGGCACGGAGATAAACATGTTGTTCTACGACGAGCTTCTGGTCGGGACTGGTACCGGGATCTACGCGCATTTCAATCACGGAACCTCCACTGCCGCCGAGCCCGAGGAACTGCCAGTGGCTTCCGTGCTGCACGATGCCTATCCCAATCCGTTCAACCCATCCACGGTACTCGGTTACAGCCTGCAGACCGGGTCCCACGTCCAGTTGGCGGTGTTCGATGCCCTGGGGCGACGAGTGGCCGTCCTCGCCGACGGGTACCGGTCAGCCGGAGAGCACGCTGTCACGCTGGACGCTTCAACCTGGACCGGCGGGACCTATTTCTACACGCTTGTGACCTCGGAAAAGCGCCTTGTGAAAGCCCTGGTACTCGTCAAGTAGGCTCTAGTCGTCCACCGCGGCGCCAACCAGCAACCTGAACTTCCAACTCGTCTGGTCTTGGACGGGCCCCTGGGTCTGTTTCATCAGAATCGCAACGATGCCTTCCTCCGGGTCAGCGAAGTACTGGGTGTTGAAATAGCCGCCCCAGTCAAACGTGCCAGCGCTTCCGCGTCCACCGCGTGCGGATGCCTCTTCGGTGAGGAGCCCAAAGGCCAGGCCGTACTCGTTGTCACCCCAAAGGTCGTCCACTTGGTTTTGCATCATTGCGGCAATGGTGGTCCGGCTCAGAATCCTCACGCCGCCCAACTCACCGCCGTTGATATACATCTGCAGGAAGGTGGCGTAGTCGAGGGCTGTGCTGGATAGGCCGGCGCCGCCGGAAAAAAACCTCCGAGCGCCGGTGACGGGATACTGGGGGTCGTAGAACGTGACGGGATACCGTTCCCATCCGCTCTCGCCCTTCTGCTGCACGCGAACCAAACGGCCGGCCTTAGCTGCGGGCAGATAGAACGCCGTATCGGTCATCCCGAGAGGTTTGAAGATGCGCGCCTCGAGGAATACGTCGAATGGCTGTCCGGAAATCACTTCGACGAAGTAGCCCAGCACATCAAGGCCCTCGCTGTAGGTGAAGCCCTCTCCCGGATTGTGGTGCAACGGCAGCTTGGCCAGCTTCAACACACTCTCGCGAATGCTGATATCCTCAGTGGTAAACAGGTCGGTAATACCCGCCTTGGCATACATCATCCGAAATCGCTCGTCGCCGTCGATGACGCCATATCCAAGCCCGGAGGAATGTGTCAGGAGATGACGGATGGTGATTTCGCGACTCGCGACCATCGTTGTGAAGGTGGTGTCAGCGGGGTCGAACTCCTCCAACACCTGCGGGTCTGCGAATTCAGGGATGTACCGCGAGATCGGGTCGTCCAACTGAAAACGCCCCTCTTCCCACAGCATCATGACGGCGGTGGAGGTGATGGCTTTGCTTTGGGATGCAATTCGAAAAATGGCGTCGCGGGCAAGCGCTTTTCCCGTCTGCTGATCCCCCGTTCCGTGGGCCTTCCAGTACACAATCTTGCCTCCCCGTGCAACCAGAGCGACGGCACCCGGGATGTTCTCGGCCTCCACGGCCTGCTTGAGCATCTCGTCAATGCGGGCGATGCGCTCCGCGGACATGCCTACCGCCTCAGGCGCCGCTTCCGCTAGCGCGGGTGTGTGCTTGGTGGAGCTGGTTTGGGCCGCTGACGGCGCCGTTTGAAGGCATCCAAGAAGGAATGCAAGGAGCACCAGACGTGTGGGCGCTTGGAATGTCATCACGGCATTTCTGGGCAAGTTGGCCAGAAGCTAGCCTAGTTTGCCCTGAACTGTGGCCGGTTGATCCCCATTCTCCTCTAATTCCGTATCTCAGGGAAATACCCATCCCCATGCGCATCAACTCCGTTCTGTGGCTGTTTCTGCTAATAGTGGCCGCTCCCGCCACTGCCCGGCAGTTTACCCTCCTCAACTATGAGCAGGCACCTATTGGCACCTCAGACGAAACCGCCGTGGAACGCCTGCAAGCCGGAATTGCCATCCCCATTCGTCTCGGTGAAGTGGAACTCACCCATGGTATTCGCTTCAAGCAGCTTACACTTGACCAGGGCACTTC
Organism: Rhodothermales bacterium; assembly: GCA_047611125.1. Taxonomy (GTDB): domain Bacteria; phylum Bacteroidota; class Rhodothermia; order Rhodothermales; family UBA10348; genus JABDJZ01. Next base: position 9,163 of record JBLFXH010000024.1, read on the forward strand.
GTGGCCCGCGACTCTTCCCTCTGGAGATCGGTATCAGGAAATTCGGTACGAGGGTTCGGTCTCCTTCCCAATGGGTAATCGGTGGCGGACCACCGTGTTTGCCACGGCCGGGCTGGCCTCTGACTTCCTGGAGGACGTGACCGCGGACGACGTAGACTTCCAGGCCGCTGTGCTCATGAATCGAGTCTCCGAAACCAGGACCATCGGATTTGGACTGGCCTACCGAAACCGTCTTGACGTCGGCCTGCTTCCGCTGGTGATCTATCAGGCCCGGGTCGGGGCCTCCTGGAACGTGGACGTTCTCGCACCGGCCCGCGCCGCAGCATGGTACCAGGCAAGTGAAAGGGTCACGCTTGGCTTGGCCGTCAAGTACAACCAGCTGTCCTACCATCTGTCCGACCACCCCATGCAGCGGGTGGATCACACCCTGAGTACCGTCGGGCCGAGTGTGCGCATTGGTCTCGGGGCTCTGCCCTTATTCTTGGAGCTGTCGGGCGGAATAGTGCTCGTCAATTCCCTTGAGTATGGAACTGGCAACTCGGAGGTAACAGAAGATGCGGGCAGCGGATCGTTCTTTAGCGTGTCCCTCTTGGCGCGGCAGTAGCCGCACTATTCCGGCAGCGCAAACGCCACGTAGGTCCCCCCGCTCGGTGCCTCGTTCTTCCCGCCTCCTGCGGCAATGACGATGTACTGCTTCCCGTCCACCATGTAGGTGGCTGGCGTCGCGTTGCCACTCGCCGGCAGGCCTGCCTCCCAAAGGAGTTCGCCGCTAAGCTTGTCAAATGCCCTGATCTTCTTGTCGTAGGTGGTGGCGGCAATTATCAGCAGGCCATTCTGGGTCACGATGCCGCCGCCATAGTTGTCCGTGCCGGTATCCAGAATTCCTTGGGCCGTGAGCTCCGGGTACTCGCCGAAGGGAATGGTCCAGCGGATGGTCCCCTCATTGAGATCAATGGCGTTCAGTGTCCCCCAGGGTGCCTTCACACCGGGGTAGCCTTCATGGTCCAGGAAGATGTCGAAGAGTGCAGTGCGGTAAGGCAAGTCGAAGGGGGTCTTTCCTACCTTGGCTGCCGATGCATCAATGCCCGTTTCCAGGTACGTGATGAGCTCTTCGGTGGCGCGTCGCCCGATGGCGGTAGCGAACGCCGGCATGATCCCACTCCCTTCTCGAATCGCTGATCTGACTTGCTCGCGGGAGGTCCGCTCAACCACGCCCAACAGCGAAGGAGCCACGCCACTCCCGGCGCGGTCCGCGCCATGGCAACTCGCGCAGTTGGACGCATACGTGGATTCATCGCTCTGGGGGACCAACTTCAGCAGCCATCCCATCTCATTGGAATTGACGTACAGCAAGCCTGTCTCGGGATCGAAGGCGGGGCCACCCCATTCCGCGCCACCGTCCACGCCGGGATAGATGATGGTTCCACTTGTATCCGGCGCAGAAAACGGATCCGCCGTGCTGTAGTCATTAAACGTCTTCAGAGCGCTGGCATTGGCCTCTGGGGTGCGGGTCGTCAGATCCGCAGCCGTCATGCCCTGCCTAGCGAACGGCGGCGGGAGCACTGGAAAGGGCTGACTGGCCGCCATCTGCTCCCCGTCCAAGCCGCCACCCGGCATTACGCGTTCTTCGATTGGGAAAAGCGGCTCACCCGAAAGGCGGTCAAACACAAAGACGTGCCCGGTCTTCGAAACCTGAGCAACGGCCTCAACGGATCGCCCATCCCGCTGGACCGATACTAGCACCGGCGGAGCCGGGAAGTCGCGATCCCACATGTCATGGCGAAGCCCCTGAAAGTGCCATACTCGCTCTCCCGTTCGGGCATTCAGCGCCAAGACGGTGTTGGCGAAGAGGTTGTCGCCCACCCGGTTCGCCCCGTAGAAGTCATAGGACGCCGAACCGGTGGCACCGAAAACCATAGCGTTCTCAGTGTCGATGGTCAGTCCGCTCCAGGCATTGGCACCGCCCGCCACTTTCCATGCCTCGGCAGGCCACGTATCGTAACCGAACTCGCCGGGATGCGGTATGGTGTGGAAGCTCCACCGCAGGGCTCCCGTATTCACGTCAAAGGCCCGGATATCACCGGGCGCACTGGGCAAAGACTCCGGCACGGAGCTGCCAATAATGAGCATGTCCTCGAATACCACTCCGGGAGAACTCGCGCTGACGGACAGCCCCTCAACGGGCCGCCCTAGGCCTTCCCGCAGATCCACCCATCCGTCTTTTCCAAAGGAGAGGATGGACTCGCCGGTCATGCGGTCAAGGGCATACAGGCGGTTGCGGTAGTTAAAAATAACACGGTCGCCCGTGACCACGATCCCTCGGTGCCGAAATCGAGAAGACGATGCGGCACCGTCTGTGGGGTCAAAGCGCCATAGCTCCTCTCCGGAGGTGGCGTCCAGCGCAAGAACGTTGAGCCTCGGCGTGGTGGCATACATGATGCCATCGATGACAATGGGGTTAGTCTGCATCTCCGAGCCGGGGAAGGAATCGCCGGTGTCGAAGGTCCAAGCCACCTCGAGCTCCGCGACATTTTCAGGCGAAATCTGATCGAGGGTGGTGTAGTGGGTATTCTCGCCGTTGCCCCCATAGACGGGCCAGTCCGCGGTCTGAACTTGACGGGCTCCACACCCCACTAGCAGCACTCCGAGGAGGACCTGGGAGGACTTGGCGAGGGCAGAGCTGAGGTTCATGGCAAGTCGGGGCAAAGGGGAATGAAATTGCACTATCGTTATCCGGAGCTAGCGCGCTTGGCGTCCTGGCCGCTTGAAGATAGCCTTGACCTCGTCTACCAGAAAGCCACGCTCACGCGCAATTCGTCCGTAGTCCCAGCCCTTGTGGTTCAGATAGCGGATGATCTCCTGCTCGTCCTCCGTCATCTCCGCACGAACGCGCGTGCTGGGTTTGGCGGCAAGCTCAAGCCCCATCTCCTTCAGTGCTGCTCTGATGGTATCTTCGGTCACACCGAAGGCCTCCGCGATTTCGTCTGGAGGCGTCCCGTCCTCGAATGCCGCCCTGTACTGATCCCTTCGCGAAGCCATCAGCGGCTCACCTTGTCTGTTCTGCGGACATCCATTCGATTCGAGATCTGATTGAGACCCGCCAAGGTACGTCTCGGGACACCGCCCGACTGCGCGTATACTTGGCCGTCACCAGCCCCGACCTTCCATGCTCCAGTCTCCCATCGCCATTGTTGCCGCTCTTCTGGGCGCAATAGGATTCTCGCTTCTGATGGTCAATCGATTTCCGTGGGCGAAGCGGCTCTCGGCCATCATCTGGGTGATATTTACTTCAGCCCTGCTCTCGAACATAGGTCTGATACCCACCGACGCCCCCGTGTACTCGGCGCTGATTGACTTCACGGTCTCTTTCGCGGTCTGCATCATCCTGTTCACCGTCAACCTGGCGGACGTCAGAAGCGCGGGGTGGCCCATGCTAGCGGCCTTTGCTCTGGCAGCACTCGGCACCGTGCTTGGGGTCGTCACGGCCTCTTTGGCGCTGGAGCCGCTACTCGCCGGAATAACCCCGGACGGCGCCTGGAAACTGGCAGGGCCGTACACCGGAACCTACATCGGCGGGAGCCTGAATTTCGTGGCCCTCTGGACCGGGCTGGGGATCGATAATCCCGAGCTGCTGGGAGCGGCGAATGCGGTGGACAACCTCACGCTATTCCCGCTCTACGCCGTCTGGATGGTGGCGCCTGGACTCCTGGCCACCCGGTGGGTTGTCCGCAAGAAGTGGGTGGCCGCAGGTTCCGACCAAGACTACCAGGAAGAGGAAGCCTCCCCTTTTGTCGTGCGGGATGTTGCTCTGTTGGTGTTTCTGGCCGTGGTGGTCATGGCCGTCAGTCCCTGGCTGAACGAGTGGCTCATCAAGCCCATGCTGTCAGACAGTCCAGACATCCTGATGGTGACCACGCTCGCGCTGATCTTGGGTCAGAGTCCGTATGTGCGGAAGCTGAAGGGCGCCTGGGAGATCGGTGAACTCGCCTTTCTGCTGTTCTTTGCAGCCATCGGGGCGCTGATCGACTTCTACCTGGCGGTGGTCCTCTCACCCTCCCTGTTCGCGTATGTCCTGATCATCATGGTGGTCCACTTCGTAGTGCTCTTCGGCCTCGGGCGTGTATTCCGGATGGACCCCAGAGTGCTGACGCTTGCGTCAGTGGCCACCAAAGGCGGGCCGGCTCTAGTCCCACCAGTAGCCGAGGCACTGGGAATTCGTCACTTGGTCCTACCGGGCATCATCATCGGAATGCTTGGATACGCGGTTGGAAACTACATCGGCTACTTCGTGGCCGGGGCCGTTCGAGTACTGCTGGGCTGATTAGGCCTCGTACTTCACAATGACAGCGGCAGAGGCGATGCGTCCTACTGGCAGCTCGGCGATGATGTCTTCCAGATCCCACTGACCGGCAAGGGCGAGACTGCGTGAGTCGAAGCGGCCGAAGTAGACCCGGAAGAACACGCGGCCTTGAACGCAGACCTCGGAGACCCAAACCTTGGGAAGGTCCTTTGCGACGCCTTCGGCTTCGGCCCGCGTGTTGTATGCGGCCTCCTGCAAGGTGATTACTGAGCCGGTGGGAGCGACGGCGAGAAGAGAGACGAGGAGAAGCAAGAAGATGCGCATGGCAACGGTCCGGTTGGGGACGGTTGCCACGCCCGCGCAGATCTGGCTAATCAGGAAAGCGTGCTGTGCCTCTCAGGGCACGTCCGCGAGCGTCGTAAAAGTCCGACACCGGGCGCTCGATTATCGGCGAGCGGCGGAAGAACTTAAGCCCGGTCGCTGCTTTTGGCTCGCTCCGCATCCAGCTACCGCGTCAAGGCGTCTCCGTTGGCGTAACTTGCGGCACGCTCACCGCCCCTCCTTCAGAAGACCTCACCATGATCCTTCGCCTCAATCAACTGGTCAACCGGGCCAACGTCCAGAAGCACTTCCGCTCAGACGGAACCCGGATTACCGTTTCCAAGAAGCGGAAAGTCGTCCTGATCTGGAGCTCTGAAGCGGTGGGCTTGCGAATAGACCCCTTCGCCCGCAAGCGACAGGTAGTACAGATCGAGGGCAGCTTCAATCCAGGCGGCGAATGGACCTCCAGCAACACGGCCATTCGTGAGCAGGCCGCCGAGGGGTATGAGATCCTTCTGTTTGAGCCCGCCGCAGATTCCACGTACCGGTTTCTGGGACGGTTTGGGTACCTCTCCCACGAGGAGCTTGATATTCTAAGATCAGGCGGTCGCGGGACTCGCCCGGTGTTTCGGCTCTCGACGGTAGAATCGTGGCTCGAACTCAGTCTCAAGTCGGCAGACCAGACTCTAGTCGATTCCGCCGCGCGTGCAGTCACCCGGGTGGCCGCACAATACAAGGCCGAGTCCTGGGGGCCGATTCCGCTTCCGTCTAAAAACAGTCAGTACAAGTCCAAGGAAGATGTCATGGTTGACACGGTACGGCATCGCCGCAGGCTTTGGCTGCGCGACCCGCAACCAGCCATGATAGCGGAGTTGTCTGGACTCACCCTCCCCGGAGGCGTGGATGTAGAATTGAAGCAGTCCGGAGCGACAGCACTGGAGGCCGAGGCCGCCCCCGCCAGCTAACACCTCTTCGCGGGCGTTTCTTGCATCCTTTTACATAGCGCCCGCGTTTGAAACGTGGTGGTGTCTCCGCATCGCCATGGTTCGGGCAACCGAACCAACACTCAGAATGCCCCGGCCTCTCATGGTGGAGAGGTCGGGGTCTCTGGGTTCTGGGGGTCTCCAGGCGATGATCCCGAGACGCTGCGATTCGGTTTTACTTCGAACAGTGTGTTTCTTCCCTCTCATAGCGGGGAGCACATGGACCACTTGACTGCCGAGCCCACCACCTCCGAGGGACTGGTGCGCGTAATGGACACCCGGGCGCTCAGCCTCGGGATCGTCAACATGATTGTTGGCGCCGGTATCTTTGTCCTTCCGGGGATACTCGCAGGACTCTTAGGGCCGGGAGCGATTCTGGCCTACCTGATCTGCTCTGTGGCTGTCGCGCTGGTCTTCCTATGCTTTGCCGAGGCAGGTAGCCGGGTCACCCGAAGCGGAGGCGCCTACGCCTACATTTCAGACGCCTTCGGTCCCTTCGCCGGTTTCCTGGCATCGATTCTCCTCTGGTTCGGCTGGGGGATTTTGTCGAACGCTGCTGTGGCGATCGCGCTGGTGGAGGTAGCGGTTCTCGCGTTTCCTGTACTCGATGCCGCTTTGCCAAGGGCGGTTTTTCTGATAGTGCTCTTCGCGGGCCTCGCCACCCTAAACATTCGAGGCGTGAAGGCCGGCGTTCGGTTCGTGGTCATCAACACATACCTGAAACTGATACCCCTGATCGTGCTGGTGGCCTGGGGAGCCTTCTTCGTCCAATGGGACAACCTGATCATCACCGAACTCCCCTCTCTCGAAAGCATCGGGGCGGGAACCCTCATCCTGGTCTTCGCCTTTGGCGGCGCCGAGGTGGCCCTCAACGCGGGCGGTGAGATCAAGAACCCCGCGCGCACTGTGCCGATGGGGCTTCTCTATGGCTTCGGAATTGTATTCGTCCTTTACGTATCCATCCAGAGTGTGGCGCAGGGCGTACTTGGGCCCGACCTGGCCATGAACGTGGAGGCGCCGCTCATTGCCACCGCTGAGCGTGCATTCGGTCCTTGGGGTAGGACGTTTATGCTAGTGGGCGCGGGTATCTCGATTTTTGGTGTCACTGCAGGACACGTGCTCAACCATCCCCGGGCGCTGTTCGGAACAGCCCGGGACGGCCTGCTGCCGAAGCAACTCGCCGCAGTACATCCTCGATTCAAGACGCCCCACGTGGCCATCATTGTCTGCACGACGCTGACATGCGGGATCGCAATGACGGGCGCGTTCAAGACGTTGGCGGTGGTCTCCAGCGGCTCCGTGCTTCTGCTGTATTTGGGCTGCAGCCTTGCCGTTCTCCAACTGCGGAGAACCGGAGGCAAGGCGCCCGAGGGCGTGTTTGTTATCCCGGGTGGCCCCATCGTCCCCTTGGCGGGGGCTGCCATCGTAGTCTGGATGCTGACGAACATGACAGGCACCGAGGCGCTGGGACTTGGGCTGCTGCTTGTGGTCTCGGCGGGCGGGTATTTCATTGGTCGGGCCCGCCGTTCCTAGGAGGGCGAAACTGGGGATACGGGCTTTTGCGCCAGCGGCTATCTTGGGGGGATAGGCACTCCCAACCGTCCGCGATCTCGCCATGGCTTCCCCCCAATTCGTCCGACTCGCCCTTCCGCTAGCCCTGCTAATCGCGGTCACTTCGCCGGCCTTCGCCCAGAAGAAGGACCTCACACTTGAGGACTACGCCCAGTGGGAGCGAATCGGTTCAAACACCCTCTCCCCTGACGGGACCTGGTTCGCCTATCAGATCGTGCCCGTGGAGGGCGATGGGTCTTTGCGCGTCAAGCGAGTTGGCAGTGATGATGAGCACGTCTTTGAGCTAGGAGCTAGTCCTCGTTTCTCAAACGACAATACTTGGTTGGCGTTTGCCATCGAGGTTTCCGAGGCTGAGAAGGCGAAGCTCGAGAAATCCAAGAAGAGGGCTGAACGCTCTTTGGGGTTGATGAACCTGGGAACGGCGGAGGTTGACACCATCGAGCACGTGCAGTCAGCCGAGTTTTCGGACGATGGGCAGTTCATTGCCCTCAGGAAATACACCTTGGAAGGCAGTGACGCCAAGGGTTCTGACCTCGTGATCCGCAATCTGGCGGTGGGATCTCACCAAAACGTGGGCAATGTCTCGGGTTTCGAATTCAGCCCGCAGGGTTCGATGCTAGCCGTCACGATCAACGCCAGCGAGAAGCTTGGTAACGGCGTTCAGCTCCTGGACCTGTCCGCATCCACGCTCAAGGTCCTCGAGAGCGCAGAAAAGACATTCAGTGACCTGGAATGGAGGGATGACTCGTTTGATCTGGCCTACCTGAAGGAAGGCGAGAGCCAAGGGGAGGACTACCCAGACCAGCTGGTGGTTGTCCACTTCGGATTGGACACCGGAGGCAGGATGCAGACGTTCGACGCCGGCAACCACCCCGACTTTCCTGCCGAATACCGCGTGGCATCTGAAGGCGGAGTTTCATTCGCAGAGGATGGATCCCGGGTGTTCTTTGGCCTGAAGGAGCGCGTCAGCGATGAGGAGGACGACGAACCGGAAGAGGAAGAGGCAACCGAGCCCAAGGATGATGAGGTGGAAATTGAGGATGCTGACGAGTCTGAGTCCGAGACAACCAACGCCGATCGCGACAAAGACCTAGATCCCCCAGGCGTCGACGTCTGGCACTGGAAAGACCCGGTAGTGCAGCCTCGCCAGGGCGTGCTGGCCGGTCGAGACAAGAACTACACCTACCTCTCCTCTTGGACGTTTTCGGATGACGCATTCGCCAAGCTGGCCGACGACAACATTCGTTCGATTTCGCTGACGGGTAATCAGCACCATGGCGTCGGATATGACCTCACCCCCTATCAGCCGGCGCTTCGGGAGACCTGGAACGACGTCTACGTGGTCGACACCCATACCGGTGTCCGTGAGCGCGTCTTGGAGCGCATCGAGAACGTGGTGACCTCGCCCGATGGGTACTTCGTTCTGTACTTCCGCGGCGACGACTGGTGGTCCTACTCGGTAGCAGAGCGCGAGCACCGCAATCTGACAGAGGATTTGGACGCACAGTTCAACAACTTCACCGCTATCTACGGCCGCGAGGAGGATCGCGCGTTCGGTCGCGGTCAATGGACCGAAGGAGACGCGACCGTGCTGCTCTACGATCAGTATGACGTCTACCGGGTGAATGCCGATGGCAGTGGCTCGAAGCGGCTCACCTTCGGGGCCGCCGATCAGGTAAGATTTCGGCAGGCACGTGTCGACTTCGAGAACGATGCCCTCGGTGCCAATGAGCCCGTGTACTTCAGCGCCTACGGAGACAGGACCAAGGACTCCGGCTACTACGTCCTCCGGGTGGCCCCGGGCCGTAGCGAGGACGAGGCCACCCTAGATCAGCTCATGTACGAGCCCAGATCGGTCTCCAGACTCACTCGCGCCAAGGACGCCGAGGTGTTCACCGTCATCACTCAGAAGGCGGACGAGTCCCCAAACATCTATGCCTTCGATGCCTCGTTCGATTCGCCCATCCAACTGACCGATACAAACCAGCAGCAGGCGGACTACAAGTGGGGCCACACCGAGCTCGTGGACTTCACCAATCAGAACGGCGTGCCCCTCCAGGGCCGCCTCCTATACCCGGCCGACTACGAGCCCGGCAAGAAGTACCCTATGGTGGTCTACATCTACGAGCTCCGCAGCCAGAGCCTGCATTCGTACACCCTGCCGACTAGGACCAGTGCTTACAACCAGCGTCGCTTCTCCGCCGAGGGGTACTTCGTATATGAGCCCGACATCGTGTATCGGCTCCGCGATCCAGGAATGTCAGCAGTGGAAGCGCTCGTTCCGGCGGTAGCGGCCGTCGTGGAGACCGGCATGATTGACGAAGAGCGCATCGGACTCACCGGCCACTCGTGGGGGGCCTACCAGACGTCGTTCGTGGTGACGCAGACGGACATCTTCTCGGCTGCCGTCGCGGGAGCCCCTCTGACTAACATGATTTCGATGTACAACTCGGTGTACTGGAACTCGGGCGGGACCGATGCCACCATTTTCGAGATCAGTCAGGGACGTTTCCCGAAGCCGTATTGGGAGGACATGGAGAAGTTTATCCAGAACTCTCCGGTGTTCAATGCGACTGAGATCAACACGCCGCTGCTGGTTGCCTTCGGCGATGAGGACGGTGCCGTGGACTTCAACCAGGGCGTTGAGCTGTACAACACAATGCGCCGGCTGGAGAAGGAGTTCGTCCTGCTGGTGTACGACGGAGAGAACCATGGTTTGCGGCAGCGGCAGAATCAGATGGACTATGCCAATCGGACGCACGACTGGTTCAACCACTTTCTCAGGGACCGCGAGCCTGCGGCTTGGATCAAGGATGGGATTCCCTTCCTAGAGAAGGAGCTCGAGCGGAAGAAGGCGGAAGAGGCTCGGGAGAAGGCTGCTGGCGAGGGGTGAACAACCACAACTGCGGCCCTTGACGCTGGTGCGTCGCAGGCCTTGCTAAAACGTGCGCGTGGACAGAAAAACGCGCGCGTGACAGGAGGCAGGCCGAATTACGCGCGCAGCTCGCCAATCGTATGGGAATAGATCTCCTGAATCCGATCCACCTCACCCTCGGTCAGGGCTGAAAATTCCTTCGTTTTCGCCCGCGCCGACAAGACTCCGCCATTCTGCTCGAGGAAGCCGCGCAGCAGATCCAACGTTCGCTCTGGCATATCGACAATCGCCTCAACACGAGCTGCGAAGAGATCATAAGCCTGGAGGTAGGCCACCTCGTCTGGAAGGTCGTGGTCCACGGTCTCGGCCACGCACGTGTACAAGAACTCAGCATGGGCTGTCGCATCGAAGTAGCGATAGAAGTCGGCTGTGTCGTTTAGCACCTTCACATTCCCCTTGGTCGTCGGCTCCCACTCAATGAGCCCCAGCAGCCCTGCCGAGTATGACTCGAGGACAGCGCGATAGGACTCGATTCTTCGCAGCATGACCTGACTGACCGGAAAGACGAAACCCGAGGGCGCAAACCCTGACGCCGAAAGGCCGTGGTGGATCAGCCAACGATGGAGTCTCCCGTTGCCATCCTCAAACGGATGCGCATACACGAACCCGAATGAGAGCCCCGCCGTGGCAACCACCGGCTCCAGTTCTCCACGCTGCGAACGGGCGTCATAGGCAATCATCCCTCCCACTAGACTCTTCAAGTCCTCGGGGCGGGCGCTGACGTGCTCCGGAAGAGGAGCGCCTGACATGCGATCCCTGCTGCCAATGAATCCACCCTCTTCGCGAAGTCCCAGCGTCACGAAGCGAGAGTCGCCAATCACTGCCTCCTGGAGAGCCGAAAGACTGGACTCAGTCAGAATCTCCGAGCCGGCCCTGGCGATGGCCTGGGCCCAGCGTCGGGTCCGATCCGGCGATGGCCGCTCCTGCTCAATCTGAAACGAGGCTTTGCTGTCGCTCAGCAGGAGAAACGCGGCGGCCCGCGCCATCACGTCCGGGTGAGTCTGACCTGCGACTTCTCGCGCCCGGTCTTGAAGTTGCCGGGTCTCCAGGCTTCGCAACACTTCAGTCTTTCGCACCAGCGGGCAAAAGTCCGGCGTCCCCGGCAGGTTGTTGATGACTCGGTGGCGTTCCGATGTCTCGCCCACCGTGAGCGCATATTGCTGATTGGGGTCGAGGACTGGCTCTAGGCCGCGCTTGGACGATGCGTCCTGAATGACCAGTTCTCTTCCCGTAAGCCACTCCACCAGAAACCACAGACGCCGAGCATACTTGCCGGAGGGCTGCGCAAGGATCACCGCCTCCAGATCCGAGTCTGGGATCGCGATTGTCAGAGCCTTCAGAACAGGCAGATTGACACCCTCATTCTTGAGTGCGAAGATGAGGTGGCCGGATAGCGTGTTTTCGGGAGCGTGCCGGGGTGAGAGTATCAACCACGCGGGAGCCTCGACGCGTTTGTGGGACTCCCCAATGCCGGCCATGATCGGAGGCGTAGGTACCTGAAGGTCGTAGGTGTCCACCAACCAAGCGTAGCCTGCCGGAGAAGCGGCTACCGGGGGAACTCTTTCTTGAAAAACGTGCGCCATCCCTGAATATCGCGCGCGATTTATTGCTTTGCTTGCAAAACCCGCGCTACCCGCTCTTGCCTCGGTTCAACTAGGCACGCTCCGGGAGATACATTGTGGCTCCGCAACCATCTTCCAGCCCAATGAAACGTAGCGTCCTCCTTCTCCTCGCCCTTGTCGGCTGCGCGCCCGAGCCCGTTCCCTCCTTCGACATCGTCGAGGCCACCGTGGACGACATCCACACTGCCTTTTCCGAGGGCCGCCTGACGTCTCGCCAACTCGTTGAGACCTACTTCGCGCGGATCGACGCTTACGAGGACTCCCTGAACGCCTTCATCATTCTGAATCCGGAGGCCCTCGCAGACGCCGATCGCCTGGATGCAGAGTACGCGGAGACCGGGGCGATGCGGCCCCTCCACGGCATCCCGATTGTGGTGAAGGACAACTATGACACCGCGGGACTCCAGACCACTGGCGGGTCTGCCGCCCTAGAAGGCTCGGCCCCGCCGGACGATGCCTTCCAGGTCCGCAAGCTCAAGGAAGCCGGCGCCATCGTCCTCGGGAAGACCAACATGGCCGAGTGGGCTTTCAGCCCCTACGTAACCGTCTCCTCCA
>JBLFXH010000025.1:0-20984 GCA_047611125.1 Rhodothermales bacterium
ATGAGCCGGGTGTCAGGAATCTGGCTGAGCGATTTGCCAACGCCTTTGCCAAGGTGCCCTCGCCGATGGAGCTCATCGGTCCCGCGCCCGCCTTTATCGCTCGGGTCCGGAAGTCCTGGCGCTATTTGGCCCTCTTGAAAGCACCCAGGGACCAGTCAGGGATGCGGACCCGGCAGATCCTCGACCATACCATCGCTTCTCTCGGCCGCATGCAACGGGGTTACCGGATCAACATCGACGTGGACCCGATGGGCATGCTCTAGACCGGCTGTGAGGGCCAGGCGACCGCGGTGGCCGGCCGGCCACCGCGTCAGTCGTCCAACCGCTCAAGCGCGAATCGAGCCCGCTGCTCATTGGTCCCGCTGTAGTCGTAGGATGGCTTGTAATCGAGAACGGCCCGGTACGACTTTCGCGCCTCGACCCGCAGGCCCGCCTCATCCTGAATTCGACCCCGGTAGAAGAGACTGTACGGACCCCACTTGGCCGAAGGGTCTCCTGGTCGATCGATGGCCAGTTGGTACTGGGTTAGCGCCTGGCGGTCCCGTTCTGTGACGTCAAACACGCGGCCGTGCCGGTAGGCAACCTCCGCAAGAAAAGCGCGACCCCGCTCGGCGGTCTGCGACGCAAGGACAGTCAAGAGCGAATCTGCCCGAACATAGTCGGAGCGATCGTGCGCCATTCGAGCCTCCAGCAGCTGGCGCCGCTCGGGAGACATGGGAGCCTCAAGCAGCAACCGAGCCTGGCGCTCCGACGCCTCATCCGCATCCATATCACGGCCCGCGATGACTGAGGCGTAGACGCGCTCCGCCTCCAAACGATCACCGGACATTTCGAGGGACAGTCCCAAATTCAGCGTTGACACGGCCCGATAGGCGTTTCCTTTGTGGGACGCCAGGTACTGGGCATAGGTTTGAGACGCCTTCGTCCACCGTTCCTGTTTGAAGTGTGACTCTGCCTGGAAGTACTCGAGGTATTCCAGTCGGACCACGCCGGGTGCGGGGTTTCTCAGTTCCACGAGCAGAGCCTCGGCCTCGGAAACCCTGCGGCTGCGCAAAAGGGCATCCAGCAACACCGCGCCAAACAGAGGGCTCCCGGAAAATTCCTGCCGGAGCCCTGTCAGGGTCTGGGCCGCATCAACGCGGGAGGGCAACTCAAAAGAGTCCAGAATGCTCAGGAACAGCAGGCTCTCCTCTCGGCCATAGGCACTGTAATTGATGGCCACCTCTAGCTCGTCCAGTCCGGCCTCCAGGTCCGTGTCGAACCCGAAAACCGACAGGAAACGTCGATAGCGTCGCGGAAGCGTCCCGAGCGTGGCATGAACGATACCCAGCGACTTGTAGGCTTCCCAGAACTCCGGTTCGTCATCCAGTAGGTTGGACAGCGCGCGATAAGAACTCACGCCCGCCATCGCCGCCCTGACGTAGTGCCCCTGTTTTGACCATGCGAGGGCCCGTTGAAAGTCCGTCTCGCCTTCCAAAAATGCTCGACCAGGGCTCTTTCTTTCGTCTTTGAGTAGTTTCCGGAGCGAGTCTGAGCGCTGGAAGAACTGATCGTAGTCCTCCTCCCTATCGAACATCAGGACCCGAAGCAGCGAGGTAGATGCCAGGTGGTGGTACGCGGCGGGCCGCCCATCCGCACGCCCAGCCAGTTCATAGAAAGTCTCCTCGCCAACCTCAAAACTTCCGGATAGAACCTCCGCTCTGCCCCGAACTAGAAGGGCCGCGGACGCCTCCGTCTCCAGGAGCATGGCCGGGGATGGAGCCGACTGCTCAGCCGGACTCGCCGAACGGGCCGGCGTGACAAGAGCCATGCCCCCGACCACCAACACGACCGTCGCCAGGGCTAAACTCAATCCACGTCTAAACAAACAATCCTCCTGCCTACCACAATACCCGCTTCCTTTTTTCTCAAATTCTGAGACTCGAAAGCCCCGTCGAACCAAACCGTTCCGACCCTGCTCCAACTGGTCATCATTATTTCCGGCGTGTACGTCCTGGCTGTCGCGGCCACGATCTGGGGCGTCTTGCGGTCCGGCAGCGAAATCGGCGTGGCAGCGGAGGAGGGCCCAGTGACGATTATTGTAGCGGCCAGGAATGAGCGATCGTCCATTGGCACATGTGTCCGGTCCATACTCGCTCAGAGCCATCAGGAGCTAAGCCTGATTGTGGTTGATGACCGATCAGACGATGGCACGGCCGAACTGGCGGCGACGGCCGCAGAGGGTGACCCCAGACTGAGGGTGCTCCGCATTCCGGCGGATGGCGAGGGCGGGAAGAAGCGGGCTCTCATGAAGGGTATTGAGGCTTCAGAGACGGAAATTTTGCTCTTTACGGATGCGGACTGCGTTCCGGGTCCCTGCTGGGTTTCGGGGATGGCCAGCGCCCTATCGCCAGAGGTAGCCTTTGTCGCTGGCTATGCGCCCTATCACCCGCGGGGCACGCTTCTGGCCAGGCTCGTGGCGGCCGAGGCCGGCAGTAATGCCGTCACCGCCTGCGGCCTCATCGGACTGGGCGTCCCCGTCATGTGCACCGCTCGCAACATGGGCTATAGACGGAGCGCCTACGATGCCGTCGGCGGGCTCGGGCCCGTCGCCCATGTGGCCTCCGGCGACGACACGCTCATGCTCCAGAGAATCGCGCGCATCGGCCGAGTTAAGTACGTCACAGACCCCGCCACTCACGTGCCGAGCAGCCCTCCCGACTCCGTTGGCGGCTGGTTTGCTCAGAAAAGTCGGCACCTGTCGACGTTGGTTCTATTTTCGCCGCCAAAGCTCCTTGCAGCTGTGGTTTCCAGATCCATGGATATCCTCGTTTTCCTCAGCGTCCCCTTGGTGCTCGCGGGCTGGGCAGGACCATGGATATTCATAGCCTGGGGCGTTAAGGCCGTAGCCGACTTTGGAGCTCTCTGGCTGGGATTGGGGGAATTGGGCGAGCGACAGCTGCTGCGTGTCTTCCCGGTTCTAGAACTCGTCTACTCCTACCTGTTGGTGTTCTTTGTGCTGGCCGGAATGACGCGCCGAATCCAATGGAAGTAGTGTTTGCCGTTCTGGGCCTGGCTGCCCTCGTCTACTTGGTGGCGTTGGTCCGAATCTGGTACGGTTTGGGACGGCTCGCCCCGGGCATGGTCACTCGCCAGCCCCCGGCTACCGTTCTCGTTGCTGCGCGGAACGAGGAAAAGCACATCGCCGAATGTCTCGACGCCCTCGAAGTGCAGGATTACGGCGGCTCTCTAGAGATTCTGGTTCTTAACGACAGCTCGACCGACTCGACGGCCGCGACGGTGGAGCGCTACGCAGCGCGGGATCCTCGGATTCGACTGATCAATGTCCCGCCGGCCCTGGACGGGACGGCCCCAAAGAAGCACGCCCTCACCACCGGGTTGGCGGCGAGTTCTGGCGAGTTGGTGTTCGTCACCGATGCCGACTGTGTGGTCCCCACCAGCTGGATGAGTCGATTGGCATCCCATTTCACCGAAGACGTAGGATTGGTGACGGGTGGTGTTTTTCTGCCGGAAGAGCCTGGCTTGGTGGCAAAGATGCGCAATCTGGATTTCGCCGCCTACACGTTCTGCTCCGCCGGCGCAATGCAGACTGGATGGCCGCTCATCGCAACCGCAATGAATCTGGCGTACCGGCGAGAAGCCTTTGAGGAGGCAGGCGGCTTCGGTCGCGACGCGGCTGTGCTCTCCGGAGACGATGACCTCCTCCTTCACGCCATCGTGCGGGAGACGTCATGGAGAGCGGCATTTGCCTACGGACCGAGTACCGTCGTGGATACCCAGCCCGTCCATTCGCTAGGAGCGTTCATCAACCAGCGAATGCGGTGGGCCTCCAAGGCCTTCCGGTACCCTCCAGGAATGACGGCGTTTCTGGCCGCCGCCTTCACGTTGTACGCAGGGCTCCTGGTCGGCATCCCCCTGGCCGTATTTGGCGTGGTTGCGCCGAAACCGGTCCTGGCCGCGGTTGCCGTCAAGCTCTTCGCGGACGCACTGGTAGTCATCCGAGGGTGCCGGCTCTTTGCGAGGACCAGCCTACTGCCCGCCTACGTGCCTGCAGCCCTGCTCCACCTTCCGTACATCCTGACGGCTTCGATTGGCGGGGCGCTGGGGCTGTTCAAGTGGAAAGGTCGAGGCCCAGGCGCAGCCTGATTTTGAGGCGCCACTTCGGAACCTGAAACTGGGGCGCTCGTTGGCCGCGGCCAGGGGGCAAGTCCCGTACGACTAGCTCCCTCTGAACTCCGTCAGGGCCGGAAGGCAGCAGCGGTAGGAGGTCGATGCAGTGCGATACGGATCGCTTGCCCCTTGGTTTTTTTTGCGCGTTGACTGGCTGTCAACCTGCTCCCGGAATTGCCGCCCCAAGAAGTCCCGAGCCGACCCGAAGTCGGCGCTTGTCCTTATGGTTGAACAGTTCGATGCCATCGTTGTGGGAGCCGGCCCCGGCGGCGCAACGACGTCTACGCTTCTCGCACGAGAGGGAAAGAACGTTCTCGTCCTCGACCAGAGCGATTGGCCGCGGGACAAGATTTGCGGCGATGGGATCTCTGGCAAGAGCATGGATGCCATCAAGGCGCTGGGCCTCGAAGACCAGCTGCGCGCCCACGAAAGCCTCGGAAGCTGGGGGGTCACGTTCAGCGGACCCCATGGGGACGAGGTGTCGATTCCGTTCGGCAAGAAAGTCGCCGGCAAGATCGCGCCCGGATTTGTCTGTGCACGTGAGGTGTTTGACAAGGTGCTGTTCGACGCCGCCGTCGCCTCTGGCGCCGACGTCAGGATCAAGACCAGAGTGACCGACCTGCTTCGGGAAGACGGCAAGGTGGTGGGTGTCCGGTTCAAGACACCCGAGAAGGAAATGCGTGAAGCACGTGCGCCGATCGTGATTGGGGCCGATGGCGCCTACTCCGTCGTTGCTCGCGAACTGGGGATGGATCAGCTGGATGAGAAGCACTATGTGGCTGCCGTTCGCGCCTACTATGAGGGCGTCTCCGGTTTCTCGGAGGGAAATTTCATCGAGCTCCACTTCGTAGACGAGGTCATTCCCGGCTACTTCTGGATCTTCCCGATGGACAACGGCAAGGCCAACGTGGGCGTCGGCATGCTCTCGTCCGAGATCAAGAAGCGCGACGTCAAGCTCAAGCCGCTTCTTGATGAGATGATCAAGCTTCCCAAGTTTGCTGAGCGTTTCAAGGATGCAAAGCAGATCACGCCCACCAAGGGCTGGGGACTTCCCGTGGGGTCGAAACCGCGGACGATGGCGGGCGATGGCTGGATGCTCATCGGAGACGCCGCAAGCCTGATCGACCCCTTCACCGGCGAAGGCATAGGAAACGCCATGGTGACAGGCATGATGGCCGCCGAGTGGATCGGCAAAGCCGAGAAGGCCAATGACTACTCGGCCGCATTTTTCGCAGCCTACGAAGAGGAGGTCCTGGACCTGCTTCGGAATGAGTTCAGACTCAGCCACGGTTTGCAGAAATTGGGCCGCTGGAAGTGGTTGCTGAACAAAGTGATTGCGAAAGCTTCGCGTTCAAAAGAACTGGCCGAAGCAATCAGCTGCATGTTTGACGATCTTTCGGAACGAAAGAAGCTTTTGACCCCCGCGTTCTACTGGCGCGTTCTTACTGCCTGATCCCACAACACCCACCACCGTGAACACTTTCTTTGCTCTTGCCCAGGTGGGCGATCCCGCCAATCCGCTGCAGATGTTTCTGCCGCTGATCCTGATCTTTCTGATCATCTACTTCCTGATCATCCGGCCTCAGAAGAAGAAGGAAGACAAGCGAAAGGAGATGATCTCGGCCGTTCAGAAGAACGACAAGGTTGTCACCATTGGCGGCGTCCACGGCACAGTGACGCAGGTTGACGAGACCAGCGTGCTGCTCCAGGTTGACTCTACGGTGAAGCTCCGCGTCGAGAAAAGCGCCCTGTCGAACATAGCCGGCAAGGACTGATCGTGACGGCGCCCGAGCGGCGCCATTGGTGGCCCTCTGTCGGCAAGCGGCCCGGACGGCGCATTCCGTGGGCTGCCCTCTTACGATTTGCGCTGGCCGCGGTGGTGCTGGTCCTCGTGGCCCGATCCGTAGATCTGGCCGAGATGCGCAGCGCCCTCGCGACTGCGGATTATCGTCCTGCCGTTCCCGCCCTGGCGCTGGCTGCTGTGCAACTGCTGTCCGGCGGCCTGCTCTGGCTATGGTTGGCACGAGCACAGGACTCCCAGATCAAGTTCGTCGAAGCACTGAAGGCCTACGTGGGCAGTCACGCCGTTGCCATCTGGACCCCGGGTCGAGCCGCCGACTATGCCGCGCGCCCGCAACTGATGCCCCGCGGAAGCCGGCGAACCTGGGCAGTCGCGGTAGCAGTAGAGGCACTGATAAGGCATCCAGTGCCCCTGGGAATGGCTGCTGCTGCTGCGCTGGCGTGGTTTGCCTTCACCGGCGTCGAGTGGTTTGCAGCGGCTGCCGTGGGCGTCTGCGTTGTTTCGCTCCTACCGATTCTCTGGCCACCTCTGCTGGTCCGATTCGTCCGACCCCTCGGATTTGAAGGGCGACTGGAGTTCCTGGACCGGCTGGGGGTCCGGGACCGCGTTGGGTTAATGCTGGGGCACGGTCTCAGATATGCGATTCTGGGACTGCAGTTCGGCCTATTGGTCAAGGCCATGGCTCCGGATTCCGGCCCACTTTTGATCCTCTCGGCGGGTGCACTGATCACCCTCTGCCTGAAGCTCCTTCTCCCCCTGCTGAGTTTCGCCGAACTCGGCATCCGCGAAGGAGCAGCAGTGCTGGTATTCGGCACGCTGGGCATCGCGCCTGAGGCTGCCCTGAACGCATCCCTGATGATCTACGCCGTGAACGTTCTGTTGCCTGCGGCCGTCGGCTCTGTGGTCTGGCTGCGGCAACCCCGGCGAGTCAAGTCGGAGCGAGAATCTCCTGGATCGCCCGAACAGTCTCCGGATCAAGCGTGATCGTGCTGGCGGACGCGGTCTGACGAATTTGGTCCGGACGCCGTGCGCCGACGATAGCGGCTGTCACGACAGAGCGGCGCAGAGTCCACGCGATGGCCAGCGCCGCCAGTGAACACTGCAATTCGGCGGCAATCGGCCTGAGAGAATCCACGAGTCCCAGGTTGCGAGAAAAGGCCGGCTCGCGGAAGTGCCGGCTCTTTCGACGCCAATCATCTTCGGCTAGCCCCTCAAAATGTGACGCGCTAAACTTTCCAGTCAGCAGCCCCGCCTGCATGGGACTGTAGACAACAACCCCGACTTGCCTCGCTTGGCAATAGGCCTCAGTCGCTTTTTCGAATGCCCGCTCCACCATGGAGTAGGGCGGCTGCAGGGAGGCTACGGGATGTATCTCCGCTAGAGAATCCATCTGTGAGATCGAGAAATTGGATACTCCGATATGGCGCACCTTTCCGGCCTCGACCAGTCCAGCCATCGCCTCCCAAGCCTCTCGGATGTCCTCCACCGGATCGGGCCAGTGAATCTGGTAGAGATCAATGACGTCGATGTCCAGTCTCCGGAGGCTGTCTTCGGCTTCCTTGAGGACAGAGCCCCTGGTCAGGCGCTCATACGCAACGCCTGAGGCGGGATCGTCCCAGACCAGTCCGCACTTGGTTGCGACAAAGACCTCATCGCGGCGGGATGCGATGGCCTGCCCAACCACGCGCTCTGAATGGCCCAGTCCATAGCATGGTGCCGTATCGATCCAGTTTATTCCGAGGTCTAGGGCCTCGTGGATGGTCTGAATCGATGCCGTATCGTCCTGCGCTCCCCAACCCCAGTCCCAGGGGCCCCCTATGGCCCAGGTGCCCAGGCCAACTGTGGTGAGATTCAGGTCTGTGTTGCCCAGAATTCGCCGCTGCATCGTTGTACTGGTTTCGGATTGACACGGATCAAACGAACCTCTGATCGGAGGTGTGGTTCAGTCCCGCATGACCAAGGACCCCAAAGCTGACAGCGTGTTCGATTCCATAGGGGACGCCCTAGAGGAAATCCGGAATGGCCGCCTGGTGATTGTGGTTGATGACGAGGACCGCGAGAACGAGGGCGACTTCGTGGGCGCGGCTGAGTTAGTGACTCCCGAGTCTGTCAACTTCATGGCTACCCATGGCCGCGGATTGATCTGCGTCCCAGTAACCCGCGAGCGCTCAGTCGCGCTAGGGCTGGACATGATGGTCGATGCCAACTCGGCGTTGTACGACACCCCTTTTACAGTGTCGGTGGACTACGCCAAGGGCACAACCACGGGCATTTCGGCCCAGGACCGGGCAAAGACCATTCGGGGTCTGGCTGACCCCAGCGCCAAGGCCTCGGATTTTGGAAGGCCGGGTCACGTCTTTCCTCTGCGCGCACAGAGTGGCGGTGTCCTGCGCCGAGCCGGTCACACCGAGGCCGCGGTAGATCTGGCCAGACTCGCCGGACTCCAGCCAGCCGGAGTTCTGGTCGAGATCATGAATGACGACGGGTCCATGGCCCGAGTCCCCGACCTGTTGCCGGTTGCCGAGCGATTCGGGATGAAGATCATCACCATCCAGGACCTGATTGCCTATCGCATGCAGCACGAGGTGCTGATTAAGCGGTTGGTCGAGGTGGAAATGCCGACCCGCTTTGGGGACTTTCGACTGGTTGCCTATGAGGAGCGCCTTTCGGGCGATAACCATCTGGCACTGGTTCGGGGCGAGTGGGACGAAAACACCCCCGTTCTTGTCCGTGTCCATTCCCAGTGCGTGACGGGCGACATCTTCGGGTCAAAGCGCTGCGATTGCGGAGAACAGTTGGCCAGTGCCTTACGGCAGGTGGCTCGAGAAGGAAGCGGCGTGGTCCTATACATGAAACAAGAGGGTCGCGGCATTGGCCTGATCAACAAACTCCGGGCCTACAAGCTGCAAGAGGATGGCATGGACACGGTGGAGGCGAATGAAGCGCTGGGCTTTGAGATGGACCATCGCGACTACGGAATTGGATGCCAGATACTCCGCGATCTTGGGGTTCGGAAAATGCAGCTGATGACCAACAACCCGCAGAAGCGCATCGGGCTGAGCGGATACGGTCTGGAGATTACCGACCTGGTGTCGATAGAGATTCCCCCCAACGAGGTAAACGCGCGCTACCTGGAGACGAAACGGGACCGAATGGGCCACCTCATTCTGGGCGAGGATTCGGCGCACGACGACCAGGTCCTGCGCAGCATCCTCTGAGTTAAGTCGACGACTTGTGCGCGTGCTTGCCGCGGACTCCGGCGTACTGGGCTCGAATGGCCTCTATGTCGGCTTCCATGTCTCCGGTCGGCTCGAAGACCGAGTCAACGCGTAGCTCTCTGCGGCCGAAGTCAATCATCCCGAGGGCAATCGGAACGCCTGCACCCACCGCGATTCGGTAGAACCCGGTCTTCCAGCGCTCCACGTGCTTCCGCGTCCCCTCTGGCGCCACGCCGATCACCATTCGGTCGGCGGCCCTGATGGCCTCACTTGCTTGGGATACGAGTCCATCCGCCCGCGTTCGGTCCACCGCTACGCCGCCCAACCATCGCATGAGGCCTCCGAAAGGCGGTCGGAAGATGGTATGCTTTCCGATCCAGTTCACCCTCACCCCTGTTGCCATGAGGAGCGCCATACCCAAAATGAAGTCCCAGTTGGTGGTATGCGGTGCCCCGACCAGGACAAACTTCTTGAGGTTGGGGAAGGGGCCGACCCATCGAAACCCGATCAGTCCCAGCATCAGACGGCCAACGAATCGGGTGGCCGCGTTGCCCCAGGTTGGCAGATTCGGCGGCGGCGGAGCGTAGGGAGATCTAGCGGTCACGGTAGTAGGCTTTGTCCCAGTAATATCTCGGTAGAGGTCGGCGGCCGCGCGCTTCAGGTCTCCCAGCGAACCGTCATTGCTGAGAATACGATCGGCTCTCTCTTTGTACGCCGATTCTGAATCCTGGTGGGCCATCCGCTTCCTGACGTCCTCCTTCTGAGAGCCATCGCGGGCAGTCACGCGGGCCAGCCGGATGTCCTTGGGAGCGGTCATCACGACCAGCGCATCCAGACCCTCTGTGGCAGCCCCTTCCGGCATGACCGCGGATTCCCGGACCACCAGCGCAGCTCCCAGGCGAACGGCCTCCCTCTGAAATCGTGCAAACGCCTCGTACACCCGCGGATGCACGATTGCGTTCAGGATTTCGAGTTGGTCGGCATGTCCGAAAACCCTGCTCGCCAGATAGGAGCGATTGAGCGACCCGTCCTGGTGGTAGGCCTCGGCACCGAAGGCCCCGACCAACTCCCCGCGGAGCAGCGGGTCTTCGACCATGAGTGCTTTGGCTTCGTCGTCGCTATAGAAGACGTGGGCACCCCACGCCTCCAGCAGCCGACAGACCGTGCTCTTACCGGAGCCGATCCCGCCAGTGATCCCGATGGTTTTTGCAGTCAAATGGCCCATCGCATGGACAAGGAAAGGTTAGGAATGATGATGCGCTCTCCCCGGCTCGCTGCCTTCCTGATGGCTGCTGCCGATGCCTCGGGAAGGTCGCCGTAGAGTGTTCTTGAGACGCGTTGGACGGTGTACCAGCCGTCAAAGCGGAGGACTCCACTTCGCATGGGCCAGGTCAATGAGGTGGTCGGACCTATTTGTGCGATTCGCTGGCGCCCTGGCCTGCTGATGGTCGTGGTGAGAACATTGCCGGACGAGTCAATATCAAGCTGGCCCTCGGCGTTCAGACGAGGATACCGCACGGTGGCCGATCTGTCGAAATCCGTACGAATGAAGACCCGAAGGCCGATTTCTGCCGCGATGCGAGTACCAGCCTGCACCCGCAGCCAGCCGCCGTACGTCCGCAGCGTGTCGATGGGGATCTCGGCGAACTCCTGATCCAGGAATCGCCCGAGTCGCAGGTCGCTGAATCGCGCCTCGGCCATGATCCGCAGCCCGTGGCCCAGATCGTGCTCCGCATTCAGGTCATACCGGAGTTCACGGGCGGCCTGATCCGTCGGGCGGCGGCCGGCCAGGGTGAAGTCGTCTACGGTGTACGTGGCCCTGACCTCCGAACTCAGGTCAATCCGCGTGCGCGATCCAGGCCTCCATCGGACAGCGGGACGAAGGCGAAGCCCCTGCTGTACGTTATTCTCGGCCGACCGAGCCGACTTTAGGTACACCGTGTGATAGTGAGTGGCGTTCACCTGCAGATCTGCCTCCAGGACCCGGGACGGGCGATAGAGGAGCGAGATGCGCCCCCTGTAAAAGAGCTCGTCCCGGTCGTCAGGATTGATAATCGGGGTGTCGTGCCGGATGGCGTTGGCCGATCCATCCATCACGAGCATGGTCTTGGAGGTGAGCGGCAATCGGAAGCTGGCCAATAGCGTCACGTAGCCTCGGTCGTAATCAGCCTGACTGAGGAGATCCCTCTTCTGGGAGGCCTGAGTAAGGGGAAGTGCGGCTTCGTTCGCCAGGCTCCTACGCTCGATCTCCGCTCCCCCTTGCAAGCCCACTCGGAATTGGGACGCTCCGCTTTCGTAAACAGAGGACAGGTCAGCATCTACCGTGCGCCGGGAGAAGTCGGAATCGAAGAACAACGCCTCCTCTGGCGCCCGCAGCGTCCGAACGCTTCGATTGTTAGCGTTGAAGGCCAGGCTGCCCGTTAGCTGGACTTGGGGTGTGACCGGGGTGGCGATCATCAGGGTCGCGCCCAGGGTGTCGCTCCGGGTGGACTCCACGGTCTCGGATTTGCGGGCGGCATCGTCCCGATTCAGGAAGGAGGCGGCCTGATACGCGTCCCGTCGGGCTGCGCCACCCTGCATCTCCACGCGAAGCACGGTCCGCTCAAAAGCCCGCTCTGCGCTTCCCTCGAATCGTGCGAAGGCGCCGGCGCGCGGTCCCAACTGCTCACGGAATCCTGAACCCGAAGCTTCAATGGTGTACCCGGACGCTTCCCGCGCGGGAATGGTGACCTCAGCCCCGAAGGCCGGCCCTGCGTCGGTGCGCAGCGGCAACGTTCCGTCGGCCAGGCGAACTCCCGGACGTCGGTCCATTGCCACTCCCAGCATCGGCGCGATGGAGGCGCCCGAGACGCCGAACTTCACCCCGCCGTAGAAGCTTTGGGCCAACACATCGCTGAGACTGAACCAGTCAGACCGCCCGCGGGCCACCACCTGGCTGCGTTCGCCGAGAGGCCGCACGGCCTGGACACGAAGGGCATTCACATCGCGAAAACTCAGCCGGTCATCGAACAAGATGAAGGCATCCGATCGGTACCGGTTCATGGCCTGAACCCGCCAAGCGCCAACTGAATTGGCCGACGCCAACTGCGCCGTCCATCGGTACCGGTTGACCGCCCGCTCAAAGGCGCCGTCATACGTGACCGTTTGCGCCACGACTCCGCTGGTGCCAAGCCCGCATGCCATCAGGATCATGACGCGCCAAAGCCTCATCCCGGCGGCCAGGACATAGAGCGCCCCCCGAGCAGGTGGAGGTGAATGTGGAAAACCGTCTGGTTGGCGTCTGGGCCGCAGTTGAACACGGTTCGGTACCCGCCATCAAGACCTTCCTGCGCCGCAATTTTCTTTGCTGCCAGGAAAAGCCGACCCACCAATTCCGCATCTCCCGCTTCAAGATCGTTGAGCGTTGGAATAGGCTTGCGGGGCACCACCAACACGTGGGTCGGTGCCTGCGGGGCGATGTCACGGAACGCAAAGCAGACGTCATCTTGGTAGAGGATGTCTGCCGGGATGTCTCCGGTCTCGATTTTCTGGAACAGCGTTCTTTCGGCCATGGGTCTCGAGGTTGTCGGAATATAGGTTCGCCGCCGCCACCGACCTCCGGACGCTGAGGATCGCGCCTGGTCGCGTCACGGCAACACTTGTCAGAACAAATGATATGCCCGGCAGTCAGAATCATCCCACCAATCCAGAGCCCCATGCCGGTTGTTCACATCACAAGGCGGGCGCACTTCAACGCCGCCCACAGACTCCACAATCCGGAGAAGAGTGACGAATGGAATCTCGCCACTTTCGGAAAGTGTAACAATCCCAACTGGCACGGACACAACTATGAACTGGAAATAACCGTGAGCGGTGAGCCGGCGGCAGACACCGGCTTTGTGATAGACCTATCTGAGTTAAAGCAGATAATGAACGATAGGGTGATAGACATTTGTGACCACGCAAATCTGAATCTGGACGTCCCGTTTCTTCAGGGCATTATGCCTTCGACGGAGAATTTTGCTGTCGGCATCTGGAGGCAACTTGTAGATGCACTTCCATCGGGCACCCTGACCTCCGTCAAGCTCTTCGAGACCCCCCAAAATTTTGTCGAGTATCGTGGTGAATAGTCCAACCGAACTTGCCGCCCAGGCCTACCGGCACGAGCACATCTACGATCCCAAGTCCACCGAGCAACTCGGAACCAACGTCCGTAGCATTCTGGAGTTGGTTGGCGAGGACCCAGAACGCGAAGGTCTCCTCGAAACTCCGGAGCGCGTAGCCAAGGCCTACCATTTTCTCACGCAAGGCTACGCCCAGGATCCAGAGGCCATTCTCAAGAAGGCCGTCTTTCATGAGGACTACAGCGAGATGATCCTGGTGAAGGACATCGAACTGTATTCCCTCTGTGAGCACCATATGCTTCCGTTCTTCGGGAAGGCTCACATCGCGTACATCCCAAACGGGAAGATCGTTGGACTGAGCAAGCTTCCGCGAGTTGTCGACGTCTTTGCCCGGCGATTGCAGGTCCAGGAGCGCCTGACCCTACAGATTCGAGACGCCATCCAGGACGTACTGGAGCCCGAGGGCGTCGCAGTAGTCATTGAGGCTACTCATATGTGCATGGTCATGCGGGGCGTGCAGAAACAGAACTCCACCACCACAACCAGTGCCATGTCGGGTCAATTTCTTGAGTCCAGTGACACCCGGGCTGAGTTTATGCGCCTTATCAGCGCGCACTAATGGCCGTCATTGTGATAACTGGCGCTAGCCAGGGCATCGGGGCAGCCATCGCCCGCGCGCTGGCCCCCGACGGCCATACGCTGTGCCTGGTGGCGCGTAATGCCGCGAAGCTTGAATCCGTGGCTGATGCCTGCCGAGCCGCTGGCTCTGAGGCCACCATTTTCCCGTGTGACGTCACCGACCAGGACACCGTAAGGCGTATGACGGCCCAGGTTGCAGATGGGCATGGCGTTCCCGATGTCGTGGTCAACAACGCCGGGTCCTTCGTTCCGGGATCCCTCGTCGACACTTCGCTGGCCGACTTCCAGTCACAGTTGACCGTCAACTTGACCTCAGCCTTTCTCGTTACCCGCGCGTTCCTACCTGGGATGACGCTTCGGGGATCTGGATTGCTGGTCTATATGGGTTCTGTCGCCTCTGTTAAAGGCTACCCCAACGGGGTGGCCTACTGTGCCTCCAAGCACGGACTCCTGGGACTGGCCAGGGCCGTTCGAGAAGAGACACGGGACGCCGGGCTTCGCGTGACCACGCTGCTTCCAGGAGCAACGCTCACGCCCTCCTGGGACGGAGCAGACATTCCGGCCGATCGCTTTATGCCGCCGGAAGACATCGGCGAGGCGGTACGAACGTTGGTTACCCTCTCTCCGCGCACGGTGGTGGAAGAGATGCTGCTGCGCCCCCAACCGGGAGACATCTAGGCCGAGGTCAGTTCAGGCGAGGATCATCAGGGTAGTTTGCCATGAGCGCCCAGTCTCCGCCCAGACTCAGCATGACTTCGCGCCAGAGGTCCGCCGAGTCCGTTCTAAACAGCCACTCGGGGCGCATGCGCGCCACCGCCCAGCTTCCCTCGACGATTTCGCTCGCAAGCTGTCCCTCGCCCCACCCAGAGTACCCCAGGAAGTAGCGGATGGCACCCTCTGAAGTCCGCAAGGCCATCTCGCCCTTCAGGGAATCAAAGTCGCCGCCCCACCAGAGTCCTTCGACTAGCGGTATGGACTCCTTGATCTGGGTTCCGAGTTCATGCAGGTAGTGCAGCGTATTGGACTGAACCGGCCCTCCTATCCTGATCGTGTCGCCTGGCTTGCCCAGTTCCTCCAGGACCTGATCCGGCTCCATATCGGTTTCCCTGTTGAGAACGAGCCCGAAGGTCCCCTCCTCATTGTGGTCGCAGATCAGCACCACACTCCGGTAAAAATTGGGGTCCCGCAGAATCGGCACGGCGGCCAGCACCATCCCCGGGAAAGCGTCGATGGCGGACGGGTCTTGATTCGGCGACTCGCTCAAACCCCTGGCACCGGCTTGACTATGGCCCGATAGGCACCAACCCACCAGTCGGAGTCACGGGTCATTTTGGTCACGCGAACCGACCCGAAGTACTGGATCAGGCCAATAAGGAACTGCGGCACTTCGTGCCAGGCATCCCCCTTGATGAGGCGCTCCAACTCCTCGCCGCTCGTCCTTGCCCAACGCCATTTTTCTCGAAGACCCTCGGCCTTCTTCCAATAATTGCGCTCGTCCCAGGCGGCCGCGCTCTCGTCAATGGTTTTGTAGATCCCGCGCAGGTTGAAGACCAGAAATGCCGTCATGTCTCGGCCCTCGGCATCGAAAATCGGGCGCTCGGCCAACAGCCGAAGCACTTCCGCGCAGGACCGCATGTGGGCCCGCCGCTGCTTGGCCGGTGTGTCTCCCGTTTCAATGATCCTTCCCATGGCGGGAAACTACGACTAATGACTCAACACGATCCGGATGGTTGCAACAGATTCTGCCGCCTCGACGCGGACGAAATACACCCCGGATGCCCAAGCACTTCCGTCGATCTACATTTCGTGGCGTGAGCCATGACGAGTCGGAGCCCACGTTGCCTGGCCGGATATCCAGGATCAGCATGGTGGTATCCGGCGTGGACTTCCAAAGCTCTCGCTGACCCACCCCATAATTGGCCGAGAAGGCCAGGGTGTCACCGAAGGCCACCAGGTTGTCGGGCTCGGAACTCGCAGCGCCGGGGTAGGGGGGGGAGTCTCATTCGGGCAACCTACCACGCGGGTGACCATTCCGAAAAGACTACTTTCCGAACGGCCGGGCGCCACGCTCGACCCGCATTGTCCTTCCTCTCACCGGCGCTGAAGCAGCCCATCTGTCATGTCATTTTCCGGAAAACGAGTCTGGATTACGGGAGCCTCTGCAGGAATCGGCGCCGCGCTGGCCAAAGCGTTCGACTCGGCCGGAGCCCACTGCGTCCTTTCCGCCCGCCGGACTGAGCGCCTGGAGGCGGTTCGGACTGCCTGCGATCATCCGGAGAGGCACCTGGTCTTTCCGCTGGATACCACGGCCTTTGAATCCCACGAGGCGGCGGCCCGCGAGGTCGAGGCGAGTGCTGGGCCCATCGACATCCTGATTTTGAATGCGGGAATCGGCCAGCGCGGCGGCGCTCTGGAAACCAACCTCGACATCGTCCGGCGAATCATGGACGTCAACTTCACGGGCACGGTCTCGTTGGCCCGACTGGTTGCGAAGCGCATGGCCCACCGCCACTCAGGACATGTGGTGGTGATTTCGTCTGTTCTCGGCCGACTGGCCATCCCTGGTTCTTCCTCCTATTCGGCATCGAAATTCGCACTCCATGGCTATTTCGAGGCACTCCGCGGCGAGGTCTTCGACGATGGCATCCACGTCACCATGGTCTGTCCCGGCTACATCAACACCGATCTCACGATCCACGCCCTGCAAGCTGACGGCACGGGCTTCGGGGTCATCGATCACAATCACACGTATGGGATGCCGGCGGAGGTGTGTGCGCGGAAGATTCTGACTGCTGTCCGGCGCCGCAAGGCTCAGGTTCGGGTGGGCGGCCGAGAAACATGGGGCATTCCCTTGGCGAGGTTGGCCCCCGCGCTGGTCCGAAGGGTAACCCGCGGGTACAAGCGGAAGTAAGGCGCCAACCGATGACTGGCTCGGGGGTCTGCGCCGCGAGCCTGCGCAAACCATTGCAGCCCCGCTGTGTCCAATAGCCGATAACGCACTTCACTATTGACGGCCCGTAATGAAAGCCCTGCACACGCTGCTCTTTTGCTCAGTTCTCTCGCTGCTTGCCCTTCCCATCTCCGGACAGGCACAGGTGCGCACCTTCTCCGCTTCAGCCGGCGGAACGCTTGACCTACGGCTTGAGGCCGGCGGAAGTGTCAGCATTATCGGCGGCGCATCTGAGGTGCGCGTTGAAGTGACTCGAAGCGGCCGAGATGCCGACGAGATATCCGTGACTTTTGACCAGAGTGGCGACCGCGTGACTGTCCGGTCCGAATTCGATTCCCGCGGCCGTCACAATGCCAACGTCAAGTACGAGATTCGCGTGCCATCCCGCTTCAACGTAGACCTGGAGTCGACCGGTGGCAGCGTTGACATTTCGGGTGTCAGCGGAACGTTTGAGGGGCAAACGATGGGCGGCGGAATCGACCTGAGTGACGTGTCGGGGAGCGTAGATATGCAGACAATGGGCGGGGCCATTTCAGTCTCGAACTCAGAGTTGGAAGGCAAGCTGCACACCATGGGCGGCAATATTGAATTGGAGGATGTGCGCGGCAGCGTCGAAGCGACAACGATGGGTGGCAACGTTCGCCACCGCGGGTCCGGAAGCTCATCATCTGCAATCAAGGTCCAGACCATGGGCGGCAATGTGGAGATTGGTGATGCGCCGGCTGGTGCTGACCTTCAGACCATGGGTGGTGACATCACTGCCGGCAACGTGGGCAGCTTCTTCGAGGCCGAGACGATGGGTGGGGACATTGACGTCTCGTCCGTCGATGGCTGGATCGAAGCCAAGACCATGGGAGGCAGCGTGACCATCGCCATGACCGGCGGCACCAGCGGCGATCGGCACGTTTCGATCACCTCCATGGGCGGGGATATCGAACTCCGTGTACCTCAGGGCCTCTCCATGAAATTCGACATCGAGGTAGAGGTCGAAGGCCGCGGAAAAGACGCCTCCGACTATGTGATCGAGAGCGACTTCGCCCTTGATGTCTCTGCGCCCCAGCGCTCGTCCGGTGGACGCCGGACACAGTTGAAGGCCCAAGGAACCACGGCAGGCGGTTCAAACCTGATTTGGATTCGCACGGTCAACGGAGATGTTCGCATTCTCTCCAATCGCTAGAGACCTTCGGGGCTGACGCGCTGGCGGGGCCCCCCTGTCCCGGAGCAGCGGGATTTTTTGCTCAGACCCGGCGTAATAGCGGGCCTTTGCACGAACCCCTGCCCTCCATGGCCCCGGACACTGACTCGGACCGCAGCGGCGGCCTGAACTTCCTTGAGCAGATTGTTGAACGCGACCTGGAAAAGGGCAGCGTCCAGCGTGTTGTCACGCGCTTTCCTCCGGAGCCGAACGGCTATCCGCATATTGGCCACGCGAAGGCCATCTGCATCAACTTTGGCATCGCGAAGGACTATCAGGGACAATGCAATCTGAGGTTCGATGACACCAATCCCGAAACCGAAGACATGGAGTACGTCCATGCCATGGAGCGGGACATCCGGTGGTTGGGATTCGAGTGGGGAGTACACCAGTTCCATGCGTCGGACTACTTCGACCAGCTGTATGCCCACGCCGTCACCCTGATCAAGGACGGGAAGGCCTACGTCGATTCTCAGTCAGATTCCGAGACTCGAGAGAACCGCGGTACGGTCACCGAACCCGGGCGTAACAGCCCATACCGCGACCGCAGCGTTGAAGAGAATCTGGACCTGTTTGCCCGGATGCGAACAGGAGAGTTTCCGGATGGTGCGCACGTCCTGAGAGCGAAGATCGACATGGCCGCGGCCAATATGTTGCTTCGCGATCCCGTCTTCTACCGCATCAAGCATGCGGCGCACTATCGGACCGGAAACGACTGGCCGATTTATCCGCTTTACGACTTCGCGCATCCACTCTCCGATGCCATCGAGGGGGTCACCCATTCGCTGTGCTCGCTCGAGTTTGAGGTGCACCGCCCCTTGTATGACTGGCTAGTCGAGGCCCTGTACGACAAGCCGCGCCCACACCAGTATGAGTTCGCCCGGCTGAATCTGGACTACACCGTCATGAGCAAGCGCAAGCTGCTCCGACTCGTGAATGCCGAACTCGTGGACGGCTGGGATGACCCGCGTATGCCCACGCTCTCGGGCATGCGGCGGCGCGGCATCACGCCCGAGGCGCTGCGACGATTCTGTGATCTGATTGGTGTGGCCAAGGCGGACAACCGCGTCGACATCGGTCTCCTCGAATACGCCATTCGGGATGACCTGAACCACAAGGCGCCCCGCGTGATGGCCGTGGTTGATCCCCTCAAGGTCACGCTGACCGATTGGCCGGAAGACCGAATCGAGTGGAACGAGGCCAGCAACTGGCCGCGCGACGCGCCGCAGGAAGGCACCCGTCAGGTGCCCTTCGGGCGAACGCTTTACATCGACCGCGAAGACTTCTCGCTGGATCCCCCACCGAAATTCCACCGACTGGCTCCCGGCCGCGAGGTGCGACTACGGTATGGCTACGTCATCCGTTGTGATGAGGTGGTGACCGATGATGCGGGGCAGGTGATTGAGCTTCTGTGCTCGCATGACCCCGAAACGCGCACCGGAGGCGCCTCGTCAAAGCGTGTGAAGGGCACGATCCATTGGGTCGAAGCGAGTCACGCCCGTGAGATTGAGGTCCGCCTCTACGATCGGCTCTTCAAGACGCCCGATCCGGAAGATGTCCCGGAGGGCGAGGACTTCCTGACCAATCTTAACCCCGAGTCTCGGGTTGTTACGAGAGGATATGTCGAGCATTCTGTCCGTGATACCTCGCCCGGGGATCGCTTTCAGTTCGAGCGTCAGGGATACTTCGTGGTGGATGACGACAGCACGGCCGACGCGGCAATTTTCAATCGAACCATCACGCTCCGCGACACTTGGGCGAAGCTGACGTCAGCGCCAGCCGATGCCGACTCGACCCGGAAGTCCCGACCGGACCGGAAGGAGCAGGTCCAGGAGGGCCCGCCGACCCCGACTCTCACTGACGCCGAGCAGGCGGAAGCGGCTAGACTGGTCGAGGCGTTCGGAATCTCCGATGATGACAGCGCCATACTGGTTTCGGATCCGTGGTTGCTGGACCTCTTCGAGTCGGCGGCCGCGTCGACTGACCCGGTGACCGTCGCGAACTGGGTTTTGCACGAGGTTCAGCGAATCCGGAAGACTACCCAGGAGGAACTGGTCCTGACTCCTGATGCGCTCACTTCTCTCATTGCAATGGTGGACTCGGAAGAGGTCGCTGCCCGGACGGCCAAAGAACTCCTGGCCGAAGTGGCTGTCAGCGGCGCTGACCCCAGTCTCCTGGTTGAGGAGCGAGGCCTTCGTCAGATCGTCGACTCGTCTGCGCTGCAGAACACAGTCGATGCCGTCATCGCGCACAACGCTGACAAGGCTGCCGCCTATCGCGACGGCAAGAAGGGGCTGATCGGGTTCTTCATGGGCCAGGTCATGCGCCAGACCGGAGGCAAGGCCAATCCCGAGATGGTCAGGTCCATGATCGAGAAGCAACTGGGTTGAGGCTCTGCGCCGCCTAGTGGTGCCGGCCTACCCGAAGCACTGCGTCCGCTGAGCCCAACTCCGTGGTCTCGCGCGATGTAAGGTCGTATACGGCCACCTCTGAGTTAGGGCGCTGGTACGCCACGGCCGTGTCGTCAACCCAACCAACGATTTTTGCTCCCTCTGAGTCGGGGAGTCCTTCGGGGAACGTGCTCGAAAAACTCCGCACCCACACCGAGTAGTCGCCGGCCTCATCGCCTCTCAGGTAAGCGATTCGGGCGCCCTCGGGGGCCCAGACTGGACCAAACTCATCCCGATCTCTGGCAGGCGGATGAAGGAATGCCGTCGCGCCTGAGGCGACATTGAAAATGGAGATGGCCCGGCCACCCTCCTCTGTTGCCGACACGTCGAAAGCCAGTTCGGTACCATCGGGTCGCCAGGCCAGCCGCTTCGGGCGGTACCTGAACGAGACGATGGTCTTGGGATTGCCGCCATCAAGATCGGTCAGACGGAACGTCGAGTCCGGCTCATAGGCGCGC
>JBLFXH010000026.1:0-20014 GCA_047611125.1 Rhodothermales bacterium
GCCCAGGCGTCTTCCAGGCTTACCTATGCGGCACATGCCACAATATTGACGCACCGGGCGCTCTCGCCGGCCCATCACTTTTTGATTTGGGCTCGCGATTGTCGACAGCCGAGATCTACGAGGCGATCATGGAGCCAGACGCCATCATCGCGGAAGGATTTGCGGGCGGTGTCATGCCAGCTACGTTAGGAGCCACCGGCTTCTACAGCAAAATCTCTTCCGAGGAGCTCCGCGCTCTCGTGAACTATCTATCAGCACAAACGGGCGGATAAGTGAACGTACTGGTTATCCTGGCGATCATAGCCGTGATGGTCGTCCTGCGATTCCTCAAGCCTACCATCGTCGTGTGGGCCATCGCTTGGTGGTTTGCCGTCTTTGGAATGGCGAACTATGGCATCGACCCACCGGTCCCGACCTCGGTGACCAACATGTTCATGGGCATCGTGACCATCGTGCTTATGGCGTACGTCACGGCCGCCGAGGGACGCATGCGGGAAGCCGGAGACTCTCTGGTAGCCTTCTTCACGAGCAAGAAGTATCTCATTCCGCTTGTCATCCTGTTGGTAGCGGTCCCCTTGTTGGTGGCCTTCAACGTCTATTCCAACATGACAACGCAGCCCGCCCCGCCAGCAGCTGGACGCACGGTCCACCCGCCCCCTCCGGCTACCGTGTCCTTCAACGGCAGGACTGTCGACCTGAACAACGACGTCAACCCGTACCGGCATCTTGAAGACGATGACCAGGCCGCCTTTGCCGAACACGTGGACAACGGGCGACGTGTCTACTACGAGAACTGCGTCTATTGCCACGGCGACAACATGGCCGGCGATGGACACTTTGCACACGGATTCAATCCGATTCCTGCCAACTTCCAGGATCCGACCACCATTGCCATGCTTCAGGAGGGATATCTCTTTTGGCGGATAGCTAAGGGTGGTCCGGGACTTCCGATGGAGTCCACCCCATGGGCCTCGGCAATGCCGGCCTGGGAGCTCTTCCTGAGTGAGGAGGAAGTCTGGGACGTGATCCTGTTCCTGTATGACTTTACCGACCAGCGGCCTCGGGCCCGGGAGGTACACGAATGAAACGCGCACTCAGCATAGCAGCGGTTATGGCGCTTTTCGCCAGCCCGGCGCTCGCCCAGGAACCCGCCCTCGGCACCCAGGCGCAGCGTGATGACGGCAAGGTGCTCTACGAGGCCAAGTGCGCGCATTGCCACGGCCTCACTGGGGATGCCGACGCAGTGGGGACTGCCTATCTCAGGCCAGCGCCACGCGACTTTACTTCGTCGACTTTCAAGTTCAGGACCACCATGTCCGGTGAACTCCCGTCCGACGACGATATCAGACGCAGCATCCGCGAGGGCATGCCCACAACCGGGATGCCCCCGTGGCCGACACTGTCCGGCGCCGATGTGGACAATCTCCTCTACTACATCAAGAGCTTCGCCGACGATTTCTCCGGGCCTTTCGGCATTCCGGAAATGATCGAGATCCCTAAGGCGCCTTCCGTGAGCGCCGAGACCATTGCCCGCGGCCGCGACGTGTTTGTCGAGAACCAGTGCGTTGACTGCCACGGCAATGGAGGGCGCGGGTCCGGAAAATCTGCGCCGACCCTCACCGACCAGTGGGACTATCACGTCCGCCCTGCCGATCTGACCAAGCGTTGGACCTTCCGTAACGGCAGTACCCGGGAGGACATCTACCGGACCTTCAATACGGGACTTGACGGCTCGCCCATGCCGGCCTACGAAATCGAACCCATCGAAGACCGGTGGGCACTGGTGGACTACGTGGTCTCTCTCTCCCCCGACGAAGCGGACTATGCGACGGCCCTGTTGGCGTCCCCGGTCGCTGAGATCAATGATGCCGCGTTCGAGGCTGCGACACCGGCCATGTTCGCCATTGTGGGCCAGGTGGTTGAGCCCGGAAGAGCCTTTTTTCCTGGCGTCAGCGCCATCGAAGCCCGTGCACTGGTTACCGCCAGTCAGGTCTCAATCCAGCTGCGTTGGAATGACATGATCGCGGATACCCGGGGAATGAATGGCCCGGGTCTTCCGGTAGACGAAACGCAGCTCTGGGTCGGCGCACCGGACACCTCCGGGACATTTTCCGATGCAGTAGCAATCCAGTTTCCGACCGAGATGCCGGAAGGCGTGGAGATGCCCTACTTCATGTTTGGTGACCGTAAATCATCGGTGGACCTATGGTTCGCAGATCTGGCAGGTCCCACGGGACAGCACTACATCGGCAACGGCTCGGGCAATATCAATGCGGACGGCCCGGCGCTAGACCTGCAGGCAGCCTACGATGACGGCATGTGGACGGCCACGTTCACCCGCGACCGCAACGTGGAAGGGCACATCCGCTTCGAGGAAGGCACGTTTATACCGGTGGCCTTCTCCGTCTGGGACGGGTTCAATACCGAGTCGGGCAACCGCCGCGGACTGACCTCCTGGTACTATGTCTACGTTGATGTAGCTGACAAGCCTTCGCCCGTAGGGCCGATGGCGGGATACGGCTTTATGACGCTGCTATTGGGCGTTGGCATCACGGCGTTCATGCGCCGCAAATACTCCGGGGCTTAGGAACGCACAGCTTGGAGCTCAAACGGACATACCGCCCTGCGCTGGTCTCTTGGAATCTGACCAAGAAGTGTAATCTGGCCTGTCCGCACTGCTACATGGAGGCCGGCGATAAGGCCGAAGTGGAACTGACCACCGAGCAGTGCCTGACTCTCGTGGATGAGATGAAAACGCTCGGCACCGAGATGCTCATCCTGACAGGCGGAGAGCCGCTGCTCCGGCGCGACATCTTCGACATTGCCCGGCACGCGTCCAGTCAAGGGATGTGGGTGGTGATGGGCACCAACGGCGTACTGGTCAATGACCATGTGGCCAAAAAGATGGTCGAATGCGGCGTCAAGGGCGTCGGCATCAGTATCGATTCGGTCGACCCCTGCAAGCACAACGAATTCCGCGGAGGCCCTGACGCGTGGAAGTATTCCGTGCGTGCCCTTGAGATCTGCAGGAATCACAATTTGGAGGTACTCGTCCAGTCCACTGTAATGCAGGACAATCTGGAGGAGGTGGCTGACCTGATGACGTTCGCCCGGGACAAGGGGGCGTGGTCATTCAACTTGTATTACTTGGTGGAGACGGGCCGCGGCAAGCAGATGGCCGAGCAGGAATTGACGGCCGAGCAGACCGACGCGTCCTTGCGCCATTTGGTCGGAGCCCAGAACGAGTTTGCGCCTATGCTGGTGCGGGCCAAATGCGCCCCCCAGTTCAAGCAACTGGCTTACGAAATGGGGCGTGGCGGCATGGAGTCCGGGGGCTGCATGGCAGGCACCGAGTATTGCCGCATCACGCCTGAAGGCAACGTTACCCCGTGCCCGTACATGAACCTCGTGGCCGGGAATGTGCTGACCGACGGGTTCACCGCGGTTTGGGACGATTCTCAGGCCTTCTCCGACCTACGGGATACAGCGAAATTAAAGGGCAAGTGCGGCTCCTGCGAGTTCGCAGAGCTTTGTGGTGGATGCCGGTGTCGTGCCTATGCAGCGACAGGCGACCACCTGGCGGAAGACCCCGCCTGCCTCTACCAGCCCGGTACGCTTGAGGCGCCGGTGACCCAGGACATCGCCTTCACCGACCCCGTAATCCAACGAATTGACCGCATTCCTATAGCGTTCATCCGCGAGAAAGTGAGGCGAGGTCTAGTAGCCTATGCCTCTAGCCACAATCTTGCGGTGATTACCTCATCCGACATGGATGCGGCAATAGCCGGCACTGGCCGGGCCTTACCCGGCTGGGCCAAATCCTGAGCTCACCAAACCCACCTAAATGTTCGTCATCACGGAAAAATGCTCGGCCTGCGGCCTGTGCCTGGACGAGTGTCCCATCTCCGCCATCGAGGTCGGAGACCCGATTTACGTGATTAACGACACGTGTTGCGATTTTGAAGAGTGCGTCTCGATTTGCCCCGAAGATGCCATCATATCGGAAGACGAACTCACCTGAGTCCGGATCCACCCACCTTCTCTTGACACCAACCCACTGAAGAACCAGGACGCATACGGCCTCACCGACATCGCCCTCGGCGAGAACAACGAGTGGAATGAACTCCACTACGTTAGTCGGGAGACTTTTGCCCAGATGGCACCCTCCGTCCTGCAGCTTGAAATCTCGCGCCTTGGTCGACTTCTCGACCAGCTTCGAATTGACGATGATCGTCGCAATGTTCTCGTTTCAGCCCGATATCGCCTGGGCCTTCTCAAGGAGATCGTGACTGGCGATTTTGAGACGGCGGACCTTGAAGTCTGTGACGAGCACCTCCGCACTGCCATTCTCTCGCTGGGCTTTCGTCCGGACGCCGCC
This sequence comes from Rhodothermales bacterium, assembly GCA_047611125.1. GTDB lineage: Bacteria > Bacteroidota > Rhodothermia > Rhodothermales > UBA10348 > JABDJZ01. The sequence continues at coordinate 4,379 of JBLFXH010000026.1, forward strand.
GACCGGGTGGCCGTGGCAGGGACTACGGCAGCAGCCGGTGCCGGTCTAGAGACAATTCCGGACAACATCGCCGACCGGCTTGGTTATGTTCGTGAGCGACTTCGCCGATTGCGCTGAACCCACCCCACCCACATGTACAAGAAAATTTTCGTTCCGGTAGACAACTCCGAGCACTCCGTCACCTCGGTGGATCTGGCTGTGAAGTTGGCCCAGGAATACGGTGCCGAATTGGTGGGGTCGCATGCGTACGCGGCGCGCCTTCACGACTATCGATTCAAGCAGATGGAGTTCACCCTCCCCGATGAGTACCTCATCGAGGAGGAGATGGAAAAGCAGCGGAAGATCCACGACACGCTGATAACGATGGGCCTTGAGCTCATCTCCGACTCGTACTTGGTGGTAATGCAGGCCCGGGCCGAGAAGGCAGGCCTGCAGTTCCAGCCCAAGATGTACGACGGCAAGAACTTCAAGGTCATAGCCGACGACATCAACGAGAGCGACTACGACCTCGTGATCATGGGTGTCCTCGGACTCGGCGCGGTAAAGGACAGTCAGATCGGCTCCGTTTGCGAGCGGGTAGTCCGCCGGACGCGTACCGATACGCTGGTCATCAAGAACCTGGCTGAGATCGAGGACCAGGTCAAGCCGAACACGGACGGCGTGGATCACAAAGACGGTGGCGGTATCGTGGTGGCCGTCGACGGGAGTCCCGAGTCATTTGCGGGTCTTAAGACCGCAATTCAATTGGGCAAGACACTCGGTAAGACCGTAGAGGCCATCTCGGCCTACGACCCCTACCTCCACTACGCGATGTTCAACAGCATCGTGCACGTCCTGACCGAGAAGGCCTCCAAGGTCTTCAAATTCGCGGAGCAGGAGCAGCTGCACGAAGAGGTCATCGACACGGGACTCGCCAAGATTTACCAGAGCCACCTCGAGGTGGCCGTTAAGATTGCCGAGGAAGAGGACTTCGATCTCAAGATCACATTGCTCGACGGCAAGGCCTTCGAGAAAATCCTCGAGTATGTGCGCCGGTCCAAGCCTTGGCTCCTGGTAATGGGCCGAATCGGCGTCCACAGCGACGAGACCATGGATATCGGGTCCAACACGGAAAACCTGCTCCGCACGGTGCCCTGTAACGTTCTCCTATCGTCGCAGAGGTTCACGCCGGCCGTGGACATCCAGGCTGAGGCGTCCATGATCTGGACGGAGCCTGCGCAGAACATTTTGGATCGCGCGCCTGACTTTGCCAAGGGCATTGCCCGGACCACAGTTCACCGGTGGGCCATGGAGCGGGGCCACTCGGTGGTGACGGTCTCCGTGTTGGAGCAGGCCCTGGGCACCATTCTTCCCATGTCTTCCATGAAGGCGATGGGCATCATTTCCGATGATGTGGCGCGAATAAACATCGAGGCGGGAGACGATCAGACCTGGGTCTGCGGCAAATGCGGCTGGGTTGCGCGGGGATTCGAACCCCAGAAGTGCACGATCTGCAGTTCGCCCAAGGATCAACTTCAGCAGTTGGACAAGGAAGCCATGGACGGGCTCGCGCCTTTGGAGGGTGCCATCATCGAGGAGCAGTCCTTCGACAAGGTGAAGCTCAAATACACCGCCGAGGCTCGCGCTATTGTGAAGGCCATCCCGGACGGCTATCAGCGACGCCGAGCCAAGGCCAAGATTGAAAAACGCGCCCGCGTTCGGAAAATTGACGTCATCACTAGAGCGATGGTGGCCGAGGTGGTGGACGTAACAGAAATAGAGACCCTGATGCTGGAAGAACGCGGCGAATTGGGACAACGTGCAGTGGACACGCCTCCCGATCCCGAGCGCAATACCCGCGACGGGCAGTACTCGTGGACGCCTGACGCAGTAGCCCGCCTGGCGAGAGTGCCAGAAGGCTTCATGCGCAACGCCACCAAGCGGCGTATCGAACAGGCGGCTGACAAAGCAGGCACTGATCTCGTGGACCTGCCCATCGTCGAGGAGGGCGTCAAAATCGGTCTCCAAATGATGGAGGAAGCCATCAAGAAACAGAATGCCGACAAGGGCTAGAAGGGAAAGCCACCAATATGAAGACCTACCACGATATCACCCACGACGGCGGCTCAAATATAGTCGGCCAGGTATCTGACCGGGACCGGAAACTGGTTGAGAACCTGGCCGGCGTGCGCCATCTGGTCGCGGTGATGAGTGGCAAGGGTGGTGTCGGAAAGAGCGCCATGACGGTGAATATGGCCACGGAAATGGCGATGCGGGGTCTTCGTACCGGCATCGTGGACGCCGACATAAACGGCGCGTCCGTGGTCCGCATGACCGGTGTACCCAAGACGCTTCCGGCCTCTGATGGTCAGGGCGTGCTTGCGCCAATCTCTGAAGTCGGAGTCAGGGTTATGTCCATCGACCTGTTTCTACCCGAAGGGATGCCCGTCAAGTGGGCCGCTCCGTCACAGGAACATGCTTACACCTGGCGGGGCCTGGCCGAGGTGAATGCCGTTCGGGAAATGATGGCCGATACGGTCTGGGGCGACTTGGATGTCCTGTTCGTGGACCTGCCGCCCGGTACAGACAAGCTCCCCAACCTGCACGACATTATTGATCGCGTATCCGCAGCGGTGGTGGTCTCTATTCCCTCGCCGGCGTCCCATTATGTGGTTCGCAAGTCCGTTAAGCTGGCTCGCGATGCGCTAGGTGACCGTCCCATTGGGCTCGTGGAGAACATGGCTTCTTTTGAGTGTACCGAGTGCGGCCACGTGCACGACCTTTACGCCTCCGATGGACTGGACATGCCCGGAGTTTCCTCGCTGGGAGAAGTGCCATTTGATCCTGATTTCGGGGCTCTTCTGGATGCCGGGCGCGCTCACCGCGCGCTGTCAGACCGTGGACCCGCTGCCCGCGGCGTCTCAACCGTTGTTGATCACCTCCTGACGCTTCTCGAGAGCGTAGACTAACCTGCAGCCTGATGAAGTTTCTCTGCGTCGAATGTGACCAACCGATGGCACTCCGGGGGGCCCTCGGTCCCGATAACGGCTCGCTCAGTGTGATCTTCGACTGCGCCTCGTGCGGTAAGGCGACGGCCATGCTGACGAATCACATGGAAACCCAGATGATTCACTCGCTCGGCGTCAAGGTCGGCGGACGGACTGAACCCGCCGTACCCATGGAGACCATCCGGGACAATCTCGATGGCTACGAAGTGATCGAGGACGCGGCGCCAGCCGAGGAGCCGGCACCCCATTCGCCTGAGTGGTACGCCCAGAAAATGGGTGGAGCTGCGATGGGCGGAGCCTCCGGGATGCCAGCGGCCAAGGCTGCCGATGACGGACCGGGCTGCCCGTTCAGCGGGATGGTAGCCCCACAGATTGAGGCCGCTTCAGAACTTACCTGGACACCGGAAGCGCAGGCGCGGATGGAGCGCATTCCCTCGTTCATCCGGCCGATGGTGCAGAAGGGCATCGAGGACGTGGTTCGCGCCGAGGGCACTACCCACATCGACGAAAGTGTGTTGGAGCGGGTGCGCGGCCAGATGGGAATGTAGGCTGGCTGCGGCGGCCGTATCACTTTAGGCCGGCGGCAACCAATCTCGCACGACGTCGGCCAGCGCAGAACCGGACCGTCTCGGATTGCCTCCTAGCAGTTCGACCAGATAGCCGGCATCTCGAACAATGCTGTCCCAGCGTTCTCCGGGTTGAATCAAGCCGGCATCCATGTCGGCCAGGCGGTCAATTCGAAGCTCCAGAAACCGGTTGAACCGCTCCAGCCAGCGCACTTCATCCTCGTCAAAATGAGCCAGGAAGGCGTCCGCGGCCTCGGTGTCCCTGTCACCCTTGATGCCCGTCATGTAGCGGGTGCCCGGCGTGTACACCTCGTCAAACCACATTTGACAGACCAGGAACGCATAGCGCTCCGCGGAAAGGTCGGGACGCACTGCGGCCATCTGCGGCACCGACGCTATCAGCGACAAGCCATCCAGGACGCGTGGTCTAATAGTTGTATCAGAACTACTCACATCAGAAGGTATGAATGGCCCGGCTGGCCGTATCATCCTTCGTGATGAAACTGCCCCTCCCCCTCCTGATTCTGGTTCTCGCACTCTCAGGGTGCAATCGTCCCGTTGGACAGGCTAAGCCGTTCCCAGCCGATTTCGCCTGGGGTGCCGGCAACGCCGCCCTTGACGGAGTCGAGATTGGCGTCGAGGAAGTCGGCATGTTGGCCGCGGTGGGGCTCACCCACTACCGGTTCGGGATTTCGTGGGAACGCCTGATCCCGGATGCCACCGGTCGACCCGATCCGGTTGCCGTGGCGGCGTACAATCAGACCTTGGATGCGCTCCTCGAGGCAGGCATAAAGCCGGTTGTGGTCCTTTACGAACGTGGACTCCCCAACTACCTCGAAGAGCGAGGCGGATGGGGCTCCCCCGACTCACCGGAATGGTTCTCCGAGTATGCTGAACAGGCCTTCGGGGCCTTCGGCGACCGTGTTGCCATCTGGGTGACCATGGCCGACCCGTTCACAGACCGGCTGCTCGCGTACGCGCTGCCACCAGGGGAACCGGAAGCCCAGAGTGAAGCACTATCTAGGGCTCCGCCGTTTGTGCAGGCGCGTCGCCGCGCTCGCCAAATAAATCCGCGCCAATCGAACGCGGCATCCCTCAGGATTCGCGCTCTGGAAACCCACCACATGTTGATGGGACATGCTGCCGCGGTGGAGGCGTATGAGGCCCTTGGTCAGGACGGATCAATTGGAATCGCAATCGGCTACTCCCCTGTCCACCCGGTTGGCCAGGGAGACGCCAACGCCTCGTACGCAGAATTGGAGGATGGCATTCAGAACCGGTGGTTTCTGGAAGCCTTGATCAACGGATCGTATCCAGCCGATGTGCTGAGCGCCCTGAACCCTGCGGGCCTGGACCCAGCTAGAGTGGGCAGGATTGCCGCCTCCCCCGGTGATTTTCTCGGGATCGAGTACTTCGCTCCGACCCGGGTGGAGGGCGACAGCCTATCTGAGCACCTCGGGTACCGCCTGATCCCCAACCTGGATGGCGACAAGTCGGCATTTGGCGAAGCCGACGCCGCCGGGATGTACGACACGCTCACTCGGATTGCCACAGATTACCCTACCCTTCCCATCATGGTGTTGGCCAATGGCGCGGCTTACGGCCCCATTGATGAGCACAACGAGAATGGTCGAATCCGTGACGAGCTGAGGGTCCGATTCCTGCGTCGCCACCTTGTGCAGGCGCAGAAGGCCGCCGCCGAAGGAGCAAACCTTAGAGGCTACATTGTGTGGTCCGCATTCGACCCTCCCGCTCCAGCAACGGCGGCTGGACTCTTCCACCGAGATCCAGAATCCGGTGCATTCCTGTTCAAGGACTCGGCCCGGTACATGCGCAGCATCGTGGCAGCCAATGCCGTCAGCCGGATGCCTTTCTAGCTGCGCCGATTGCTCGGCTCAGTCGTCTCGCGGCGTTTTTTTTGTTTTGTGACGTTACGGGCCGCGATTTTACGTGTCCTCAGGTATAGCACCCACACTTACGTCCCCCGACATGCTTCCCAGATTTTGCGCTCTGATCCTGACGGTTCTGGTTGCCTTCCCCACCCAGGCCCAAGTCAGCGATCCCCTGCCCCTCGACTCGGCGTACACCGCCGGCACCTTGGACAACGGGCTCCGCTATTTCATTCGCCCGAATCAGCGGCCCGAGAACAGGGCTACGCTGTGGCTCGCCGTCAATGCCGGTAGCATCCTGGAAGAGGAAGACCAACTGGGCCTGGCTCACTTCCTGGAGCACATGGCCTTCAACGGCACTCGAGATTTCGACAAGCAGGAAATGGTGAACTACCTGGAATCGGTGGGTATGCGATTCGGTCCTGATCTGAACGCCTACACCAGCTTCGATGAGACCGTATACATGCTGGAGGTGCCCACCGACAGCGTGGAGATCATGGACAACGCTCTCCTGATCATGGAGAACTGGGCGTCGGGCATCACGCTGAGCGATGAGGAAATCGAAAAGGAACGGGGCGTCGTCCTCGAGGAGCTCCGGGCCGGCAAAGGCGCCGGAGCGCGTATTCGCGATCAGCAGTTTCCGACTCTCCTCAAGGGCTCGAAGTACCCAGATCGCATACCGATTGGTACGGCGGAAATCATCGAAACCGCCGATGCCGAGACCTTTCGTCGTTTCTACGAGCGTTGGTACCGGCCCGACAATATGGCGGTCATCGCGGCAGGTGACTTCGATCCGGCTGAGATGGAGGCCCGAATCAAGGCCCGCTTCTCCGGCTTAGTCCGGCCTGACGTGCCGCTTGACCGCCCTTCGCACCCCATCCCGCCCCATGATGAGACGCTAGTCTCCGTCATCACGGACCCTGAGGTCCCGAGTACCAGCTTCGTCATCTATCACCTCTTTCCGACCCGCTCCTTGACTACGGAAGCGGATAATCGGCGGTCATTCGTGGAGTCCGTTTTTCATGGCATGCTGAACCTCCGGCTGGGAGAGCTACGGCAGGAGCCGGACGCCCCATTCCTGTTCGCGGGCAGCGGTAGCGGGTCCTTGGTGAGATCATCGGACGGCCACGTACAATCCGCCCAGGTCAAAGAAGGTCGGATGATTGATGCCTTGCGCGCTGTCCTGACGGAGATCGAGCGGGTGGACCGCTTCGGGTTTACGCAGTCCGAAATCGAACGCTCGCGAACCAATGCCCTGAGAGGTCTTGAGTCCGCGCTGGCCGAAAAGGACAAGCGCCCCTCCCAGGCCCATGCGGGCGGGGCGCTCCAGCATTTCCTGACCGGTGCAGCCCTCCCTGGTATTGAAGTCAACGTCGCTCAGGCTCGGCGGGAGGTTCCTACCATCACCATCGAAGAAGTGAACGCGCTGGCCCGCAGAACCTCCTCCGAGGGGAGTCGCGTCATTGCCGTCACGGCGCCTGAGAAGGAAGGACTGGAACTCCCCTCAGCCGAGGCCCTGCTGGCCGTCTTCGCTGAAGTGAGAGCAGATACGTCCATCACGCCCTGGGAGGACAACATCCTTGAGGAGCCCCTGGTTAAGGAAAAACCCCGGCTCAGCATTGTCATTCGCGAAACTCGCCATGAGGAAATCGGCGTGACGGAGTGGGAGCTCCGCAACGGAGTGCGGGTGGTAATGAAGCCGACTGACTTCCAGAACGATCAGGTGCTCATGCAGGGATTCAGTCCCGGAGGAAGTTCTCTGGTTGACGATGCCGACGTAGCCTCGGCCACCTTCGCTACCACCGTCCTTTCGGCCGGTGGACTTGGGGAGTTTGACCCTGTGCAACTGGGCAAGGCGCTGACCGGCAAGTTGGCGAGTGCGTCGGCCAGCATCGGAAGCTTCGGGGAATCGGTCCGAGGCCGCGCCTCCCCGGAAGACCTGGAAACGCTGTTTCAGCTCACGTATCTCCACTTCACAGCTCCCAGGCTGGACTCGGTTCGCGCTGAGGCCGCCCTGGACCGATTTCGGGAGCAAACCCGGAACTCGTCCCTCGATCCCGGCACCGTCTTCAGCCGGGAAATCGGGAAGGCCATGAATGGCGACCACCCCAGATATCAGGACACCACCGAGGAGGCGTTGGCCAAGGTTGAATTCGGCAAGTCGCTCTCCATCTACCAAGATCGATTTGCCGACGCCAGTGACTTCACTTTTGTCCTTGTCGGCAATTTCGAGCCTCAGGAAATAAAACCGCTTGTCATGACATGGCTTGGCGGGCTACCCAGCACCCGGCGGGACGAGACCTGGAGGGATGTATCCGCGCCGCGGCCACCGGGAGTTACGCATGTCAATGTCTGGAAGGGTCTGGAGGAGCAGAGTCGGGTCCAGATCGATATCCGGGGCGGGCTGAACTGGAATCGCCAGGACACGCACGACATCCAGTCTCTGGCAGCCGCCCTTCGAATCACGCTGCGCGAAGAACTCCGAGAGGAGTTGGGCGGCGTTTATGGCGTTAGCGTTTCGGGGAGTGCATCCAGCCGTCCCGACTCGACCTACAGCTTTTTTGTCGGATTCGGCTGTGCCCCCGAGAACGTTCAGGAACTGCAGGACGCTGTCTTCGCAGAGTTCGAGCGGGCCAAGCGCGAGGGCTTCAGCGATGAGGTCATTACCAAGGTGCGTGAGGGTCAGCGACGGGCACGAGAGACATCGCTAAAGCAGAACGGATTCTGGGCAGGACGACTCGCCAGCTATTACCGGGCGGGAGCAGACCCAGTCCGCATTCTGGCCTATGACGAACTGGTAGATTCCGTCAGTTCCGAGCGCCTGCAGCTGGCGGCCCGGCGGTACCTCATCCCGGAGGGTATGCTGATCGCTCGGCTCTTCCCCGATTAGCGTTTCGGCGCGGGTGCGGGGTGGGCGGAATCGTTAGATTCAACCCTGAATAGACCACGCCGCTATGCCTTCTCGATTCGTTGCCCTCCTGCTCCTACTCGCCTTTGCGACTCTACCCGCTGCCGCGCAGGACGCAGACTACTTCTTCCCGGAGGGGACCGCCTTCGACGCGGGGATTCCGTCTCCGCAGGACTTCCTGGGATACGAAATCGGCTCGTTCCACACCCGGCACGACCGCATCGTCTCCTACATGCAGGTCCTGGCGGCGCTGTCTGACCGCGCCTCATACCAGTCGATCGGGATGACCTACGAGCACCGGCCCATGCCAGTGCTGACCGTCACCTCGCGGCAGAACATGGCGGAGTTGGAGAGCATCCGGCGGCGGCACTTGGCCTCCATCGACCCGGACGGAGCCGGCGCAGAGGACCTGCCAGCCATTGTTCACATGGGGTACGGGGTGCACGGCAACGAGACTTCGTCCACCGAGGCTGCCATGTTGACCGCCTATTGGTTGGTGGCCGGCACAGGGTCGGAGATGGACACCATTCGGCGTCATGGCATATTCCACGTCGAGCCTGTATTGAATCCCGACGGGCGCGACCGTCATACTCAATGGGCCAATTCTAATCGCGCTCAGCCCTTCGTCGCCGACCCTATCGACCGCGAACACAACGAGGTCTGGCCGGGCGGAAGGACTAACCACTACTGGTTCGACCTCAACCGCGACTGGTTGCCGCTGGTCAATCCTGAGAGCAAGGCGCGAATCGACTTTCATCACAAGTGGAAGGCGCAGGTGGTAACGGACTACCACGAAATGGGGGCCAACTCATCGTATTTCTTTGAGCCAAGCGAGCCGGGCGGGTCTTGGAATCCACTCCTCCCCACCACGCTGTACACCGACATCACCGTTGGTTTTTCGGAGTATTGGGCCGAAGCGCTCGACGAGATTGGGTCGCTGTACTTCACCCGCGAGGTGTACGACAACACCTATCCCGGATATGGGTCGACGTACCCCAATTTTCTCGGCGGACTTGGGCTGGTCTTTGAGCAGGCCAGTTCGCGCGGGCACATTCAGGAAAGCACCCATCACGGCGTGCTCACGTTTCCTTTCGCCATTCGCAATCACCTTCGAACCAGCCTTGCCACGATTCGGGCCGCCGTCGACAAGCGCGTCGAAATGCAGACGTATCAACGCGGTTTTTTCGCCAGCGCACTGACCGAGGCTGCAAGCTATCACGCGACCGGATGGGTCTTTGGTGACTCCCAGGATCTCGCGGCCAACCGCGCCTTTCTGGACCTCCTCTCGCGCCACCGCATCGAGACGTTTGAACTGGCAAGCCAGGTGACGGCGGGCGGCAATGAATTCACGCCCGGTAGCGCCTGGGTGGTCCCCGTCCGGCAACCCATGTACCGCCTGGCCCGGTCCTTCTTTGAGCGCACGAAAGAGTTCGCAGACAGCGTGTTCTATGACGCCTCTACTTGGACCGTATCCCTGGCCTTCGACATCCCGGACGGCGAACTCACCACCCGGACCCTCCCTCTGGGATCGCGTGTGGAGGCGGCACCGGCTATGCCTGCCCAGACCGTTTCTCGAAGTGAACTGACCTATCTGATGGACTGGAGAGATTCGGCCGCCATGCCAGCGCTTCAGGATCTGCAGGCGGCTGGACTTCGTGTTGAGGCGGCCTTTCGGCCCTTTGAAGCCACCACGCCCACGGGGCCGGTAGCGTTCGGGCGCGGCTCTATTTCGATTCCGCTGGGACATCAGGAAATGGACGCGGATCAGGTCTTTGAAGCAGTGTCGGGAGCGGCGCGGCGACACGGTGCGCGGATCCACGCCGCGACCTCGTTCATGACCCCGGAGGGTCCAGACCTTGGGAGTGGGAGTTTTCGCCCGGTACGAGCACCGAGAATCCTGATCCCAATGGGCGAAGGCGTTTCGTCTTACGAGGCTGGGCAGGTCTGGCATCTCCTGGACCAGCGGATGCAGATGCCCGTTACCAAGGTGGATGTCACCGATCTGGGCCGAGTGGATTGGGCCGACTTCGACGTCCTCGTGATGGTGGGAGGAGCGGAGAGAGCCTTTGGAAGCCGCCTGGACGACCTCAAAGCATGGATTCGCGCCGGAGGGACGCTGGTGGCACAACGCTCAGCAGCGGACTGGGCGGCTCGCAATGAGCTGACACCCAACGTCGCAGCCCCTGGCGTCGGCGCACCGGTTGATCCCGAGGCCGAGAAGAAGAGCAAGGAAACGGCCGAGGCACCTGAGCGTCAGGACTACGACCAGGCCTCGGAAATTTCGGGATCCCAGCGCATAGGCGGCTCCATCTGGGAGGCTGACCTGGATATCACCCACCCACTCGGGTTTGGGTACACCGACCGATTCCTGCCCGTCTGGCGGGACCACGGTTATTTCTTTGATCCGAGTCAGAGTCCCTATGGCACCGTGGCACAACTGACCGACGAGCCGCATCTTTCCGGATACGTTTCAGAGCGGAATCGGGAGCGACTGGCCGGGTCGCCGTCCGCGATGGCAGACAGACTGGGCCGCGGCACCGTGGTGCTACTGATCGACAACACGAACTTCAGGGGCTACTGGCGAGGGACGAATCGCTTGTTCATCAATGCGCTCTTCTTGGGCAATCACATTACCGCGCCTGATGAACCCCGGTAATGGTGACTGACTCTACCCCCTCTCTTTGTCCAAACTGCGGCACCGCACGTCCGGGGCGATACTGCCCGGCTTGCGGCCAGAAGGACCATCCCATTCGGCAGAGCACCTCGTACTTCGTACGCCAGTCCATCAACGAGTACTTCGGCGTCGACGGACGCCTCTGGGTAACGTTGCGCCTGCTACTTCTGAGTCCAGGCAGAGCCAGGCACTCAGGCGACTAACCCAGGCCCGCACCGGCACCGAGCGCAGGTAGCCCATCGTTGACCTTAGCCGCAGCACGATCGGTCGGCTTCCTGTCGTGATTTTCTTCCTGCTGCCAGTCTTCGCCCTTCACAACAGCGCGGTGGCCTTCCTGATCTCCAGTGTGATGGCTTTGTTGATCGGGTTCAGTGGTGGCGCGACCTGGGCACCCTCCTGGCGATCCTCCTAGTTGCCACGCTGGGCTGACGACTACTGACCCGGGTGGTACACACGTTCCGTGTGGCCCTCAAGCTGCGACGGGTAGTAGTAAACCTCGCGGAGGTTGCCGCTCGCATACCGCTCCGCCTGGTCATTGAAATGCGGCGAGGAAGGATCCGAGTTCAGTCCGCCCGCAGTGACAGCCACCGCGCGGACGCTATCGCCAAAGGCCACTGCCGCCACGAAGCTGTTACCACTCGTGCCGTAGCGCTTTACCGTGCCCGGTTGGGCTCTGGCACCGAAAGACGCCAATGATCCCCAGCGCGACGAGGTGAACCCGACAGGAATGCTCGGGGCGTCGTCGTCGAACGGTTGCCGGATGTCTCCAGTTAGGCGCTGGAAACGGTTGACCTCGCCCCAGGGGGTGTCCCATCGGCCGAAGTCAGCCTCGAGTTGATCTACGGCCTTCACCAACCCGGCAAGCATTACCTCACGACCTCCTGCGGTGGTCATGAACTGGTTCATCGGCAGCCGTCCAGCAGAAGCGGCCTGCGCCAGGTCTCCCCGAGCGGCCTCTCCATAGTACACGGCTAGGGTCGTAGGTACCGAGTCGACAGCCCAGCGAAAAGCCCATCCCCGAAGCGCGCCAACCGGACCGGCGAGCTTCCGCTTCTGAGCAGAGTTTGGACTGCGGTCCCAAGCTTCTACAACCGGAGGAATCAACTCGGCAAACGCTGACAGGAATGGATCGTAAGCCGCAGCCGTGAGAGACTCAAGTGTGAAGTTGTCCTCGCGACTCAGCACCCGTAATGCATTTACACCCCGCGCATTCTCCCCTCCGCGCTCAACGTAGGCTGGGTAGTCATCCTGGGATGGACTGGCATCGCCCGCCACCGAAAACGGCCAGTTGTTGGTGTTCTGGATCCAGCCGTTCGGCGGATTGAAAACGTTGGGCGTTTCCTCAATCGAGAGTACGCCATTCCAGGTTGTAGCCGGGTTGCTGCCCTCCACAGGCTGGAGATAATCGAACGAGGGATCGCGGCGGGGGATAAAGTTCGAGTGCCAATAGGCAATGTTGCCATCGGCATCCGCGTACACGGTGTTGTTGGACGAATTCGTGTGCATCTCCATGTTCTCACGGTAGTCCTCCATGCCCTGGGCCTTGGTGCGCCCGTAGGACTGACTGAGGGCCGTCATGGGCTCGTTCATGAGGCTGACAGAAACCCATTGTCCGTCGATGGCTCGCACCACAGGTCCATTGTGAGTTCGGTAAACCGTGAAGGTCCGCTCCTGGAGCCCGCCGCCGGTGGCGTAGGGGACTACGATCTCGTCCTGCTCCACCGTGCGCTCTTCAGAGCCAAAAACGTAATACAACTGCCCGTCGCGCTCGTAGACCGTCTCCAGGTATTCGTCGATGTTGTCGACCCCACTGGAAGTATGCATCCAACCGGCACGCTCATTGAAGCCCTGGTAGACGAAGAACTGTCCCCAGGTCACCGCGCCGTAGGCATCCAGTCCCTCGTCGGACCTCATATGCAGTTCCTCGCGGAAGAAGAACGAGGTGTGTGGATTGATGTAGAGCAGAGCCTCGCCGGTGGCCGATTTTGAGGGTGCAATGGCGAACCCGTTGGAGCCTTCCGGTTCGCGATAGAATTCGGCGTCGGATACGAAGACCTCATCGAGTATCGAGTGCGTTTCCCGCGACTCGGATGCCATGGTCATGCGTTCCGGTGAAACGATGCCCGCGTCCGCTGCTTCCCTCCGAGCCTGGATCATCACTCTGGGATCCTCGCCATAGAAGGCTTCCAACTGGCCCATTCTGACCCGCTCGATGTCCCCACCTATCGAACCCTCACTGAAGGAAAGCGCCATCCAGGGTTCAAACCGCGTGATGACTCGGGGCCTGACTTCCGGATGGGTGTGCAGGTAATAGTTGAGTCCATCGGCCCAAGCATCCATCAGCTTTCGCAGCCACCGCGGGCTGTCTGCGTACATCTCCTGCAGGTCTACCGGGTCAATGAAGAGCTTCATCCGCAGGTCTCGATAGATCTCCGACTCGCCCTCGGCCTCGGCCAGACGGCCTAGCGCATTCAGGAAGTTGGTCTCCATGCGATTGAAGTCGTCTTCAGCCTGTGCGTAGATCATGCCGAAGACCGCATCAGCATCTGTCGGACCATAGATGTGGGGAATGCCCCAGTCATCCCGCGTGATTGTAACGCGGTCGGCCTGCTCCTCCCACCTGGATAGCTCGTCCTGCTGACAGGCCGCGAATGACGTGGCCAGTAGCAGGGCGCAAAGAACGGCGGCAAGGGAGCGAAGGCTGCGGGTCATCGAAAGCTCGGTTGGGTATGGCTCGGGGGAGGAAGAATACGAAATCGTTGGTCAGGCCGTGGATTTGGCCGAATCCCTTAAAGTTCTCAAGGGCTGCGGCCGATACCCGATCCACGGCTGCCCATTCCCTCGAACGGTACCTGCTTTGAACCCGCGCATCTTGCACTTTTTCCTTCTCTCCACGCTGCTTTTGGGCGGCTGTGGCACCGTATCTATGGTGCCGCGCACGGCCGAACCCGTGCGGGGTGCCGAAGCCCTGCTACTTGAGAACCTCCGTAGTGAGATTGGGACCTGGATGGGCACACCCTATGAGTGGGGTGGTGACGACCGCAACGGTGTGGACTGCTCGGCCTTCGTTCAGAACGTTTACGAGGATGTCCTGGGAGTGGGTATTGCAAGAACCACAGGCCAGCAGCAGAGCGAAGGATCCGCCGTAAGCCGCTCGGCCCTGGAGCCCGGCGATCTCATCTTTTTCCACACCCCAAAACGTACTGACCACGTGGGGATCTACCTCGGCGAGGGTGACTTTGCCCATGCTTCGTCAAGCCGGGGAGTGATGATCTCGAATCTCACGGAAGACTACTGGAAGGCAGCCTACACGCAGGCCCGCCGTCCACATCAACTGGAGCTGAGTCCCACGCCCATAAGCACCGGCATCGCTGACGATGAGCCTACCGCAACGCGGACCGGTTGGTAGAGACTCAGCCTGCCAGCTCCACCGAGCGTCCAACTTCCCGGAGAACCCCAACCATAAAGTCTATGTCGGATCGCTGCTTCCGATGATTGATGATGCAGGCTCTGAGCACTTGCCTGCCATCCAGAATGGTACCGGTCAGGAAGATGCGTCCGTCCCGCTCAAGCGCGGGCACCATGGCAGCATTCAGTGAAGCGATGCGAGTCTCGTGTCCCGGCTCGTCGCGGCGGGACTGGACGGGCGATTCCGAACTCCCTGTGTACTGAAAGGTAGCGATGGCCAAGGGCCCGTTTGAGACCACACGAAAATCGTCGGCAGCCTCGAGCGTATCGCAGAAGTAGGCTCGGAGGACAACGTCTTTGCGGATCATTTCAACGAACCGCCGGGTGCCGTACGCCTTCAGGCTCATCCACACCTTGAGCGCTTTTCCGTTGCGGGAGAGCTGAAAATGGTGCTCGTTGATATCGAATCGACCACCGCCGTCCTTGTCCGTGTCCAGGTAGCTGGCCGAGCGCTTGAACGTCCGCTCCAACTGCGTCCAGTCGCGGACCAGCGTGCACCCAATCTCGAAGGGCTGGTAGAGCCACTTGTGGTAGTCCAGAGCGAGCGAATCGGCCTGCTCCATCCCGGTGTAAAGACCGGCAAGTTCCGGCACCGCCGATGCGAGCCCTCCGTACGACCCGTCCACGTGGAACCACAACCCCTCTGCCTCACAAAGGCTCGCCAGCTCCGTTAGCGGGTCGATAGCGCCGGTGTTGACCGTTCCTGCGTTTCCGATGACACAGAACGGTTGGAGACCCCGTGACCGGTCTACCTGGATGGCGGCCTTCAGCGCATCCATGTCGATTCGGAAGTCGCCATCAACCCGGATGTGCCTCAACTGGTCGGACCCGATTCCCAATACGTCCAGGCTCTTGTCAACGCTGCCGTGGGTCTCGGTGGAGGCATATACCACGGTCGGGGCCATGCCAAAGAGGCCCTTCTCTCGCACCCCCGCACGCTCGAGAAAGACGTTTCGCCCAACCGTTAATCCCATCAGATTTGCGGCAGATCCACTGCTCACCATGGCGCCTCCAGCGGCCTCATCATACCCGACGAACTGTCCGGTCCACTGTACCACTCTCTTCTCGAGCTCCGTCAGTGCTGGCGCCAGATGCCACTTCGCCACGTTCTGGTTGATTGCCGAGACCAAGAGGTCCGCAGCGA
>JBLFXH010000027.1:0-19878 GCA_047611125.1 Rhodothermales bacterium
AAAAAAGGGCGGCACCCTCTCGGATGCCGCCCGCCAGAACACCGCGGCCGCGAGCGACCCCGATTCTCGAATACCGAGCAGGCCTCCTGGCCCGTCAGCTAGTTTTTCTTTTCCTCGCCGCTGTATCGGTTCGGCTTCTCCCTATTGGCGTTGACCTGCTCGTTGAAACGACGCAACGCTTCTTGGACCTGCTCACGGCGGCGTTCCAGAATATCCTGCTGGTACGGCCTCGCGGAGCGGGTCAAGAGGGGCTCAACAATGTCTGCCTGCAGTACCATCAGCAGTTCCTTTTGGGAAACCGTAGTCTGCGAGCGAGAGAACAGGTACTTCAGTCCGAAGAACCACCCCGGCAGATCCTTGAGAAAGGGTACGCCACGGCGAGAGACCGACTCGTCGGTGCTGTACAGTCCACCGATCATCACCTGCTCTCCATTGAGGGATACCACCTGTGTTCCAGCCTGGCTCCGGTCAATGATTGGGCCTGCCGTCGAAGGGCGACTGGACGAGCGTTCTACGGTGACTACCAGGTGGATGATATCAACCTCCACTGAGTCAGGGCTGAGCTCCGTGATTATGGTGGGCGTGACATCGATGATGATGCCCGTCTGAAGGAGCTCCGTCACCGTGTTGCCTGAGAAGTCCAGCTTCTGGATCGGGATGTCCTGCCCGCTCTGGAAATTTCCTTGCTGTCCGGACTGTACGGTGATTTCAGGGCTCGCGATGGTTTCTCCGACGCCGGATGCTTCCGCAAGCTGAATCAGGGACTTGAGGTCCTTCAGGTCCACCACGCTGGGCGAGATCAGAAAATTATCCAGAGGCTTGAAAAGCTCATCCGTCTTAAGGAAGAAATTGAGCCCTTGTCCGCCGCCACCTGCAGGAGTCGCGCCACCACCAGCCGCTGCAGCTGCACTCGCCTCGCCAAAGATCACGCTCCAGTTGATGCCGGAGTCTCGTGCCTTGGTGTGGTTCAGTTCGAAGAGCACGGCGCTGATACGCACCTGCTTTGTGGCCAGTGAAGCTGGACCGACAATAGCGGCGCCGGTCGCGGGATCAATCGTCATCCCCGCTGGCAGAGGATCCACTGGAACAACCGGTGCGTCCGACTCAACCATGAAGTACTTCTCGGTTTCCCGTAGAACGAATCCGTTGTACGCCAACACCATTTCGGTTGCGTCCAGGAAATGCATGGCCTGCAGCGGTATGCCGATCTCGAACTGCATGCCATTGGGGTCGATCACCTCCTTCCCGGTCACTCGGGCAAAAATGGGGTTCACCAACTGCAGGTAGGTCGACATCGGTGTCGATGGCAGAAACGACACCAGCTGGTCCGGCGGGATGTAGGTCCTCAGTGCGCGCTGCGGCACACGTTGCGCCGAGACGGCTGAGGCAGCCATGAGGGCGACGACCAGGAGAAGCGCGATGCGGGATGTTTTCATTGCTTCGGAACCCGTCAATTTGAAGGTGCCAGTTGGGCAGGGCCAATGGCCTGGCGGAAGTTGCCAGCGGTCTCCAGTTGGAAGATCCGCTCGTCCATGATGCCGCCGATGTTCAGGCGGGCCACCACTTTGTTATTGATAGGGTCAACCATCACGATTCTGCCGAGGTAGACGTCGTCCCCTACTCCCACGGTCACAAGTCGGGAGGTGCTGTCCCCCATTAGGTCACGGGTGATGATTGTGAACACGGCCTTTCCGTCCACGATCGACATCAGACTCGCGAAATCAAGATCGAGTAGGTCGTGTGTGTTCGGCGGGATGTCCGACATGATGATCGGATAGAAGGGATCCTTGGCCGGCTTGCGGGCCGGAAGGACAGACGCTGGAACTGGTGGCAACTCAGTCTGGGGCGTGACCCCTCGATCGGCAAACGCGCCTGGGAGTTGGTCCTCCGCGCTCAAGCCAGCCTTGCCGCCGTAGAATGCGTGCAATTCGAAATCGAACGAGACATAGACGTCCACACGGTCTCGGCCTGTCTTCTTATCCACGGACGGTAAGTCGATGTGGGTGAGCTGAAACCGTGCCAGTCGGTAAAACGACCGATAGTTTTCGATGGCCCACACGAACTCGTAGAGCGCGCTGTAGGTGCTTCTTCCCTGAACCGAAAAGACGTGGGTGTTGAAGTCCGTCCCGCCCGCGTTGTCGTCGTAGATGACGTTGAAGCTCTCAAATCCAGACTTGGTCAGTCCATTCAGGTAGGCAATGACCTCGTGGGTCTCCAACTGCTTGGGAATCGTCTTGTAGCGTGAGTCCCATTGCGCCTGGATGGCCGATGCTTCCCCAAGCATCTGCGACTCTTCGGTCAACAGTGATGCCAACTCACTCTGTCGAATGCGTGCCAATTGTTCTGTCGCTCGAAGCTCTTCCAGCTCTGATGGCTGCCTGAAGAAGGTCATCCAGGTACCGAGTCCAACTGACAGCAGCCAGACCATTCCGATGACGAGGAAGTTGTTTACGGGTCCCATGTTCTACTCTCCGGATGAGCGGGCCTGTTCGCGCAGGAACTGTGCGGCCTCTGGCAATTCGTTTGGAAGCGGCACGGCCATCTTGAACTGGTAGACCGGCCAATCGCGGATCTCGTCAAACGAGAGGCTTTGAATCTGGCCGTCCATTCTGGCAGCATACCTGACCACTTGGTCCCGATCGGTGGCAGTCCCTTCCAGCTGAAGGAGTCCCCCGCCCTCTTCCCATGTCTCTATCCAAATGCCCGGAACTGAGGCGGCCTCCCGTGAGGTTCGCTCCATTGTTCGGCTCCAAACATCGCTCCCTACCAGGATGCTGTCCAAGACCGTCAGCGCTTGGACATACCCGGCGGTGACCGCCTGAATAGAATCGATGCGGGCCTGTAAGTTCTTCCTGTTGCCCTCAACAAGCTCTGCTGGATATTCGCCGAGCTTGATCTCCAGGTTTCTCACTTCTTGCGTTTGTCGCATGTAGCGCTGCATGAAGAACAGCACCGTTGCGAACAGTACCACCAGCATGGGGAGGGCCTGCCACTTTATCCCGTGCAGCTTGATTCCGCGACGGAATAGCTTCTTGGGCAGGAGCGTAATCGGCTCGAAATAGACCTTACCCTGCGGGTCGGTGAGGTAGCGCACGATGGCCGCCGCCGCAAGCGTCCCTTCCCTGGTGTACTCCTCATCGAGGTCCTCGGTGCTATGGGGCAATTGCGAGCGCAGACTCCTGACTTCCGTGTCTTCGAAGAACTCGCCCAGACGCCGCGTCAGAGAGTTCTCGTTCTCCTCGCCCAACACCAGTATTTCGTCCGGGTCGGAAAAGCCATGCTCGTCCTGAAGCAGGAGGATTCGCGAGCAGACCGTGTCCGGCGAATCGAATGAGGTAATGGACCGAAGCGATTCTACGTGCTTCAGATTACCGCCTTCGAGAAGCAGAATTACGGTATCGTCCGCACCCACTCGTACCAGGAGGCGCGATGCCGGAGCTCGGCCTTCGTCCTTGTCGGCCACCATCCGGCGCACCATCCCGAGTAGCAGACTAACCTCCGTCTCGATGACGCCGACTGAGAACGTGCGTTGGCGTGCGGCCAACCTTCGAAGCGTGGGAACGATGATTTCGCTTGGACGGGCACAGATAGCTAGGTAACGCGGAACGCGCTCCTCGTTCGGAGTCATCGGGATGAACACCGTCTGATCCGGGTCGAATTTTGCCTCTGTGGACGCGGCTAGGTGCTGAAGCAGCTTGCCGTTTTCCTGGCGCTTGCCCTTCCTCTTCTTTGCCGGGCGATCCTGCCCCGCCTTCTTTGAGCGGATCAGAACTTCGTGATAATCCAGGTCTGTTGAACCGACGCAGAAGACCACATCTGGATTGGGATAGCCCGCCTCTGCGCACTCGTCCAGAATATCTGTCAGTTCGATCTCGATAGTCGAGGGCCCCATCCCATCAAACCCCTGCTCTCCGTCTTGATCTGCTCCATCGAACTCGGACGCCAGAAACAAAGAGGCGGCGTCGTCCCCAGGCGTGCCTGTGATGAAGTTCACCGCGGGATCTGAGTCCTCAACGAACTGAAAATCGGTGGGCGCCGCCGTCGGCATGTTCTCAGTTGTGCTGCGCGGCCGATCGAAGTGACGAATCACCTCTGGCCCGTTGGCTGCATTCTTGACCAGCACGCCGTGAACGGCGCGGTAGGTCACTGCGATGCCCAGTATAAACTCCTTAGATGATCCCAGTTTCATGGTTCGCCTGCGGGATTATCGACGAAGCAGCTGATTCAGCCGCTTCTTGTTATTGGCGTAGCTCACCGCTGTTTCAACGGTTATCAGTCCCTGCTTCAGCAGACGAAAAAGGTCCTGCTCCAGAGTGACCATCCCCTGAGCTCCTCCCTCCCACATCATCTGGTAGATCTCCGATGCATTGTCGCTCTTAATGGCGGCTCGCGCTGAGGGATCGAGCGATAGGACCTCCTTGATCATTATCCGCCCGCCGCCGACCCGCGGCGCCAACTTCTGAGCGATTATGCATCGCAGGACGTCGGCCAGACGGCCGCGAACGCGGTGCTGCTCCTCAGATGGATACTCGGCAATGATTCGGTCAATCGACTCCACCGCCGAAGAGGAGTGAAGCGTTGTAAAGACTTTGTGCCCGGAGTCGGTGATCTCAAGCGTGGCCGAGATGGTCTGGGGGTCTCTCATCTCACCGATCACAACGATGTCCGGGTCCTGCCGCAAGGATTGGGTTATCCCCTGCTTAAAAGAATTGACATCCCGTCCGACTTCCCGATGGCGAACAATGCACCGGTGGGACTGATGCATGTACTCGATGGGCTGGCCCAGCACCACAATGTGTCCAGCTGTGTCCTTGTTGTTCGCATCGATGATGGCGTCCAGTGTGGTACTCTTACCCGAGCCTGTCACGCCGGCGATAATGGTAAGTCCGTGGCGAACGTGACTGAACATCAGGTTGCGCTCGATCTGGGGATGCAGGTCCAGTGTCTTGAGCGCGCGCACTGAGTCGGTGATAGCGCGCATGTTGAGGGCTATCTGGTCCATCTCGTAGTAAACACTAGCCCTGAACCGGACTGATCTTTCGCGGTCAATGGGCAACGAGAACGAAAAGTCAGATGACCTGTGCTCCTGCAAGAGCAGTCGGGTCTTGTCATTCAACAGGTTGAGTATCAGCACGGTGAACTCATCCGGCGTGAACATGCCGAACTGGTGCACGGGCCTCTTGTCCCCATGAATCCGAAGCCAGATGGAGCCGCGGGACGAGGTTCCACCCAGGTCAATGTCACTGGCACCCAGGGTCAGCATGTGCCGGACCACGCGGTGAAAGAACTCCCGCATCTCCTGTCGCTCCGCTGCCGGTAAGCGCTGCACCTGCTCGGCGGCGAACAAGACCCGATCCGAACCCATGAACTGGCACGGGATCATCTCAGCCTGCTCCCGGATGATCATCGGGACTTCGTGACTGAACTGTCCCCTCAGCGCTGCCGTGGATAGCCTACGGGGCGCAGACGCTTGCTGGCCCTTTTGGGCCATTACCGCGCGTGCTTCCTTCGCTGTCCGGGGTCGGCCCCCGGGCGCGTCGGCGACCGAAAAATTAGGTAGCGGTAGTTCTGTGTACATGAGGCCGGGCGATGTTCTGGCTGCATCTGCCCCCTATTTCAGGGGGTCACACAGCCTGTATCGTCCTGCCGATTGTGCCCTTAAGCATTGCTAGGGCACCGAAACCAAGTTGAGGCCTGGCTGCAGAGTTCGAGGCCCCTGGCCTAGTAGCGCTCCATGATTGGGCCCGTGCGACCGCCGGGAGCTGTGGCACTCGTAATACTGTCGGCGTGCCCAAAAGAGTCTGGGGAAGAGCCCAGAGCCGGGACGGAAGCTATCATCGCCAGAAGGAGGAGGGCGACGCGAGCGAGTCGAGTTGTCATGACCAGAGAAGGGATGGTTGCCAGAAACGGCCCTCTGTCTCACTGAGACAGAGCCCGCAAAAGAGGTATCGGCATTCTTCGGTCAGACTTAAATCCCTTCAGGCGCTCCCCCCTCGTTTTTCCTCACCTCAGACTCTACTCAGCGCGACTCGGCGCCTGGACTCCTTTGCCGCCCTGTAAGTGAATCACCCACTTTGCGGGTTTCCACCCCCAGGCTACCCGCGACAGGTCCGCATTCTCATCGATCAGCCGAGTTCGGTCGCGGCCATTTAGCGACACCATGGCTGACGCGCGGATCTGTAGTACGTCCACTCCCCACTCCTCTTTGAGCAGTGGCTTCACCTTGCGTGAAAACTGAGCCATCAAGCTCGGCCTCACCCTCATTTTCCGGGCCTGGCGTGGACTCAGGTAGTCCTCAGGATGGAAGGACCGACTTGAACCCGTCGCGGGGTCATATCCAGTGAATCGAATCCGGCCCGATTTGTCACGAAGCTTCATGTGCCATGAAAGGAGATGGCCTTCCTCAGTCCAGCTCGCGTTCCCCCGGTATGCCACGTGCCGGAAGGGCACAAGGAGTTGAAAGGCGACATAGGCCGCAAGCAGGCCCGCACCCACTCCACCCAGTCGATTCGGGGCAGGCGAAACGCTGGTACGTCCGCCGAGACCGCGCCACCAGAAAGGGTCCGACGAGCCAGATGTCTCCAGTGCCCTCCAGCCAATCGTCCAGAAGGGGACCACTCTAGAGCGGATACTCGGCCTGAGCAACGCATCGCTGGACGCGAACCTCTCCGCCGGCACGATCGCCATGATCGTGGATCATTAGCCCGATCAGGTAGAAGTGATTTAGATAGTTGGCCTGATCCAGCAGGAACACGTACCAGAACCCAAGAGCGAACAGAGGCGCCACGATGCGATAGGCTAGTCCGAACGCGATAGCACCGGCGAGAACCGCCAGTACCGCAACGTGGACATGCATCCAGGGATCCGTCCAGGACTCACCCAGGAAAAGCCTGGGTAGCTGAAGTAGAGCAACGGATCGACGTAAT
The DNA here is from genome assembly GCA_047611125.1 of Rhodothermales bacterium. Lineage (GTDB taxonomy): Bacteria > Bacteroidota > Rhodothermia > Rhodothermales > UBA10348 > JABDJZ01. The sequence goes on from JBLFXH010000027.1 coordinate 6,927, forward strand.
AGGCATCAATCCAGCCCTTGGACCAGTAGCGGTACATTTCCCAGACCATAATCGCACCGAACACCACCCGGAAGCAGGCCAGGGGAGCGGCGGTGGTTGGTCGCGAGAACCAATCACGAAGCAGGCCCACCTTCTTCCGAAGATGAGCCTGCCTGGTGGAAACCATCTCTACTGTTTCCTTTTTCGGTGTCAGCACGAGGGCAGGAGCGCATGCGATCTACTGCCCATGTGCAGAGCAATCAGCGAGCCGCTTTTCGGGCCTTTGGCCTAACGCCTGCCTCACGAACGTTCTCCAAGGTCACGGACCCCTGTCCGGGATTGATCTGAGAGAGCAGGTTCCTGACACGATGGAGAGCTGCTGAGCTGTACTGGATTCTAGCCGTCCCGCCCATATGAAGGTCCATGGGCTCGCTGGCTATGGTCCCGTCCGAGGCGTTTGCTGGATCGCAGATTTCGCCGCCGGGATTGTAGTTCCATCCGTAGCCCGTGTGGTGGTAGGCGCTGACTTCGTAGATCTTGTCACCCTGGCTCCAGGATGAGCCGTCGCGGGTTGCGCTATGGAAACGAATCGTGAAGGCACCATTCCTATCGGCCGGATCATAAAACAACCAGTTGGGCGACGAAATCTGCAGTGCGCAGAGGTATTCGAAATTGATCAGGAATTTGACCGCCTGGCGAGCGTCGATCAGGGTGGCCGAGAGACCCTCATGGGTGTTTCCGGCGAGCGATACGGCTGGCACGGAAATCTGTGTGCCGGGCGTGCAGCTGTCGCCGCCCCCATCATCGCTGCCGCCGCCGTCATCATCCCCGCCGCCGCCGTCATCGCCAACACCGCCAACACCGCCGCCAGTCGAGCATCGGCCCAAGCTGTCGCCGTGATTTAGATGCATGGTGACCGTGTTGTCCTTGACCGCTTTGTCCTGGCCGCTGTGGCAGACCCACTGCTTGCCGGCGCCCGCTCCGTCGTTGTCGCTGCTTGAGCATTTGCCATCGGTATCGCCGTGGTTCAGATGAGCCTGCCTTGCCCAGGAGTTCACATTCTTGTCCGCACCATTATGGCAGACCCACACCTTGGCAGCGGTTGAGGTGCGGAAGAGCGTCAGTAGGTGGCTGGACACTGCTGAAAACCACGCCAGTCCCGAGAACCCGGCCATCTGTACGTCCGCCGGCAGATCCGTAGTGACGAGGTCACCGTCGCCATCGTCATCGTCGCAGGTCTCAGTGACGCTACCTTCGCCTACCTCGATCTCGTATGTCCCGTAACCCCTTTCGGCATTCATGAACTCCACGTAGACGGCTTCTTCGTCTCCTAGGATGGAATCCCAGCACAGGCCACCGCCACCGCATCCATCAGGATCGATTAGATCCATACCCGTGACGTCAAACCTGTCATCGTACTTATGCTGATGGTAGCGATAATCGCCGACGCCAAATTCGTCGAACACGTCGACGTCGAAATGACCGCCCGGAAGTCCGCCCCCGCCCCCGTCCTCAGATCCGGCGTTGTATACCGAGCGGATGACCACGGCACCGTAGACTTTTGAGGTCCCCGAAAAGTTGTGATCGCCGCCATCGTTGTCGACAATGACCAGGCCCTGCCATGTGGCTGAGTTTTCAAACGACACATCTCCTCTCACGTAGAGAATCCCGACGCCGGCGGTTGACTCTCTCACGGTCAAGTCACCATCTACCACGACCAGCGCAGGAGACCCGGTGCTACCGATAGTCTGGTTGCTCAGGGTTGTGTTCTGGTCGTAGTCAATTCGCTCCGGTCCGGAATAAGAGGTAATGTTGGCAACCAGCGTGGAAAGGCTGATATCAGGGTCATCGTTGACAATGTCAAGCAGGCCGCTTGCCCCGGGGGCACTTCCAGAGACGAGTGTCGCCAGCAATTCTGTGTAGCTGTCGGTCTCATCCGTCAGAACCGCGTGAACATCCACATTCTCGCCTGATGTCCCGTCAAAGTTGGTGTCGATACCTGAGATCCGCACTCCTGACGCCATGGTGACGTCGCTCAACACGCCATCGACGGTGAGCGCGTCAATTTTCCTTGTGCCCGATTTCTTCAGTGTCCCTGAAATCGTGTACTCAGCGTCCTCGAAGTACCCGGTGGCGGTAATGGTGACCGGCTGTCCAGATGTGCCCGTGGCGGCAATGTCCATGCGTCCCTTTGAATGCGCAACGTCGGATTCGTTCGCCCGGTGATTGTTGTAGTCACGGCGAACCCGACTCTCGAGTCGGTTAAACCCGGACTGCGCAATCTCACGAGCCAACACTTGATGCTGGTAGAACGCTTCCTGCTGGACGGTGCCCAGCGATGCGCGATCCTGATTCATATACGCGGCACCGGATGCGAGGGTAACCGCCGCTACCAAGATCAATCCTGCCTTTCCCATGGTTTCCCTTTCGATTAATGTGGCTGATGCACCGGGCCAGTGCACCGCACTCACCGTTGGGTATCGGCTGGGTCGAGTAACAACTTTAGCCTGAATACAAGATTGGGCTCTCCACCCTGACCTGTCAGGTGTCCAGACTCGCCGGCCGGAGGGTCACGCCCCAGTAACTGACGTTGACCCGGCTGTCGTCCATCTTCCCAATGTTGTGGGCAACAGACATCCTGATTCTGACCAACTTCGCCGTAGCCGGCGTCGCCACCGCACCGGTGGTTGTGAGCAGCTCGACCCTAAAATCGCTGAGCATGCCGGTTCCCCCACCGTCCTTTGTACCGCCCTCGTAGCGGTCTACCCGGTATATGGGGACATCCCGTCCCATGGCTTGTACCGTGTCAATCGGGACCAGGCGGTATTCGACCTCTGTCTCCACAGAACTGACTTCCCGGTTGAAGACAAACGAGGTGGTCTTGCCGTTCGAGTCGGTGGTGAGCGACTCGATCTTGTCCCCGGAGACGCCCTCTCCAATCATTTCAAATTCGTCTTCAATGAGTTCGGCGAAACTCAGTAGGTGCCTCTTCGCCATGTAGGCGATGGTAACGTTGGCCGTGTCTCGCTGCATGTTGAACTGCGTCAGGGAAAGGACGAAGGCCAACGTCGCAAAGACAATGGTGGCCGACATATTGTCGAGTAATACGTTCATAGTCCGAACGTCCGCGCGATTACTACCAGATCAAATGCCCACCGATCATGCGAAATGGTCACCTCGGCCTCCTTCAGGTCTGTGGCAACGACCGAAATTTCTCCCAGATCGTCCACGTAGCGAACATCCCATTCCCAATTGAACGGCACGCTCACCGTGTCGAGCGAGAAATCGGCCTTGCCTGACGTGTTGTGCAGGTCATCCAATGCGCTCCAGCTCATAGGTGCGGCCGTCGCCTCGATTTCGTGTAGCGCCACGGCGCTGGCCATCATTTCCAGTTCGCTCCGGATACGATCCTCCTGCAAGCGCACGGAGGACATCTGTTGATTGTAGGCGGCAACGGACGCGACCGTCATCGCCAGAAAAGCCAAAAGGGTCTGGGGCATGGATTACGAGGTTTTCCGAGTTCGGTATCGGCGATCGAGAGCCTGCTCTTAAACTGGCCCCGAGTTGCTTCATGTAATCTTCGCCTTGGCCACTTTAAGATTTTCACTCTCGCGCCGATACCAGACCTACGGGAAGCCATTCCGCCTCCGAAAGGAAGGAAAGAGTCCCACAAGAGCCAAATCGGGACCGGGTGGGTATTGAGGGGTATCCCACCCGGTCCTGGCTCTCCCGGGTTTTTCTTGACGATTAGCCGTCGGTGTCGAAAGATGCCGGCGGCTTTCTCGTTCGGGCTTCTCCGTACCTACCTTTTTGGACCTCCACATTAGGTCCAGATCGATGCGCAAGGTTCTACTGCTTCTCCTGTTTATGCCATGCCTCACGGCTGCCGGGCAAATCCCACCTTCCACGGACGCCCGGGTTTATGCAATCGCCGAGGCTCCGTCAGCCGACCGCCTCGAGGCGTATATCCGCAAGCTGGCCGGATTTGGGACTCGACACACGCTCTCGGACACCACCTCTGACACCCGAGGAATCGGTGCCGCCCGGAGATGGATCAAGGCCGAGTTCGAACAGATTTCCGCCGATTGTGGGGGTTGCCTGGAAGTCGCGTACATGCGCAGTCTCGTGGAAGCGGGCAACTCGAATCGCATCCCAACTGATACCTGGGTGGTGAATGTCGTGGCCATTCAACGAGGCACCGACTATCCAAACCGCTACGTGATCATGTCCGGCGACATCGATTCACGTATTTCGAGCTCGAACAATTTCACGGATGACTCGCCGGGCGCCAATGACAACGCCTCGGGAATGGCCGGCACGATTGAGGCTGCACGCATCCTTAGCCAGTATTCGTTCCCCAACACCGTGGTCTACACAGGTCTGTCCGGTGAAGAACAGGGGTTGTTCGGCGGGCAGCACATGGCCTCAGTGGCTGTGGAGGAGGGCTGGGAGGTCATTGGCGTCCTGAACAACGACATGATTGGCAACATCGAGGGCGTAGACGGGGTCATCGACAACCGGGCCTTCCGGATTTTTTCCGAGCCGACTCCGGTCACGGAATCTGATCGGGCACGTCAGTCACGTCGGTTCTATGGGGGCGAAGTGGATGGCGTATCCAGGCAAATTGCCCGGTACATCCATCGGATGACCGACACATACATGCCGGAAATGAACCCGATGATGATCTACCGACTAGACCGTTTCGGTAGAGGCGGTCACCATCGCCCGTTCAACGATGCCGGTTTTGCGGGAGTGCGGATTATGGAGGCGCATGAGAACTACAACCGCCAGCATCAGGACATCCGGACCGAGGATGGCATCGCGTACGGAGACGTCATCGAGGGCGTCAACTTTCCGTACGCAGCGAAGCTCACCGCTGTAAACGCCATCTCCCTCGCGGGCCTGGCCTGGGCCCCACCGGCTCCGACGGAGGTGCGAATCGGCGGCGTTGTTCGTCCATCAACGACGCTTGCCTGGGAGGCGTCGGACGATGAGAACATCGCTGGGTATGCGCTTTACTGGCGGAATACCACGGCTCCGCAATGGCAACATCGCCGGTTCGTCTCCGGCGTAAATGAGTATACCCTGGAGGGCATCGTGATTGACAATTTCCTCTTCGGCGTGGCCAGCGTTGGTCACGATGGCCACGAGAGCGAAGTGGTCTTTCCCGGAGGCTTGATCCGACGACGCTAGGCACTCTCGCCGGCTGACCTTGCAGGGGGCCCACTGCCGGCGAAACGGACCCAAGCAGGACCCAGCATCCCACCAGGATGCCGATGAACTTCGAACCAGTGTAAAAAAGGGGGGCTTCACGCGGGTAGTTTCTGCCCCCGCTTGGCTAAGTAAAGCCCGCTACCGCTCCATTTTTGGGAACTACGGCGCCTCGGCCCATTTGCACCAGACTCTTCTACAGAGTCTGCCCTATGAAGCCAACCGACGTCACCGTGGACCGCACGGCCCAGACCCTATCTATGACGTGGACCGACGGACACACTAGTGTCTGGCCACTCGACGGGCTCCGTCGCGCTTGCCCTTGCGCGGGCTGCGTTGGGGGCCATGATAACATGGGCCAGCTTCCTGACCCCGAAGTCTTCCGGCAACCCGCCAATCGGCGATGGGAGCACCCTGAGGTGGCCACCGTGGGCACGTACGCGTTACGGATTAAATGGGACGATGGGCACGAGGCGGGCATCTACACCTGGAAGCGGCTCCGCGCCACGTGCCCCTGCGCAAGCTGCACTGCATAGCCTGACCTACCGCCCTTTAACCACGATCATGGTCAGATCGTCTGAGAGGACGGGCTCGTCATCAGTCCAGTCCCGGACCGCTTCCCGAACATGGTCCAGGATTTCCTGCGCGCTCTTGTCCGCCACCTCGCGCAGGCAAGCCTCCAGTCGCGGCTCTTCCCATTCTTCCCCATCAGGGCTCATGGCCTCTGTGACCCCATCTGTGAAGATGGCCAAAACATCGCCTGGGTTTATCACGGTAGTGCCGGCTTCGTAGGGCATCCCAAGCATCACTCCGAGCAGCAGTCCCCCGATGTCCAGCTCCTCCATTTCGCCTGAAGCGCGAAGCAACATGGGAGGATTATGGCCAGCGTTTACGTAGCGAAAACTGCGGTCAGCGGGCGTGTAGATGCCGTGGAAGAACGTGATGAACTTGTCATAGCCCGTATTCCGACAGATGACGCGGTTCATGTTCGCGGTGGCGTCCTCCAGCGTGATGTTCATCGGTATTATGGAGTGGAGGGCCGCCTGGAGATTTGACATCAACAGGGAGGCCGGCATCCCTTTTCCGGTAACATCCGCGATGGCAAGTAGCACGCGGTCTTCCTCCAGTTCGACTACATCGAAATAGTCGCCGGCAACGTGCCGACTGGGAATGGCAAGCGTCGCGATGTCTAGGCCTTCGACCTCGGGCAGTTCAGTAGGCTGCAGGCCTTCCTGAATCAGCCTGGCCAACCTCATCTCCTCTTCCAGGCGCTGCTTCTCCAGCTGCTGTTCTACCAGGACCGAGTTCTGCAGTGACACGAAGGCCAGATTCCCCAGCGAGGTGAGGAATTCCACGTCGTCGGGCTCGTAAGCCTTGCCGGTCATCTTCGGACCGAGACATAGCACGCCGCAGGTCTCCCCCTTCTGTCTGATTGGGATGGCCAATACCAGGCCACGGTCCGCGAAGGCCTCCCATTCGGGCGTCGGTGAATCATCAAGCAACTGGACCATATCTAGTCCGCAGAGTCCAGTCAGGGTCTCCTCTTCAAGGGGGCCAGAACCAATCCCCTTGGACGTGACCACCCGGAAGTACCGTGTGCCCTTCTCGGTCTCGAGAACCTGGGCCCCGTCGCTGATCTCTTCGGATCCCAAAATAAACAGATGCTTACTCACCAGCATCTGGCCCATCAAGCCCAGCGACAGTAGATTAATGAGGCGATCCCTATCAACAGTGGCGTTGAACTCCTGGGAGAGGTCGAACAGGGTATTCAACTGCTGAACCTTGCCGTCAAGGTCGCGATTGGCCAACTTAAGCTCCTCCACCATCAGCGAATTGTGCACGGCCGCCGAGGACATATTCACCAGCGAGTGGATGAACTCCAACTCACTGTTCTCGAATGCCTGGCCGAGAGCCTTTTTGCCAATGGCGAGCAGGCCGAGAATCCGATCGCCATATGCGACAGATATCGCCAAATGCATGCCGGCATCCTTTAATGGCTGCGGTAGCTCGTCTCCCTGCATGAGCGAACCGGGAGTCACCGTTGGCATCTCCAGGAGTTCGCCGGCTTTGAGGGCACGCACCCCTTTCACTGCTGCGGCTGAGTACTTGGACTTCAGGGGGTCAAAGAGGAATGCCACGCCGCGTGTCACCAACAACTTGCTCATGGCCGTGAGCAGCAGATTGTTCAGCACAAACTCCAGCTCAAGGCTGGAATTCAGGATTCGGCTCGTTTCATAGAGTGCCCGGAGATCGAACCGCTCGGTTCGCTGTGCGTGCTCGGAATCAGCCATGCGTTAGGTTTCCTCAGTTTCGTCTAGATGGACTACGTGCGCCTCGACAGCCTTACCATCCCGAAGCAGCAGGCGGACGCAGGTTTTGACACGCTGAAACCCCTGACGGCCGGCCGCGCCCGGATTCAGGTACAGCATGCCGTAGAGTGACTTGACGCGTTCTATGCGCAGGATATGACTGTGGCCGCAAATGAACACGTCTGGAGGCTCCTCATTTAGCATTGGCCCGAGGCCCGCCTGCCAATGTTTGGGGTGACCTGCGATATGGGTCATCCAGAACCGGATTCCATCGAGCATGAACCGATCATGCGTTGGGTAGCGACGCAGAATGTGCTGTCCGTCGATGTTGCCCGGCACAACGCGCGTAGGCGCGATTTCTTCGAGGCGCTCTATGATCTCCGGTGTCCCAACATCACCCGCGTGCAAAATCACGTCGCAATCCTTTAGGACGCCGGGAAGCTCTGGGTGAAACCAGCCATGGGTGTCGGAGAGAATGCCTACCAGCAATGCCTACCGAAACGTCAGCCTGAACCCGACCCGGGTGCGGCGGTGGGGCCACTCCCCGTCCCTGGGTGCCCATTGGCTCACAGGGACGGATAGATAGGGCCCGAATCGATAGGTCGGCCGGTCAAACTGAAGGCCGGTACTAGCCCAGATGACTCCCCCGTTGAATTCAGAGGTCTCCCGGAGGTCCGGCGTGGCAACATCCCATTCCACGAGGTCGTAGCTCCCGCCTTCGCCCAACAGCGAAACGTAGAGGCTGGAACCGGCTGGGTCGAAGACGACGCTGTAGCGGGCAGACATGTGGACCTCCCAACCGAATGCGTGCGTCCGGACGACGGTTCGATCAGATGCTGGAGTCACGATCGGATCGTCTGGATCGATCGGGGCAGGCACTACGGCCATGAGTTCTTGAATCCCAATCTGAACACGGCGGATCCCCATGGCATAATCCGTCCGGACGATAGGACTTGACGGCGAACCATAAAGGAAGGCCAAATCCATCTGGGGAAAGCCAGAAATACCCTGAGCCACCGGATCAACCGCAAAGCGGACCGCATAGTCGGTGAACTCGTCCACCCTGTAGTACTTCAGCGACAGCCAGCGTAGCGAAGGCGCGGAGCCAATACCAGAATTGGAGGCGTCCAAATGCATCCCCACGTCCAAATACTCAGCCAACTGGTAGTCGACCCTCAGATTCACTCCAAGCGCTTCGCCGGCCGCGGTCGCCAAACTCTGATCCGACAGCAAGCCGGACGGGCGGTAGATCAGCTCACCCGTGACCGCGTATCGATCATGAAAACCGCGCCGGGCAATTTCGTCCTGATAGAAAGGATCGAAGACCCGGATAGGACGCTGGGCATCGACCCGCTGTGCGCCGACCGCTGCCAAAGCAACGATCGCGAGCATCAGTCTCTGGATGCCAAGGGTGGACAATATCCGAGGGAGCCGCATCATGGAAGGGAAACTACTTACGGACTCAGATGGAAAGCGTTTCGCCGGGACGCAGGGCTTGGGATTGGAGCCCGGCACCCAACATGCGGCTCTCCCATTGCGTTACATCCACCTCGATCTCCGGGAAGGTGTTGTAGTGGACCGGAACCGTGATCCCAGGCCGCAACATCTTGGCGGACCATACCCGTTGGGGTTTCCCCCATAGGTCCCGTCCGGAAAGGAAGACGAGTGGCGAGCCAACGTCTGTGTGACACAGCCCCAATCCATCGTAAATGAACGGATCGATGAGAACTCGCCTGCCGGCCTTCTCAATCTGAATGGTAGAGTGGCCGCAATAGGTGAGCTTCATTTCGATGGACAGGTTGCCTCAGGAGCGGGCCACGCGGTACATCCAGGTACAGAAGAGGGCGAAGCCAGCCAATCCAAGCGTCATTGGGAGCCAGTCCATCCCGGCCAAAGGCACGGCGAGGACATCAGTGCTCTGCGAGGCCGCAAACGGAATCGCCAGCAATATGCCCACAAGGGCCTCCCCAGTGATCAGCCCTGATGACAACAGGAGTCCCTTTCTCGCGCCATCGGCCACTGATGTCTGAGATCCTCCGCGAGCCCGAATGGCTTTGGCCGCCGCCCATGCGATGAAGCCACCGATGAAAATGGGAGTGGTCAACTCGATGGGCAGGTAGATTCCCACCGCCACGGCCAAGACAGGGGTCCGGAACGTGGACTCACGTGACTCGAGATACTTGTCGAGAACTATCAGGGCAGCAGCGATGGCCACGCCAATCCAGATCATTGTCCAGGGCAGGTCGCGACTGAATACACCGTGCGCGACTGAACTCATCAGCGTGGCCTGCGGGGCGGCTAGCGCCTCGGCCGCGTCCATTCCTGCGCGAGGAAAGACGTCGCCTAGGCCGTAGGCCGAGAACAAGAGTTGCAGGATCGGAGCAATCGCGAGGGCTCCAGCCAGCACGCCAACTATCTGCATGACCTGTTGCTTGGCCGGTGTGGCGCCGACAATCTGACCTGCCTTGAGGTCCTGCATGTTGTCACCGGCGATGGCCGCTGCGCAGGCCACAACCCCTCCCACCAGAATGGCCGTGGCCGCAGCTGCTGTCGCCTTGGCCGTATCAACCGCGAAGTCAATCTGATTGCCGAGAAACGCCAGCAGAATGAGCGAGATGGTCAGGATGGTGGCGATGGTCACACCCGAAATCGGGTTGTTCGACGAGCCTACCAGCCCGGCCATGTAGCCGGCAACGGACGAAAAGAAGAACCCAGCAACCACCGCGAAGAACACCCCAAATACGACCGTGCCGTAGTAGCTGGCTGTCGAAATGCCAAGCGCACTTTGGTCCACCACGAAGAGGAAGACGAAGAATATCGGCACCGCCATTGCGAGGGTCCCGACGAAAACGCCGTTGATGGGCATGTCACGTTCGGTCCGCGGGATTGCCGCCGCACCCTCCTTCTTGCTCTTTCGCACGGCCTCCATGGAGGACATAATGCCGTTCTTGATGGGCTTCATCAGGGCAACGAGTGTCCAAAGCCCGCCCGCAGCCATTGCGCCCACTCCCATAAACCTGATCTGGGAATTCCATATTTCCGCGGCAGCCGCATAGCCAGTTGCCCCACCGGTAATGCTTTCGATCGTTTCCGGACTGGCCAACGCCGAGAACAACGGGATTCCGAAGAGCCACGAAATAAGCCCTCCCCCGAATACCAGCGTCGCGATGTTGAGACCCACAATGAAGCCGACTCCGAGCAGGGCAACCCCCAGTTCGCTCCCGAATCCGAAAACCGAGCCGCCCATTGTCACTGCACCAGAGGCCTTGCCGGCAACCAGCTTCAAACCGCTCTGGGCAAACTTCAGTCCCGCCCCGGCCAAGCCCGCAAGCCCAATGAGTTTAGCGCCGGCTCCGCCCTTAGTCCCGGCCTTCAGCACTTCGCCAGTCGCGACGCCCTCCGGAAACTGTAGCTTCGCCTCAATGATCAGGGCCCGTCTGAGCGGGACGGTGAATAGGACGCCCAGGATTCCTCCTGAGGCCGCGATGGCCATAGTCGGCAGGAACGGGAATCCCTGCCAGTACCCTAAGACCACGAGGGCTGGAAGGGTGAAAATGACACCGGCAGCAACCGACTCGCCCGCCGAGGCAGCCGTCTGGACGATGTTATTCTCCAGAATGTTGTGCTCCCGAAAAAGGCGCAGCAGCGCCATCGAGATGACAGCGGCCGGGATGGAGGCAGAGACCGTCATCCCCACCTTCAGCCCCAAATACGCATTGGCGCCAGCCAGGATTGCCGAGAGCAGCACGCCGAGCACCAGGGCCTTAACCGTTATCTCGGGCAGCGATTGGGTCGCAGGAATAAACGGGGCCAGCTCCGATTCCGGGTCTTGGGACGCCATAGGCTGTGGGCTGGGGGCTATTTCATCAGGAGAATGGGGTGGCTCTGTACGCCTTCCGGAGACTGAAGTCTCACGAAATATGTCCCGCTGGGCAGCGTGTCAGCGCTGAATGATACGGTGTAATCGCCGGCTTCCTGAAATCCGCTCCAGAGCAGTCGGACTTGCTGTCCTGCAAGGTCCCAGACCGAAACCGCAATATCCTGCCCCTCCAGCACCGAGTAGCGTATGGAAGTGGTTGGGTTGAACGGATTTGGGAAGCTCCCCTCCAGAACTGTCAGCTTTGGCGGCTCAACCACCTCATTGCGGCCAACCTTGATGGGGTTGGAAATTTTGTCAGCGCCGCTCTTCCGAATCTGCCGGATTCGGTAGAAGCTGACCGTCTTCCGACCATCATCCCTCCAGTTGAATCGCACCTGTCCCCCACCCGCCGGGACGCCTAACTCGGACCCGAGAGAACCCATGGCGTCATAGTTCGCGCCGTCTTCGGAGCGCTCTACTACCAGTTGATCTCCCGCGATCACCACGGCGGACCAGGAGAGCATGACCCCGGCCTCATCCATGGCAACGGAGATGTTATCTAGGTCCCGGCGAAAACTGAGGTCGGTCAGCCGGGGAGTTGGTCCCTGCCGGCCAATCCGGCGCGCCCGAGAGACGGGTTCATCAAATGAGAAGAAGGCCGCACCTGCGGCCGGTTGTCCCAACGACCGGTAGACCGTACTCCGAATCTGTGCAGCTGACCGCGCCAGGCCCCAGACACGAAGCTCGTCCACGTCTCCGACAAAACTCCCCCTCTCGTCTTGGCCCACCCGGCCACCGAGCGCCAATGCCGCCGGCGACCGAGACTGGAGCGGTGTGATGCGTCGGAGAGAGTCTTGTTGGACTCCGTCCACCAGCAGTTTCGCCCACCCACGTTCCGGGTCATGGGTGATGGCAACATGGTGCCACCCACCGTCCGCAACCGGTGCTATGGAGCGAAGTGAGCGGTGGTCGCCCGGCATCCCCTGAAACAGGACAGCGTGCCCCCGGCCGTCGAGAATGAGCTCCACGGCGTAGACATCACCTTCGTCGCCGGACCAAGTTGAGAGTACCACCTGTCCGGCCAAGGCCGATCGCAACCAGGTCTCGACTGTGAAGGCAGCCGAGGCGGACAAATTGGGAAGCCCCTTGGGCGACAACTGAAGTGGGCGATCGCGCTCGGTAAAAACCAACGCCCGGTTATCGGTCCGAGTCTCTTCGTTGGCCGCCAGCGGTGCCTTGATCGCCAAGCCATGATCGGGCTCGAGCGCATACGACCCGGGCTCAGCCTGCTCCAGGCGATAAGGTGTGAACGTCCACGTCCCAAACTCCGGCGATTCGGGCGCCGTTATTCGAACCACCAGGGTCTGGCTACCTGCCATCGACCCGGCCGGTAGCACCTGGTACAGGTTCGTGGCGGCCTTAAGGCGGCGAAGCCGAACCTCAGCCAAGGCGCCGTCCGACCGCACCAGTTTGACATCGGAGGCCAGCCAGCCTTGCGGCAGCGTCAATAAGCCGCCTTCGAAGCGTTGGACGCCATCCCAATCCAGATAAATCGCTGCATCCCCGCCGGTCGCTATCCGGTCGGGTGCGTGGG
>JBLFXH010000028.1:0-19846 GCA_047611125.1 Rhodothermales bacterium
ATGCATTCAAGCACGGGCGCCTACGGAGACCAGTCCAAGAGGTGCTCCTCAGCCTTTTCTGAGCGGACCGAGGGCTAGGCTAGGCCTCTCCCGTCACGAAGGTTTTCAGGAAATCGGCCAGGAGATGGTCAACCTCAGTGGTCTCGCGGAGGCTGTTAACTGCGGCAAGAAAGGCGTCCTCGTCGGGGAGCTCGGCCAGATAATGCTCCCGGTACGCGTGCAGGCGGTCTCGTTCACGCCGCGCATCCAACTCCGAATGAAACTGAGTCCCGTAGATGGGGAGCCCTTCCATGCGAAAGGCTTGGTTTGGCTGCGAATCATTCATAGCCATTTCCACGGCGCCCGGCGGCAACATCGTTACCCGGTCGTGGTGCCCCATGTTGGCTAGAAAGCTCTTCGGAAAGCCACGAAACAATTGGTCAGCCTGACCCGCGTTAGTGAGCCGAATCTTGTGACAGCCCATCTCAGCGCGCGTCGGGTCGTGCTCAACCGTACCACCAAGCGCTCGGGCAATCATCTGATGGCCCCAGCATGAGCCGAATGTGGGCATGCCGATCTCGGCAGCTTGCTGAATTAGGTCAAGAGCCGCGGGCGTCCAGTCGTAGGTCTGGGTAGCGGAGTAGGCCCCGGCACCACCGATCATGAAGGCGTCGATTCCGTCCAACAGATCACGGTTGATGGTGTCGTGGAGCACGTTTCTTGAAATCAACTGCTCCGGCGCCAAGCGACAGCGCTCCAGGAAGCATCCCTGCTCCTGCGCCTCCATCTCGGGTTCGCCGCGGGCCTGCAGCAGGAATACGACGGGTGTGTTGTTGGCGCTTGTCATGGTGCCGAGAAACCGGTCAGCCCTCCAGCAGATCCGCGAATTCCGTAACAAGCGACACGTAGAGGGTCCGAAGCGGGAGGCCGACGACGTTGTAATAGTCGCCGTCGATTCGCTCGATGAACAGTGATCCCGCGTCGTCCTGAATGCCGTACGCGCCGGCTTTGTCCATGGGCGAACCACCTTCGACATAGCGCCGAATCTCCGAATCACTCAGCGCGGCGAAGGTCACCTGCGTGCAAGCGTGCCGGCTGTGAACGCGTCCGGACGCCGAGTGGACCAGCGCGATTCCCGTATACACCACGTGACTACGTCCAGAAAGCGTCCTGAGCATGGACCTGGCGTGGTCCTCATCATTGGGCTTACCGAGGATCCGGCCGTCCAGAACCACAACCGTATCCGCGCCAAGGACAAGCGCCTCTGGATGCCGCTTGGCTACATCAGTGGCCTTATCACGCGCGAGCTGCTCCACCTGTCCAGCCGGTTCGACGCCTTGGACAATCACCTCCGGGGCAAAGCTCGGCTCAATCGTCATGGGGACGCCCAGGCGCTCTAGGAGAAAACGCCTTCGAGGTGACTGGGAGGCCAGAACAAAGGGAACGCGAAATTGGACGAGTGAGGTCTCCCTTGCCATAGTGCGGGCGGGTTAAGAGTTGACGGCGGATTCAGGCAGGTCTACTTTCTTGAAACGCGAACAAACAATGCCGATGATCCCAATCACCGTCTGTAATCACAAGGGCGGAACTGGAAAGACCACCTCTTCCATCATGATCGCCGCCGCTCTCGGAATGAGCGGAAGGCGAGTTTTGGTGGTGGATCTTGATCCTCAGGGATTCCTGACCCGCATGATGGGCGTGCCAGAACCAGACCCTAAGGCGTCATCATGCGCTCTATTCGACGAAAGCCAGGGCTTTGATGCAGCCTGCGTGGTGAACCCGGGGGCGTTCGGCTTGATTCCGGCTTCGACGCGCCTGTCCACGGACATGCGCAGGCTGACCAAGAGCATCGATGTACTGTGGGCCCGGGAATTTCAGCAAGCCCACTTTCAAGAATACGATTACGTCCTTTACGACTCGGCAGCGGCCCTTACTGTGTTTACCCTGAACGCGCTGACGGCTGCGGAGCATGTGCTCATTCCGGTGTTGCCGGAGTATCAGCCGGTAGTCGGAGGGGAGCAGACCTATCAAACCGCGATAACGGTCAGGAAGAAGCTGAATCCTTCAATGCATGATCCGATGTTTCTCCTGACCATGGTGGATGGCCGAAAACGGAATCACATGGCCTACGAGAACTACCTGAGGGGTAGGTACGGAGATGACATCATGAGATCTCGGATCCGCACCAGCGCGTCCATCTCCACTACCCGTCACGACGGGCAAACAGCATTTGATTTTGATCCGAGGGGCCGCGGCTCGCAGGATTACGCGGCTGCGGTGGACGAGCTGGTTGCGAGGACGGAGCGCGTTCCCAAGGCGGATGAAGCGTCCGAGTCAGAGACCAAGGCGGACACACCTGAAGCGTTGGAGGTCTCTTGATTTCTCTTCGCTCGCGCGACTGGCTTCCGGTGGTCATTTCTGGAGCCGCGGTTCTGGCCGTGGTTTTGGCGATGCGGCTTCCCGTTTCCGGGCCCCTTCGTCTGGAAACGCTGGTTGATCCGGTCGATGGCTTCTGGGCGAATGCCCGCACCGCCGACCAATTCGATGCCGGCTCGGTCCGATTGCCAGGGATGACCGCCCAGGCTGAAGTGGTATTCGATGAACGCGGCGTTCCGCACATCTTCGCGGAGTCGGACGAAGACGCAATCCGGGCATTTGGCTACGTGGTATCCGGAGACCGTCTATTTCAAATGGACTTCCTGCGGCGGGTCACGTCAGGCCGACTGGCTGAAGTACTTGGACCAGATCTGGTGGACACGGACCGGTTCCTACGTGGGACCGGAATGGCGCGGTCTGTGGCTCAGAATATCGCGTGGATGCAGGAAGAGGATCGCATTGACCTTCAGGTAGCGTCGTGGTTTGCAGAGGGCGTCAACGCCCGTTTGGAGGCGATGTCTGATGCCGACCTGCCGGTTGAGTTTCGCCTGTTGGGTTATCGGCCCGAGCGCTGGTCGGCCGCCGATGCATTTCTGGTCGGATGGAATCTGATGTTCGACCTGACCTATCAGCGTGAGAGCGCGCTGGTGATGGATCAGGTCCGGGGCGCCATGTCACCCGAGGACTTTGATCTGCTGTTCCGGGTAGACGAGCCGTACTCCGTGCCCATCGTCCCGCCTGAGGAGCGGCACTGGAGCGCGGGAGGAGCCGGGAGCCGCACGCTGGCCAGCTGGCCGCGGGGCGCAGGTGCTCAGGCCGCCGGCACGCAGGTCTCGCACATCCCTGCCCGCCAACAATTCGGTGACTTCCCCCTCACGGAGGGATTCCTGCCTGGAAAGGGATCCAATAACTTCGCTGTGACCGGGTCTCGGTCAGCCACTGGAGCCCCGATTGTGGCTGGGGACATGCACCTTGGTCTCAACCTCCCATCAATCTGGTACGAGGTCCATCTGGTTACACCGGAGATGAATACCTATGGGGTGACCGTTCCGGGCGTACCTCTGCCCATCGAGGCCTTCAATCGCAACGTCGGTTGGGTGTTCACTAACACCGGCTCGGATCAGGTGGATCACCTCGAACTGGAGCTGGATGCCGATGGACTCCGGTACCGCTACGCGGACGGCTGGAGAGACCTGGAGATTATCCCCGATACAATCCGGGTCCTGGATGCTCCACCGGTCGCGCAGATGCTGCGATGGAGCCATTGGGGCCCAGTGTCCACGGACGGGGGGCGCACCATCGCCACACAGTGGACCGCAAACAGTAGGATCCGGACGTTTCAGGCTCTCTGGCACATGAACCACGCGGCAACCTATGCGGAGTTTGAGGATGCGCTTCGCTCCTGGGATGTCCCAATGCAGAACATTCTGGTGGGTGCTCCCGGTGACACCATAGCAATTCGCTCCACCGGATATCTCCCCGTCCGAGCAGATGGAACGGGGTACGGAATCCGGGATGGGAGCAGCCCGATGTCTGAGTGGACGGGGAGAGTCCCGTTCGACGAACTGCCTCACGCAATTAACCCGGGTAGGGGTTATCTGGCATCGACCAATCAACGTCCGGCCGACGAGACTTATCCGTACTACCTGGGCAGAGACTGGCGTGCCGTAATGCGGTCCATTCGCATCGACGAGCTTTTGGCGGGAAAAGAGACACACTCTGCCGCAGACTTGGCTGAATACCAGGCCGATGTCCACGCGGTTCAGCGGGATCTCTTCGTCCCGCTGATCGCGGATCTTGAAGGCCTTTCCACCCGGGCAGCCAGTTTCAGGGATGCGCTCACCGCCTGGGACGGATCTACCGCCATCGATCGGCGCGAACCGGCCTTGTTCGGTGTCTGGGAGACGATTCTCCGTCAAATGACCTGGGATGAGCCCGCCTTCGATCGTAGGTCTCCGAGCCGATCCAGGCTCCATCAACTGCTAACGGAGACGCCGGACTCTCCTTGGCTTGACATCGAGTCGACGCCCATCCGTGAAGACGCCGCGATGGTGCTCCGGGCGTCCCTCGAGCAGGCAGCCGACTCCGTGGACGTGGAAGGCCCACTCTGGGGCGAGGTTCACGGACTGCTCTTGCGACACATCACGGGCAGCGGCGCGCTTCGTCCGTTCTGGCGAGGCCCGATTCCGTATCCGGGATACTCTGAGACGCTCTCGCCGGGAGCAGGCCGCAACGTGACCCACTCTGCCTCGTGGCGGGTAGTTCTGGACTTCGCCGGAGATGCTATCAAGGCCCGCGGGATCTATCCGGGAGGCCCGTCCGGCAATCCTTTCAGCACACGCTACGACGCGTCGGTGGATGATTTTGCGTCGTTCCGGTTGTATGATCTGCACACACCCGAGACCCCCCAAGCCCTCGTCGAATCTAGCGGTCGTTTGGTCATAGACCCTTGATGCGACCTCGTTGCCAGAAATCTAACTGCCATGTCTGACTCAAGCCAACCTCGATTTTCCAGCCGTCTGGGCCTAATTCTCAGCGTCCTGGGGATTGCGGTCGGGACTGGAAACATCTGGCGATTCCCCAGAATTGCTGCCCAGAATGCCGGGGAGGAGGGGGCCGGAGCTTTCCTGATAGCGTGGATTCTGTTCCTGTTTGTCTGGAGTGTGCCGCTCATCATTGCCGAGTACGCCCTGGGAAAGAAGGGGCGAATGGGCGTGGTGGGGGCCTTTGCTCGATTTGCCGGAGAGAAGTACACCTGGATGGGCGCCTTCGTCGGGTTTGTAGCTGCGGCCATCATGTTCTACTACAGTGTGGTAGCGGGATGGTGCGTCTACTACTTCGTTCACACGCTCACCAGCCCGCTGCCTCTCAGTGCTGAGTCTGCCTCGGCCGTCTGGGACACGTTCCAGGGCGGAATGGGACCCGTCGGATTCCATGCATTGGCAATGGGTGTAGGCGCGGTGGTGGTCATCAGAGGCGTATCGGCGATCGAGAAGGCCAATCGGGTTTTAATACCGGCTCTGCTCGCGATTGTCCTCATCGCCGTGGTCCGGACCTTGACCCTGGACGGAGCGATGGACGGCGTCCGGTTCCTGTTCACTCCCAGTTGGGGCACGCTGGCCAATCCTCGTCTGTGGCTTGAGGCGCTCACTCAGAATGCCTGGGACACGGGAGCAGGATGGGGCCTCATCCTGACCTACGCATGCTACATGCAGGCCAAGCACGGTGCAGTCAAGAATGCCTTCATCACGGGAATTGGCAACAACGTGGTTTCCTTGCTCTCGGCCATCATCATATTCGGGACGGTGTTTGCCATCCTTGGCGCGAACATGGGCCAGGCCGAGATCCTCGCGGTCATGCAGACCAGCGGCCCGGCCTCTACCGGTCTGACGTTCCAGTGGATGCCGCAACTCTTCGCCCAGATGGGATTCGGCCGACTTCTGGCAGCGCTGTTCTTCCTGGGCCTCTCCTTTGCCGCGTTCTCGAGTCTGATATCGATGATTGAGCTATCGACCCGCATCGTGGTTGACGCAGGCGTGAGTCGGCCGCAGGCTGTCGGCGGTGTGTGCCTGATCGGCTTTGTACTCGGGATTCCCAGCGCTGTGAATCTGGACATCTTCGCCAATCAGGACTTCGTGTGGGGCGTGGGCCTCATGCTTTGTGGATCGTTCGTGGCATTTGCCGTGATGCGCTACGGACTGCCACAGTTTAGGACTGAAATTATCGACTCTGTGGAAGGCGATTGGAAGGTGGGCCCTATCTGGGATGTCATCATCTCCAAGGTCATACCCTCTCTGGCGGTCATTCTGCTGGTCTGGTGGTTCTACCTGTCCGCAACCGTTTACGCACCCGAGACTTGGTATAATCCGCTTGAGTCGTTCAGCGTGATGACCATATTGGTTCAATGGGCCGTCGTGATGGGGGTATTCCTCTATCTCAACAAGTGGCTAGCCCGACGCACACTGGCCAACATTCCTCCGGGTACCTGATGGCAGTTGCGCCTGTTCGGGTCCTCTTCGTTTGCCTGGGCAACATCTGCCGATCGCCCCTGGCCGAGGGCGTGTTCAAGGCGCAGGTGGAGGCCGCCGGCCTGTCAGACCGGTTCGAAATTGATTCTGCGGGCACGGGCAACTGGCACGTTGGGCATGCTCCCGACCAGCGGATGCTCCAGACCGCGCTCGGTCACACGGTGTTTTTGACCAGCCGCGGACGGCAATTCGAGTACAAGGACTTCGACTCCTTCAAGCATATCCTGGTCATGGATCGTAGCAACCTGCACGACGTGCTTTTCCTGGACCGGAAAGAGCGCTTCTCGGACCGCGTGAAGCTATTCAGGGAGTTCGACCCGGAGCCTGAGGACTATCAAGTCCCTGACCCCTACTACGGCGGTGCCGAGGGATTCGAGCAGGTCTATGGCATTGTGGAACGCACGGGCGAGGCCTTGCTGGCCTCACTCGTTGCCCACTATGGTTTGGCGCGGTCTTAGGAGTGTCCGCCTAGTACAGCCCCGCGTGGGCGATGCCGTTGAACAGCAGTTTGAACGTGCCGTGCGGCTGGCCGCGTCGGATGACCTCGGGGCCGAAGAGGTAGAGTTGACCTTCGCCAACTGTGGCCTGAGCCATGGTCACGCCGCCGTTGAGATAATGCTGCCCCCAGGCCCACCCGCTGCGGAGCGGCTCGCGATCGCTGAACCAGCCCAAAGGCGAGAGACCATCGCCCAAATCATAAACTGGGCTGTTGTTGAAGTGGACGTCCAGACGGTTTGGAAGGCCCCATGCAACGGGCTGCGTGGAATCGACGTCAATCTGAACGATGGATCCGGGCACGAAGTACTCGTCTCTGGAAAGCGGGACTTTCTCGTGATCCACCAGCCAGTTCTCCATGTCCAGACCCAGGTGCCGACCGAGTGCGGTGGACTGACCGATGGTGATGATGTCGCCTCCAGCGTCCAGGAACTCGCGAAGCTGCGGGACCGTGTCGTCCACGGTCACGCTTCCAAGTCGGTCCTTGTATTCGTCAGGTATGGAGTCTTCAGAGCGGTTGGATCTGCCGAACCCGCCTGATTGCCCCGAGGGAATGGCCCCATTAACGAACACCAGGACATCAAAATCGTCGCGGAGGTCTCCGGCGTCCAACTGTTTGGGGAAGACCACTTCGTAATCGAACTCGAACTGCTCGAGCACCCAGCGTGCCCAACCTGAGGGCATGGAGCCGCCGTAGCGATCCCACAGGCCGACACGGACGGGCTTGAGGGCGATTGCGTTGGCCGCAAGCCTGCCTCTCTTTCCCTCGAACTGCAGCCCCAGCTCGGATGCCAGGGTGGCCACCTGGCCACGAACGTCGCCTGATGAGGCCACGTAGAATGTGCCTGGCCCCCAGTTGCCTGATCCCGAAGGCAGTCGATAAACCTTGGCGCCGGCGGCCAAGAGGCGATTCATGGCGAGGAAGGAGTCGTTAGTCTCGGCCGAGAAGAGAAAGCCTGAGGGGTTGCGGGATCCGGTGACCGCACCGCCTTCGGTGCTGGCGAAGCCCTCGATAGGGGCAAAAGGGCCTTCAAATCCTTCGAGCACCCGGTCAAAGTCGATCCCCATCTGCAGGGCTACCGTCCATCCGGTGTTGTCGTACGGCGAAACCGGAGGCCCGCCCGGGTAAGCAAAGTCATTGGGGTGGACCTGCGGCTCGAACATATCCAGCACAAAGGGTCGGAAGGCCTGCCCGGTCATTACCACATACGAACCGGCGCCATAGTCTTTGCCGTCCACTTCGAAGCCCTCGGTCGCGCGGTGCACCGTGATCCCGTTCTTGATCAGCGTGTTTACAAACTTGGTGGCGGTGGGATAGTCCGCCTGACCGGCCGGGATGATGTACCCGCGTGGGTCGCGAAGCTCCGGATCGCGAAAGACCTGCTGGTAGATTTCAGTCGGGATTCCTCGTCGACCCTCCGCACCCTGCTCCCGGGCGGCCTGAGCGGCGGCTGCGATTACGTTCGGGTCGGTCCGCCACGTGTCCTGCTGGCCCTTGGCGATGTTGTCGCGCCCCATCACGTAGATGTTATAGAGCAGGTCCACCTTGTTGCGGGAGGCGTAGTTGAGCACCGCCCGGTTGGCGGTCACGGAATAGTCAATCGATTGCCGGAAGTGCCATTTCTGAGGCTCAATCGGCATCGGGATATCATTCTTGGGAAGCTGCCGATTCAAAATCAGGGGAATGTCGATGGGCGTCGGGTTTCCAATCGTCTCCGTAAGCAGTCCAATCTGGTTGTGGAAGTAGGGCGTGGTACGAAGGCCGCCATTCCACCAGGTGCTATAGCTCGCGCCTGAGCGCATCGTGGTCCCGGCCATGCCCTCTCGCACAAAGCGCGTGTGCATCGCGGTGCCGACCGCCTCGATGCTGAGGGGGACGAGGGGGTGGTAGTTGTAGTTGAACGGATCGCGGAAGGGAGGCGCGAACATCACCGTGCCGGCAGGCCCGGTCTGGTGGTGGTTGTAGACAATCTGGGGGAACCACTCGCGGTACAAAATCCGGTTCATGTTGACCGATTCGGACTGTGTAGACATGTAAAAGTCACGGTTGTTGTCGTGCCCCACGTACTTCTGATATAATACCGGAAGGCCGCCCGACCGGCGATCTTCAGGGTTGTCCTCGCGCATATACCAGTCCGACACCAGCTCCATGCCGTCCGGGTTGGCGTGTACCGCGAGGATGATCACGTCCTCAAGGAATCGAAGCGTCTCCGGGTCGTCCATGCTGACCAGCTGATAGACCGTTTCCATGAGCTGCTGTGCGCCCAGAACTTCCGAGGCGTGGAGCCCGCCGTCGATCCAGATGACGGCCTTTCCGGCTTCGGCCATGGTTCGCGCGGTTGCGTCCGTCAAGCCTTCGGCCAGAGCGAGCTGGCTAGCGATGTCTCGATAGCCCTCGATGTTTGCCCGATTCTGGGGAGAGGTGATCACGGCCATGATTTGAGGCCGTCCCTCTTCGGTGAGTCCGATGTCCTCGACCGTCATTCGATCAGACTCGGCCGCCAGCGTCTGCCAGTAGTCATAAAGCTGGCGGTAGGTGGCTAGTTGGTAGTCATCCCCGATGTTGAATCCCAGGACGTCGGCCGGCGGCGTGACGTCCTGCGCTAGGACGGGGACGGTGACAAGTAGGGCCAGAGCCAGAAATAGAGGGCGCATCGCAGTACGGAGTAGGTCGGTGAGATGCCGAATATAGGAGGGCGATTGGGAGGAGGTTCGACTCCCAGTCGTCTCAGGTGCCAAGAAATGCCAATAGGGCCGCAGGCTCGCGAAAGTCGTCCAGCAGGAGGTCGGGCTGGGCGTTCAGGAGTGAGTCTCGATCCACGAGACCGGTGCATACGGCCACCGTTCGTGCTCCGACTGCTCGGCCGCAGGCTATATCATGCTCGGTGTCGCCAAGCACGATCAGGGTTTCGAACGGAACGTCCCGCCCGATGGCCACCTGCGCCCGATCTCGGGCAAACACTGGAAGTTGGTTACGATCTTCGTGGTCGCTCCCATAGGCGCCGAATCCAAAAAACACATCCAGCCGGGCTGCGGCCAGCTTTGCCTGCCCCGTCCGCTCCAGGTTTCCCGTGAGGACGCCCAGGTGGAGATTCTCATGGCTGCTGAGCGCCTCGAGAAGTACTCTTACGCCCGGAAGAATGCGCACGTCCGCGGGGTCAATACCATCCTCAATGAGCGTGGCGTAGGCATCCAGTACCTCGGACATGGCCTGCTCGATTCCATCGGCGTACCCTGCCCGAGCTAGCATCTCGCGGGCCAGTGACTTGTCGGTACGCCCGGCAAAGCTGACACCCTCGGCGCTGACGTGACGCCCGCAGAGACTGGTGAGGGCGGCTTCAAAGTGACGTCGTCCAAGGCTAGGAGCCAAGAGGAGCGTACCGTCAATGTCGAAAAGAAGTACGGACATTCAATCGAGCCGGTAGGGAGAGTCGGGGTCGTCCTCGTGCCGGATTTCGTCGATCGGCTCCGCTCGGCCTGGTCCTGCAAAAAGCCGGTCGGGCATGTTCAGAATCAGCGACGGCGTGTCGCTCAGACAACGGTATGCGTGAACAACACCGGGGGGGACCCGGACGGTCATCGGGCTCTCGCGGCCCGCGTCCAAGACCTGCCTCACGCCTTTAGAAACCGAGTCTGGCCGGTCATCCCAGAGGTAAACGCGAAACCGTCCGTCGAAGAAGGCAAATAGATCAGTCTGATCGGCGTGGGCGTGCGGCCCTCTGGCTACGCCGGGCATGGTCTCCGAGATGTACGCCATCGCCGGTTCATGTCCATCCGGTGCCTCATCCGTCCGGAAGAGTTCGGAGAGCCAGCCCCGATCGTCTGCGAAGCGGCGAAGCGGAGCAACCGCGCAATCGCCGATGATGCCGTCATTCCATTTCATGCGCCGGTCTCCAGTTCGTCATACGTGAGGTACTCGGCCAGGGTGTTGGCTTCGTGCCACCCGTCAAGGGTACCAGCATCGCCCCACCATCCATCCAGAATGCCGAACGAGAGGAGGTCTCTTGAGGCATACCAATTCGTCACGTCGGTGACTTCGTATTCGCCCCGCCGACTCGGGTGAAGCCCGCGAACCACGTCGAAGACAGCGGAATCGTACATGTAAATGCCCGTCACCGAGTAGTTGCTCGGGGGATTAGCGGGCTTCTCAATCACCTCGGCGATTCGGTCTCCCTCAATGCGCGGGACGCCGTACCGCTCCGGGTCGTGGACTTCCTTTAGGAGAACCCTGGCAGCGGATCCACCCTTGGCAAGTTGCTCTTGGAAGGCCTGAACGTCGGGTCCGATGTCTTCCTCCAGGACATTGTCACCCAGAAACACCACCACTGGGTCTCCGCCGACAAAGTTCTCGCAGAGGGCCATGGCCTGGGCTATCCCTCCTGGTTCGTCTTGGACCCTGAATGTGAGGTCCACGCCCAGCTCGCGCCCGCTCCCGAGGAGGTTGACCACGTCGCCCATGTGCTCGGGGCTTGTAACTACGGCAATCTGGGTGATGCCCGCCCGCCGCAGACGCATGAGCGGATGGTAGATCATCGGGTAACGGCCCACTGGCAACAAGTGCTTGTTGGTGACCTTGGTCAGTGGAAAAAGTCGGCTGCCGGTTCCACCGGCGAGGACAACGCCCTTCATATAGCTTGGGTAGGATTACCAGTGTCGATGCGGTCCCCGTATTGGGTGCTGTAGTACTCGTCGTACGTCCTGCTTCGGGTCTGCTCCAGCCATTCTGGATTCGTAAGATACCACTCGACGGTTTCGCGGAGTCCTTGTTCAAGGGATCGCGAGGGGCGCCAGTCAAGATCTGCCGCCAGTCGACTCCCGTCCAAGGCATAACGAAAATCGTGGCCGGGACGGTCTGTCACAAACCGGATTAACTCGCGTGAAATCCTGGGTTTGCGCTCCAGAGCCTCGTCTACCAGGTCCAGGAGCAGATGCACGATATCCAGGTTAGAACGCTCCTCTGCGCCGCAGACCAGATAGGTGCTCCCGTCGGGTGCGCTTCGGACTATTCGGTCGATGGCGTCACAGTGATCCAGGACGTGCAGCCAATCCCGGATGTTCGCGCCCTTGCCGTAGACCGGTACGGGGTCCTGATTCACGGCGTTCTGGATCACCAGCGGGATCAGCTTCTCCGGGTACTGGAGGGGCCCATAATTATTGGATGCGTTGCTGATCACTACCGGCATCCCGTACGTCTCGTGGTAGGCCCTGACCAGATGGTCGGCGCCTGCTTTTGAGGCCGAGTAAGGTGAGCGGGGCGCGTAAGGAGTGTCTTCGGTAAAGGCCCCTTCTGGACCCAGACTGCCGAACACCTCGTCAGTTGAGACGTGGTGGAATCTGACATCACCCCGGTCCTTCCAACGCTGCCGAGCTACCTCGAGCAGGGTGGCCGTTCCCATCACATTCGTTCGTACGAAGGCGAGCGGGTCTAGTATGGATCGGTCCACGTGGCTTTCTGCCGCAAAGTGGATGACGGTGTCAAAATTGTGTGCCTCAAAAAGGCGCTCCACCAAGCCGCGATCCGCAATGTCTCCCTGTTGGAAGCGGTAGTTGGGACGGCCCTCGAGAGAGGAGAGGTTTTCACGCTGACCCGCGTACGTGAGAGCATCCAGGTTGACAAACTGGACGGCGGATTGCGAAGGCGCTGCTGCCAGGAGATAGTTGCTTCCGATGAAACCGGCACCGCCGGTGACAAGGACGGATCGCGGAGTGTGGCGGTTTGAGGGCATGGATCTCAGTTGGCGCTTTCGGAGAGGGAGCAAGTGGGAACGCGCGGCCGAACAGGCGCCCCGGGCAGGACTCGGCCGCCTTGTAGGGACGGCCCGATTTGGTGTTCCGCTAAAAACCGGCGGTCCCGCGGCCGATACAGGGGGTAACCAAGAGGCAGAAGATGAAGCGACTGATCGGGATATCCCTTGTTATGACCATGATACTGGGCTGGCTGGCGGTAGACGCCGGGTTCAGACACAGCACCATTCGGACGGCCAGAAAGGCAAGTCGTGAGGCTGTAAACGAGTTGGAAGCCCGGATGATGATCGGGGACGTAGTAGACGGCATCACCAGTGATGATGCCCAATCCATGGTTCTGGTGGGCATGCATCACGCGTCCACTCATCGACTCTATCCGCGAGCTTTGGGCCGAGCAGTAGCCCGGGAGTTTGGCCCTCCTAATCGGGAGGTGGGGCTGGCGCTGCTGAAGCGCGCAGCCGACCATGGCAGTTCCCAGGCGGAATGGCTCTACTGGAGCACGGTCGGATGGCCCGAAGGCGATGAACTCCTGTCGCTGGTGAAGGGAGGAAACGAGATGGCTGCACTGAAACTGGTGGACGCGTTGGCCAGCGAGGGCTGCCAAGTCCAGGACGCAGCGCTGTCAGACGTAGAAGAAGCCGCTGCTGCCTTGGATGGCCCCTGGTTCGGCGATTGGGAGGAGCCGGATGTCAACGCCACCGAGCGCGTCCGGGGCTCTATCTCCAGGATCCGCGCATGGAAGGCAGAATCCTGTGCAAAGCCGGCGCACGTGACGTAGACCAGTCTCAGCCGCCCGATCTCGCTAGGACCCAACGATTCACAGCCTCCTGCAGCATCGGCAGGCTGACCGCGCCGTCTGCTAGCACGGTGTCATGGAACCCCTTGACGTCGAAGCGAGAACCCAGCCGCTCTTCCGCGTCCACGCGCAGTCGCTGGATTTCCATACTTCCCGTCATGTAGGCGGTGGCCTGACCGGGTGTAGCCAGGTATCGGTCCACTTCAGACTCGACAGTCGAGCGGGTCTCGGCCGTGTTTGCCAGCATGTAGGCGATGGCCTGGTCCCGGGTCCATCCCAAGACGTGCATCCCCGGATCCACCACTAATCGCGCGGCGCGCAAGGCCTGATTGGATAGCATGCCCATCCTGTCCAGGTCCGAGGAGTAGAGCCCCATCTCGTCGGCAAGCAGTTCGGTGTAGAGTCCCCAGCCTTCGGCCATCGCCGCCACGTAGATGTATCTGAGGACCGGATGCACGCCCTTGCCTTTCAAGGCGACGGCCATCTGAAGGTGATGCCCCGGGTAACTCTCGTGGAAGGCGGTGGCCTCCAATCCAGCTTTACTGAGCGTCTCGGGGCGGTAGGTGCCCAGTTCATAGGTGCCTGGCCTGGAGCCGTCCAGCGACCCGGCCGAGTAATATCCGCCTCCGGTTGCCTTCTGATAAGCCGGGAAAGGCTGTACCACGAGTTCTGCTTCAGGAACGAAACCAAACCAGTCGTGGACGCCCACCGCAGCCCGTTCGACGGCCGCACGCGCGTAGGCCAGAATCTCATCCTCTGATCGAAATGTGTACTGTTTGTCGCTCCGAAAGCGCTCCAGAAGTCCAGCCACGTCTTCGGTGTCAAAGCTCGCCAGAGCAATCGCAGCCATTTGAGACTGGATCTGCTCCATTTCCGTCAGGCCCGTCTCGTGAATACCGGTAGCGTCGAGCGGAAGGGAGGTGTGGAAACGGACCGAAGCCGCGTAGCAGGCCTCTCCGTCAGGATTGAATCCCACTCCAACCTCATCGCGGCCGACGTATTCGTCCGTTAGGAACGCACGATATCGGGCAATCGCGGGGTTGATGGATTCGGCTACAGCACTGTGGACCTGAGCTGCAAATGAATCATCCCCAGCTCGCGAGGCGGGGCTGTAGAAAGGGGAGGACTCCGGGTCCCCGCCTAACAGGGCATCTAGCTGCCGCAATACCGCTACAACGTTGGATTGCGGAGCCAGATACCCCAGCCGCATTCCGATGCGAAGGTTTTCCATCTCTCGGTCCAGATAGTCGGAGACAGAAAGGAGCCGGGCCAGGGCATCGTCTCGCTCCTGAGCAGTGGTGACCGGTTGTGATGCGACGGTTGAGGAGAGCTTGGCCTGCCAACCGTTCGATGTTGGGCTGACGTTCCATAACTCAGTTCTACAGACTCGACGGACCTCAGATGCCTCCAGGCGGTCCAGGGCAAAGGCAAGAGGAATGGCCGAGGCCGTCCCCTCCACTATGTCCGGGTTTATGCCACGCAGTGCGCGCAGCCACCCGTCCTCTTTCGCGCGCCAATCATCCATCGCCGCCTGGCTTCGATCACCCAGCTGGTCCATCGGAGTGTCCGGATAGGCAATTTCAAACGCTTCCTCTGGAAACTGGTGGTAATACCCGTCAACGAATTCCTGGGCCGTCGCCACCGCCACCGCCGTGGCGGCTTCGGGAGGGGGAGCATCAGGCGAGCAGGCTGAGAGTGCCAGAACCAGAATGGTGGTCAGAATCGCAGAAGGGCAGGAACGGTGCATCTTTGAGCGGGGAAAGTGGAATTGCATTCCATGGTACTGGCTGGGAAGGCAGAATCCTGTGCAAAGCTGACACTATGACGCAGACCTGACACGCCCCGCTTCCTACCTTGGGTGCCGGACCTCTCCACCCACGCCCTGCTTACTTGGCTTCCCACCGCACGCTCTACCTCCTTGATGCGCTGGCGCTGATTTATCGCGCCCATTTCGCGTTCATCAATCGGCCGCTCATCAATTCGAAGGGCCGCAACACGTCGGCCACCTACGGCTTCATCAACACGCTACTAAAGCTGATCGATGACCACGGGCTGGAGCATGTGGCCGTCGTGTTTGACCTCATCGGAGAGGGCGGCACGTTCCGGGACGAGCTCTATGCCGACTACAAGGCGCATCGCGACCCAATACCCGAAGACCTAGTGGGCAACCTGCCGGATATCAAGGCGGTACTCAGGGCCTTGGACATCCCAATTGTCGAGGAGGAAGGGGTGGAGGCCGATGACGTGATCGGGACGCTGGCCCGCAAGGCCGAGGCGGACGGAGAGAAGGTGGTCATCGTCTCAGCGGACAAGGACTTCCAGCAGCTACTCTCGGACCGGATCTCGATGTTCAGGCCTGCCTACCGGGGCGATGCGTTCAATCCAATCACGGAAGACACGTTTCGGGCCAAGTTCGACCTCGCACCCATCCAGTTCATTGATGTCCTGGCTCTGATGGGCGATGCCAGTGACAACGTCCCCGGGGTGCCCGGCATTGGGGAGAAGACGGCCATGAAGCTGATTCAGAGCTATGGCAGCGTGGAGGGAGCACTGGAGAACGCCGACGAAGTCAAGGGCAAGCGGGCCCGCGAAGGCTTGCAACAGCACAGTGAAGATGCCCTGCTCTCCAAGAAGCTGGTAACCATCCTGACCGACGTTCCGGTCACCGTGGATTGGAAGGACTTCAAGCGCAGTGATGTGGACGTCCAACGCATCAAGCAATTGTTTGCGGATCTCGAATTCTCGACGCTGACGCAGCGGACTATCAAGACGGTAGCCGGGCATACCGTGAAAGAGGCCGGGCCGGGCGAGCAGAGCGATCTGTTTTCGACGCCTTCGGCGCCCTCGGATTCCGATGTGGAAGAGACCTCGTTTGACGAGGAGGCGGTCCAGTATCAGCTGATTCGGACGGTGCCGGCCCTCGAGAAGTTGGTTTCGGCCCTAGAGGGCGTGGTGGAGTTGGCGGTCGATACAGAGACCACCTCGCGTGACTCCATGCTAGCGTCCCTGGTGGGAGTCTCTCTGTCTTGGGGTGAGGGAGAGGCCGCCTACGTTCCGACGCCCTTGCCTGATGACACGTCCACCGAGGACGTGCTGGATCTGCTGCGGCCGGTGTTAGAAGGCGACACTCCCAAGGTGGGACACAACCTGAAGTACGACTCCATTGTCCTGTCCCGACACGGCGTGTCTCTGGGCGGTGACCTCTTCGACACGATGGTGGCGCACTACCTCGTGGCTCCGGAAGAACCGCATGGGCTGGATGCGCTTACACTCCGGTACTTCGACTATCGAATGATACCCATTTCCACGCTCATCGGCACGGGCAAGAGCCAGATCAGCATGCGGGATGTGCCTGTTGACAAGGCGGGTCCGTATGCCTGCGAGGATGCGGACTACGCGCTTCGGGCCGCTGTACTGCTTCGGGCGTCCCTCAAGAAAGATGGTCTGGACGGCATCTCCGGCGATATCGAGTTCCCGCTCCTCCGGGTGCTAGCTAAGATGGAGCGGACGGGCATTTGCCTGGACACGAAGATCCTAGAGGGGATTGCCGAAGGGCTCAACGAAGACATCGCCGGTCTCGAAACCGCCATCTATGAGGCGGCGGGCGGAGAGTTCAACATCGGCTCCACCCAGCAGCTCGGCGAGATCCTGTTTGAGCGCCTCGGACTTCCGGTGGTGGGGAAGACTAGCAAAGGGAAGGCCTCAACGCGTGAAAACGTTCTCCAACAGTTGGCGCTCGAACATCCGCTACCCGCGTTGATTCTCGATTGGCGTGAGCTTTCGAAGCTCAAGAGCACTTACGTGGACACGCTGGCCGGGCTGGTCCATCCGGAGACAGGCCGCATCCACACCAGCTTTAACCAGACGGTCGCCGCTACGGGGCGCCTTTCGAGCGCCAACCCCAACCTTCAGAACATCCCCGTTCGCACGGCTCGGGGACGAGAGATCCGCAAGGCCTTCGTTCCGCAGGAAGGCTGGCAACTACTGAGTGCAGACTACGCCCAGATTGAACTGCGCATTTTGGCCTCGCTCTCGGGCGATGAGGCACTCCAGCAGGCTTTCCGGGACGGAGTAGACATCCATACGGCCACGGCAGCGAAGGTGTTTAGCTGTCCTGTCGAGGAGATCGACAAGGACCAGCGGCGAAAGGCCAAGGAAGTGAACTACGGCATTCCATACGGTGTGTCAGCGTTCGGCCTGGCCCAGCGACTTCGGTGTTCTCGCACCGAGGCGCAGGAGTTGATTGACGGCTACTTCAAGTCGTTTCCGGGCGTCTCTCAATTCCTTGTTGCGCAGGTTGAGCGTGCCAGTGAGAGTGGCTATTCGGAGACCATCCTGGGGCGTCGGCGGTACGTGCCCAATCTCCACGCCCGCAATCGCGTGGTCCGGTCGGCGGCGGAACGGGTGGCAGTAAATATGCCGATTCAGGGGTCGCAGGCTGACATGATCAAGATTGCCATGATCCGTGTGGACCGAGAGTTAACGAAGGCCGGGCTTCGGGCCCGCATGCTGCTGCAGGTGCATGACGAACTCGTCCTGGAAGTGCCGCCGGCGGAGATCGAGGCAGTGAAGGCACTTGTCAAGAAAGAAATGGAAGGAGCGCTGACGCTGGATGTGCCGGTGGAAGTGGGGATGGATTCGGGAGACAACTGGCTAGACGCCCACTGACCCATGCACGACGCATTTGAAAAGACCGGAGAGCGATCCGGAATCACAGCCTGGAAGCACCGCGGAAATGGACTGGAGGTTCTGGTTCTGCCGGACGACAGTGCCCCTGTGGCGGCGTTCATGGTAACGTACCGGGTGGGATCGCGGAACGAAACCGCGGGATTGACCGGCGCGACCCATTTTCTTGAGCACCTGATGTTCAAGGGGAGCAGCCGGTTCAACAAGGACTCGGGATCGTCCATTTTCCAGACCCTCCAGCGCGTGGGTGCTCAGGTGAACGCCACCACCTGGAATGATCGGACCAATTATTACGAAGTCCTGCCATCGGACCAGTTGGACCTGGCGATGCAGGTGGAGGCGGATCGCATGCGCGGTGCGCTACTGCGGGATGAGGACATCGAGAGCGAGCGAACCGTAATCCTGAACGAGCTAGATCGCGGCGAAAACGAGCCCATCCGGAAGCTGTACCAGTCTGTATGGAGTATGGCCTATATGGCCCATCCGTATCACCATCCTACGATTGGCTGGCGCCACGACGTGGAAACCATGTCGCCCGACGGCCTGCGGGGCTTCTACAACGACTACTACTGGCCGGAGAATGCCACTGTCTCCGTAATCGGCGACACAACGGTTGCGAGCGCCCTGGAGCGAGTAGAAAACTATTTCGGCAGCCTGGGCAATGCGCCCACTGCCATGCCGCAGCGGGCCACCAGAGAGCCTGAGCAGTCTGGTGAGCGCCGGCTTGAGATCAGGATGAGGGGCGAACTCGGTGCCACCATGCTTGCGTTCAAGAGTCCGGCAGCCTTGGAAAGGGACACAGACGCCCTGGCCCTGCTTGCCTCCATCCTAACCGGGGGGAAGAGCAGTCGGCTTTACAAGTCGCTCATTGACAATGGCGTTGCCACCAGCGTATCTGCGGGCGTCTCCAGGTTTCGCGATCCAGGTCTTTTCTACGTTCTCAGTATGCTGGCACCCGAATCAACCCACGCCATGGTCGAGGAGGCGGTGCGGAAGGCCATCGGCGATGTGGTGGAGGCCGGCGTGGAGCAAGCGGAAATTGATCGGACGCTGAGCGCCCTACGTGCCCAGGAAGCCTATCTCAGAGATGGTCCGTATTCGGTTGCAGCGCAGCTGAACGAGGCCATTGCGGCGGGCGATTGGACGCTATACGTCGATCACCTAGAGCGTCTATCGAAACTCACCAGTGAGGATGTCCAGGCCGCGGCCAGCCGGTACTTGGTGCGCGATAAGATGACCGTCGGCCGGTTCGTGCCCACGGCGGGCTAGCCTATTCCGAGATCATTCGCTCGATCTCAGGCCTCAGGTCCTCGAACGGAAACTCGCCCACCACCCGGTGGGCCACCCGGCCTTCCTTGTCGATGATGAATGAAGACGGCATCGCATACACGCCGCCGAACTCGTCGGCTAGTGCACCGTCGTCCAGTAGCATCGGATAGTTCACCTCGTACAGCTCAGCAAAGGGGCGAATGACCTCAAAACCTTCCTGATCCAGGGAAACGCCGACGATCTCGAAGGAGTCACCCCCGAGTTCATCCTGGAGATCCACAAACCCGGGAGTTTCGCGGACGCATGGCCCACACCAGGTAGCCCAGAAGTTGACGATCACCACCTTGCCGCGCTGGTCTGCTAGGCTGTAGTCTTCGCCCGACAGTGACGGCAGGGTAAACTCAGGTGCTGCGGGAAGCTCATCGGACACAACTACGGCGGGGTCGGCAGGCGCAGGGTTGGCCTCGGCGGC
>JBLFXH010000029.1:0-19774 GCA_047611125.1 Rhodothermales bacterium
GTCATGTGGTCCGCGATGATCTGCCGCATGCGGTCCATCTTAATGATCTCGACCCGTCCATCTCCCGTGGCCACCACCTGAGATGGCGCAGAGGGCCTCGGCGCAGCCGGAGCGGCAGCGGGAGCGGGAGCGGCTTGAGTAGCGGGCACTGCCGCGCCGCGAGTCTTCAGGTAGCCCATCAGGTCGGCCTTGGTCACACGACCATCTCGTCCGGTACCGTGGATGCTCTTCAACTCGTGCAGCGCAACTCCTTCGGCTTCGGAGATGGACCTGACCAGCGGCGTGTAGAAGCTGCCTTCTTCGTCGTGGCGCGGGATCGGGCCGGCGGCGCCGTCTCCTGACGGTGCTGCCGGGGCGGGCACCTGCGCAGTTCCGTGCGCCGCGGGTTGGGCTGCCTGCTGGGGTGCCGCTGGGGCAGCAGCCGGCGGAGCCGGGGCTGCCCCAGCGGTGGCACCGGATGCGATGATGGCGATGGCAGTGCCCACCTCAACGGTAGCGCCCTCCTCGAACAGGAGCTGAACTACGACGCCCTGGGTGGGCGAAGGCACCTCGGTATCCACCTTGTCGGTGGCAATTTCGAGCAGAGTTTCGTCGAGCTCGATGGGGTCGCCAGGCTTCTTGGCCCAGGAAATGATCGTCCCCTCCATGATCGACTCGCCCATCTTGGGCATCACGACCTGAACGGGTTCGCCGGCGGCCATGGTGGCCACTTCTGCCGAGGGGGTCGGGGCAGACGCTACTGGCGCGGCCACGACTACTGGCGCGGGAGCCGCACTCGCGGGTGCGGCCACGCGGGCGGCTGCTACGACGGGAGCTGGCTTCGCGGCCGCCGGTGGCGCAGCTGCAGGGGCCGTTTCAATAGCGGCGTTTACATCCGTCTCCAGACGCGCGATGACCGTATTTACCTCAACGGTGTCGCCCTCCTGCACGAGGATCTCAGCCAGGATTCCGGCAGCCGGGCTGGGGACCTCGGTGTCCACCTTGTCGGTGCCGATTTCTAGGAGGGGCTCATCGAGCTCAACTGTGTCGCCGGGCTTCTTGAGCCATACGATGACGGTTCCTTCGGTAATCGATTCGCCCATCTTGGGCATTGCGACATCGACCTTGGCCATAACGAGCTGGGATGGTGAAATGCTGAGGCGAAAGGGTACGAAGCGGAAGGCTTCGTGTTCGCGTCTGAGGACTGGGAACCGTGAGTCTCGACCAAAAAGAAGGCTCCCGAACTCAACAGTCCGGGAGCCCGCTTTCAGAATCCGTCAGGATCAGGCAATCAGCGGTGCAATGACCAGGGCCACGACTGCGATCAGCTTGATCAGAATGTTGAGGCTTGGACCGGAAGTGTCCTTGAGCGGATCGCCAACCGTATCGCCAACAACAGAAGCCTTGTGAGCCTCGGAGCCCTTGCCGTACACGACGCCATCGATCTCAAAACCACCTTCGATGGTCTTCTTGGCGTTGTCCCATGCACCGCCCGCGTTGGACTGGAAGATGGCGAAGAGAACACCAGAGACCGTCACGCCAGCCAGAAGGCCGCCGAGCATGCTCTTGTCGATGAACCCGATGACGACGGGGACGATCACAGCCAGGAGGCCCGGAAGGATCATCTCGCGAATGGCCGCCTTGGTCGAGATCTCAACGCAACGCGTGGAGTCGGCCTTGGCCGTTCCCTCGCGGAGACCAGGAATCTCGGCGAACTGACGACCGACTTCCTTGATCATGTCTGCGGCGGCGCGGCCGACTGCGTTCATGGCCATGGCGCTGAAGACGTAGGGAAGCATGGCGCCGAGCAGAAGACCGGCGAGAATCTTCGGGTTGGCGACGTCGATATTTGGCACATCAGCCTGCTGCATGAACGCAGCGAAGAGGCCGAGGGCCGTCAGCGCAGCGGAGCCAATCGCAAAGCCCTTGCCGATGGCAGCGGTCGTGTTGCCGACCGCGTCCAGCTTGTCAGTGCGCTCGCGCACTTCCGGAGGGAGGTTAGCCATTTCGGCGATGCCACCTGCGTTGTCTGAGATAGGACCGTAAGCGTCTACAGCCAACTGGATACCCGTCACGGAAAGCATTCCAACAGCGGCGATCGCGATGCCGTAGAGGCCAGCAAAGTGGTGCGCCCCGATGATGGCCAGTGCCAGTACGATAGCCGGAAGACCGGTCGAGTACATACCGACACCGAGGCCGGAGATGATGTTGGTGGCCGAACCCGTCACGCTCTGACGGACAATGCTGTTAACCGGGCCCTTGCCGGTGGCCGTGTAGTACTCAGTGATGAGGCCAATAGCCGTACCAGATACCAGACCGATTACAACAGCCCAATAGACGCCTACGCTGGTATACTCAAAACCGCCTACCGACCAGGTCTCGGGAAGCATCGCGGTGATGATGAAGTACGACAGCACCGCCATCAGGCCCGCGGCGCCAAATTCGCCGATGTTCAGCGCATGTTGCGGGTCGCCTCCGTCCTTCACCTTGACGAAAAATGAACCGGCAATCGAGACGAGGATGCCCACGGATGCAAGAGCCAGCGGGAGCAGGATCGGCGATAGTGACCCGTAGGTGGAGGTCGCCATGACTTCCAGGAAGGCCGTCCCGAGGACCATCGTACCGATGATCGATCCGACGTAGGACTCGAAGAGGTCAGCGCCCATTCCGGCCACGTCACCCACGTTGTCACCAACGTTGTCGGCAATCGTAGCAGGGTTGCGTGGGTCATCCTCAGGAATACCTTCGTAGACCTTGCCGGCAAGGTCAGCACCGACGTCGGCAGCCTTCGTGTAGATACCACCACCGACGCGTGCAAAGAGCGCAATCGAAGAAGCGCCCAGCGAGAAGCCCGAGATCACGGAGATGATCTTCGAGATGTCCCATGCGGTTGCACTGTCATAGGCGATGAACAGCGATCCGAGGCCAAGGACACCGAGTCCGACCACCGAAAGACCCATGACGAGACCACCAGAGAACGCGACGTTCAGCGCTGGTCCGAGGCCTTGCCTCGCAGCCTGGGTGGTGCGGACGTTCGCCTTTGTAGCGACGTTCATACCGATGAAGCCTGCCAGCGCGGAGCAGAACGCCCCTACCACAAACGAAACGGCGATCATCCACGATGACCCGGCCTGGCCGGCGTTGGCGAACGCCAGAAGCGCAGCCACGACAACGACAAAGATCAGGAGTACGCGGTACTCCTGGCGAAGGAATGCGCGAGCACCGTCGGCAATGGCCTGAGAGATCTCAACCATTTCCGGAGTACCAGGATCCTGTTTCCCGACCCATCGGGCGCGTGTGAAAGCGTACACCAGTGCAATCACGCCGGCCACGGGAACGAGGTATAAAATCAGAGCAGCATCCATGGATACTTTTGGAAAGAGTATGGTCAGATAATTCGAGTAGATCTGAGGCCGCGGCGCACTTTGCAGGCTGGGCGTTTCCGATGCCGGCCTTGCATGGCAGAGGGCGGGATACGTAAGTAGCCTCAGATCCTCAATATTAGGCCGCTAATACACCGATTGCACACCGTCCGATGCGAATAATCAATGCGCAGACCATAGCTCTATGACTCGATTCCCTTTGAGTGCTGCATCGTGTGGCAGGACGCTGGTCCTCTTGGCGGCCCTGATGATGCTTACCAACGCGTCGGCCGCACAGGAGGACGGCATACCCCTCTCGCCGGGCCTGGTAATCCGCTCCTCCACCCGCATAGCGCCCGGGACCTACCACATTCCCGCCGACTCCGCCGGCGCGATCCGGATCGCCGGGAGCGACATCACGATCGATTTCACCGGGGCCATTCTGCAGGGATCTGTGGACCTTGAAAACCCTGATACATTCGCCGGCACAGGGATTTTCATTGAGCCCGGGGCAAACGTGACCCTGACCGGTGCTACCGTACGCGGCTTCAAGGTGGCCATCATGGCCCGCGACACCCCCGGGCTGAGCATCACCGAGTCAGAACTCAGCTACAACTGGCGACAGCGGCTCAAGTCCACTATCGAACGCGAGCACAACGACGACTGGATGAGTTACCACGACAACGAGAGCGATCAGTGGCTGCGGTTTGGGGCCGCGGTCTACCTGCGCGGTTGTTCAGGCTGCCGCATTGAGGGAGTGACTGTGACCGGTGGACAAAACGGCCTGTTGCTGGCTGATGTCAACGACAGCGTTTTTCAGGGCAACCGTATCACATTCAACTCTTCGCTCGGAATCGGGATGTACCGTAGTTCGCGAAATCGAGTGCTGCACAACACGCTCGATTTCAACGTGCGGGGATACAGTCACGGCGTCTACAACCGCGGTCAGGACTCGGCCGCGATTCTGGTGTATGAGCAATCGAACGACAACGAATTCGGCTACAACTCAGCCACGCATTCTGGCGATGGGTTCTTCCTCTGGGCAGGGCAAACCACGATGGACACCGGGGAAGGCGGCTGCAACGGCAATGTGATTCACCACAACGACTTTTCATTCGCGCCCACCAACGGAATCGAAATCACGTTCTCAACTAACGAGGTCCGGGACAACTACATCGAGGGCTGCTGGCACGGCATCTGGGGCGGGTACTCGTTCGACACTGTGATTGAGGGCAACACTTTCGTGAACAACGAAGAGCACATCGCCATCGAGCACGGTCAGGATATTCAGGTCACCGGGAACGTGTTTTCTGGCGGCGATGAGGGGTTGCGGCTCTGGGAACGCGACTCCCAACCCCCTGATTGGGGCTATTCCGAGGCACGGGACGTCCGGAGCCGCGACTATGAGATTACCGGCAACACGTTTCTGGGTGTGACGCAGCCGATCAATGCCGACCGCACCACGGGTCTCCAGGAGGCCTCAAATCACTATCTGGATACCTGGCAGCCGGAGGGCGTGGATCGATACCACCCGCGGGACCGCAGCTACATCCTGGTTGACGAGTGGGGTCCTCACGACTTTCGGTCTCCGGCCTTCTGGCCCCGATCTCCGCGAAGGAACCGTGAGCAGTGGTTCGAAATTGTCGGGCCTTCCGGCGATTGGGTGATCACCTCGCTTACAGGTGTGGACTCGGTGTCGGCTTTGTCAGGGAGTGTTGGCGACTCCATTCGGGTGTGGCGTACGGATGCAGCGAGCGTTGATCTGCGGCTTCAAGGGCGGTTTACCGGCTCACAGGTCACCGACAGGTTCGGCCGCACCACTCCCGCGGGACAGCCGTTCGCATTCGACTATGCCTACCTATTCGTTCCGATCGATTGGACGGTGGATTTCTGGGAGTGGGAGCGGGACGTCAGCGATCCGCGCGAGCAGCATGATGCGTTCAGTAATGTCATCGCCCAGCCACCGATCCATTCGTTGCGGACTCAGGATCTCGGATTTGGATGGTCTCGCTCACCGGCCGATGGAGTACCCGCCGACTATTTCGCAACCCGTTCAGTCGGGCAGGTCACCGTCCCAGAAGGAGCGTATCTCCTCGACCTGACCTCAGACGATGGGGTGCGAGTCTTCGTGGACGGCGCGTTGGTCCACGAGGACTGGACGTGGCACGCCCCGCGACAGGAGGAAATCGTACTTCAGTTGGGAGGGCAGCACCAAATTGTGATCGAACACTTCGAGATCGATGGGTTCGCGACGCTGGTAGCCGGGATCCGGCCCAAGGCCCGCTGACCTAGTTTTCGGCTCTCCATCGCCGCTATTGACCGGAGAGCGCGACCACACTGGAAACCGCCGTAGTCCCAGACACCACTCGGATGACATAGGTCCCCGCAGGCGCCTTACTCGGTGCCCAAGTCACTTCGTAGACCCCGGCCGCCCGCTGCCCCTGAAAAAGTCGCTGCACATGACGCCCCAGGACGTCATAGACGTCGATGGCCACAGGAGCCCTGTCAGGAACTGAATAGGAGACCGTAGCCCGAGTTGAGAACGGATTCGGATACACGGCCGCGGCCAGGACGTCCGCCGGCAATTCGGGAGGGGCCTGCGTGGTGGTTGCCTGCGGATCTACCACAAGGAACTGGCCCATCATCCCACCATCCTCATGGCCGAGCAAATGGCAGTGATACATGTAAGGCACAACGGGGTCGGCGAAGTCCTCGAACACGGTCAGAAAACGCACCGTCTGATCCGGCTCGACCAACACTACGTCTTTGAGGCCGCGCTCATTCTCGGCAGGCGGGGCGCCGTCTCGGTCAAGGATGAAGAATTGTATGTCGTGGATGTGAAAGGGGTGGGCTATGGGCGTCCGGTTGGTCAACTCCCAGATCTCGGTGTCGCCCAGGTTCACGGTCTCGTTGATGACCTGCAGATTCATTGTCAGGCCGTTGATGTTGAAGGGTTCGCCCTGCTCGCCACCGCCTAGCACCATGGTCCGGGTTCGATCAGCATCCGACTCGTTCAGACGGTTCAGAACCGCAAGCGTGGCGGGCATGCCCTGAACGGCACCAGAGGTGGCGGCGCTAACTCGAATCTCTGTCAGCAGGAAGTCTTCTCCGTCCAGTGGAGCGGGTGGTGGGCCACCGGGGCCGCCGGCTGGGCCGCCGGGCTCGCCGTTGGAAAACTCGGAGGCGAAACTCATCAGGTTGACTGTGCTGCCGTTGTCGCCAGAAAAGTCGAGAAGGAGTTCCGCGCGCTCTCCCGGTGCGAGCCGGACGCGGGTCAGCGCAACGGGCGCCTCAAGCAGCCCTCCGTCCGAGCCGATTTGATGAAACGTCCTGCCGTCCTCGAAACCGAGATTATAGACTCTCGCTCCAGAACCGTTCAATGCCCGGAATCGGATTGTCTGTGCTCCGACCTCGACATACGGATCCACCGTGCCATTGATGACGATTTCATCGCCCCCGGCGCCTGGCCCACCGAGGTTGAATACCAGCTGCCGCTGTGCGCTGAACTGGCGATCCTGAATGATGAGAGGGATGTCATCGACACCGTAGGTACGGGGCAGTGCCAGAGCTGCTTCCTCCTTATCCCGCACGATAATCATCCCCGCCAAGCCTCGGTAGACCTGCTCGTTGGTGTGCTCGTGCAGGTGGGGGTGGTACCAGAACGTGGTGGCCCGGTCCAAGACCGTGAAGTCCGGAGACCACGTCTGGCCATCGTCAAAAGCCGTGTGCGGACCGCCATCGTCCATAGGCGCGACGTGCATCCCGTGCCAGTGCGTCGTCGTGGTCTGGCCAATGCTATTGAGAACGTTCATTTGAATGTCCTCACCGCTGTTCAGAATCAGCGTTGGCCCTAGGTACGAGCCATTGAACGCGTAGGTATCGGTGGCCACGCCATCGAAGAACTCATGAGTGGTCCTGTGCATCTCGAGGTTGTAGGTAGGACCTTCGAGGGTCTCAGGGATCAGGAGCGGATTGGTCTGTGCCGCTACTGGCAGAGTCGCCAGAAACAGGACAGCCGTCAAGGGGAGATGGCGGCGCATTCGGATTGGGTTCGGTGTGTGCGTGGTCTACACGAGTCAGGGGTGGTTCCCCCCAATGGCGGCAGGCCGCCCAGATGTGAAGATCGGCATTTCCTACGAGTCTCTTTGG
The DNA here is from genome assembly GCA_047611125.1 of Rhodothermales bacterium. Classification (GTDB taxonomy): domain Bacteria; phylum Bacteroidota; class Rhodothermia; order Rhodothermales; family UBA10348; genus JABDJZ01. The sequence continues at coordinate 7,491 of JBLFXH010000029.1, forward strand.
CCGTCCCGCTTAGGATTCGCTCTCCACCCCACTCAGAACCTCATGGTGCTGGACGGCTATATCCCCGAAGAGAAGGAATTCGAAGGATTTCGGGTGACGAAACTCTGGGAGTGAATCGGAGCGCGAGTAGACCGTGTATCAACCGAGCAATCACGGTGGTATCCGTGGCGCATCGCCAGAATCCTGTTCGACACCAAGGTCCCGCTCGACGGGCTCCTACGCCGTGCGTCTTTTGCCCGCGAAGTGATTGACGGAGGTCCTGAGCGTCCGCTGTCTTTTGGCGAAGGACGACTGAGAGCCCTATTCGGCGGTGGCCAGATCCGGCAACTCCCAGAGCGCCTCCGGAGCAAAATCCGCCCCGTTGGACCAGTTTGCGCGTGATGGATTTCTGCCCAGCGACGGACCATTCTAGCGGCCCGTCTCGGAAGGTCACCTTGGAGAATCGAGCCATCCCCGATGAGGATTCCCGCCTGGCTACCCGAGTAGGCCGCGTGGAAGTGTGGAGGCGAATGCTCCCGATAGTACATGGCAATCTCGATTCCGTAAAACTCTGACATCCGAGGCATCTGGCCTTTTTCAAAACAGAGGCCCCGAGGCGCAGGCGTGCAACGCCCAGTCAGACAGAGGCTCAAGGCTAGGCCAGAAGATCTATAAGTGACAGGGCGCAGGTATGAGCGCCGAGTCCGGAAAGTCGTCGCCGTTACAAGCAATTTCGTGCCGTCTCCGGACGGACGAAGGTGCGGTGCCCAATCGACCGTTCGGCATCGTTAGCGGGACGGCGACGGGAAGGGTAGCTACACGGGCCGAGGACGTGGCAGACCAGCCGTCCGGTAGTGACCGAACAGGACGGCGGTTTCGATGTGAACCACTTCGGGACGCTCCGTAAAGGCAGTCAGCACCAGGTCGCGAAGCTGCCCCGCATCCCGCACGGCCACGTGCACCAGGAAATCGTTGGCTCCGCTGGTGTGAAAGACCTGCGTCACTTCCGGTAATCCCAGGGCGTGGGCCTGGAAGGCATCGACGACCGGCCTTGAGTGACGGCCCAGTTTGATGGCAATCAGCGCCTGCAGTCCGACCCCAACGGCGGCTGGATTCACCTCGGCATGGTAGCCCGTCACCACACCCTCGTCGTTGAGCCTCCGAACACGCTCCAGGCAGGTGGAGGGCGCGATCCCGACGGCCGCCGCCAGCTCCTTGTTTGACAACCGAGCATTCTTCACCAGACCGTCCAAAATGGCGTGATCTGTTCGATCCAGGCTTCGCTCCGTGCTCATTTCCGAATTGTGTTCGCTTCCATTGCTGTTGGCCATCTGATTATTCTACTATACAGACGAATGCCGAACAAATGGAACAGGAAATGAAGCCGCAATACAAAGACTTTCAGACCCGGGCGGTCCATGCAGGTCGTGATGATTTTGGGGCCCTGGGTGTTCACGCGCCACCGATCGACCTGTCAACAACCTATCCGTTTACGGACCTGACGGCCGCAAGCGCGAGTCTCGACGCGCTGGTGGCAGGCGAGGGCGAGGCAGCCAATCCCATCTACGCCCGCCTCCACAATCCAACGGTGGGACGATTCGAGAAGGCCCTCGCGTCTCTAGAGGGCGGTGAGGCGGCCGTTTCCTTCGGCTCCGGAATGGCGGCGTTCAGCGCGGTCCTTCTGGCGGCTTGCCAGGAGCACAAGCACGTGGTCGGCGTGCGTCCTCTCTACGGAACCACGGATCACCTCCTCTCGAGCGGCCTTCTCGGTACCACCGTCACGTGGACTACGGTTGACGGAGTGGCAGACGCCGTGCGACCCGACACGGCTCTCGTCGTAATCGAGACCCCCGCCAACCCCACACTGAAGCTCGTGGACATCGAGTACGTGGTGCATCAGGCGGGTCAGGTGCCTGTTCTTGTGGACTCAACCTTTGCGACGCCTGTCCTCCAGAATCCGCTGGACCACGGCGCAGCGCTGGTGCTTCATTCCGCTACCAAGTTCCTGGGAGGTCACGGGGACGTGATCGCCGGCGTTGTTGCCACCAGTGAAGACTGGGCCATGCGACTTCGGCAGGTCCGGCTCGTCACCGGAGGGCTCCTGCATCCCCTGGCCGCCTATCTGCTACATCGCGGCCTCCCGACGCTCAGCCTTCGGGTGCATCGTGCTCAGGAGACTGCTGGAGAATTGGTCGAGCGATTGGCCGGGCATCCCGCCGTCTCAGCCGTGCACTACCCCGACCTCCGCTCCGACCCCGCCGGCCGCCAGATGCGCGGCGCGGGCGCGGTTCTGGCCTTCGAAGTCCGCGGCGGCCTCACAGCGGCGCAGCGACTCCTGCAACGGGTCACGCTGATGACGCCGGCCGTCAGCTTGGGCTCAACGGATACGCTCATCCAGCATCCTGCCGGCCTGACCCACCGGGTCGTGTCTGAGGCAGACAGAGAAGCCAGCGGCGTTTCAGACAGCCTGCTCCGGCTCTCCGTTGGGCTGGAGGCTGTGGACGACCTATGGGCAGACCTGGCCCAGGCGCTGGATGCTAGTCACACTCAAGACCTCGTCGGGCCGCGGCGTCGTTCGCGGGAAAACAACTTCCCGAAGGTACCCGGGTCGGAATCCTCCTCGACCGAGGGCAACCTCTTGATCGCCAACCACTCCCGCCATGTCCGGCATCCCTAACGCGTAGAACCCGGGACCCGCGAGAGCCGGGCCTGTGTGACAGGTCTCACAACCTGATTCGCCGAAGAACACGAGCGCTCCCCGTTTTTCCTCCGGGGTCATGGCATCGGTCTCGCCCGCCAGCCACTGCTGAAAGGGGGCCCGGTTTGCGAACAGCGATCGCCTGAGACTCGAGTCCATCGTAGCCTAGACGGTTCACCTCCTGGAAGGACCCCTCAGTCCAGAAGGCGTCGGTCCCCGCGTTCTGGCCAAACGCGCCCAAGCTGCCGTCCCAGTGCATCACGTCCTGAAAGGCTCCGTTCAAAACAGACGGAGATCGAAGCCCAGGAGCGTCCGTCAGGCCTCCGCCGTAGGCTGCGGTGCGAGCTTCGCCCATGACTCCCCAACCGGACCCTCCGTCACCGATAGACTGGCGTCGACCCGCCTGAAAGCCGGCCTCCGCGTGGTGACAGGTCACACAGCCGTACGTACCTGCTCCCTCAGGAATCGCAGGACGGGTGCCGAGGACAGTCTCATGGAAGAGAAGGCGGCCGAGATGCACTTTCTCCGCGGTTAGCGGATTGCGAGGGTCCTGTGGGATGACCACGGACCATACCCGGCGGGTGTCCGACCACAATTCCCCGGCCAATGAGACGGTCGCTACCCGCCAGAAATAGTCGGCTCCCAGCGAGAGATTTCGGACGACGTGGTGGGACGCAAAGATGCCAGCCGTGTCTGCCACCATCCCGTCGAACGCGGCGGTTTCAGAGAGCTGAAAACGGTAGCGGGCGCCTGCTTCAGATGCGGCCCTCTCGAACTGAATGGCGTTCAGCACGTCGGCGGCGGCGGGGATGGAGACTCACTATACGGCCAGCGACCGGGAGGATCTGTAGGGGAATCCCTGTTTGGTATCGCTTTGACTAGACCCCAAAAACAACATAGCCCCGCCGACCGGTGTCGGCGGGGCTATTCGGTCTCCCGGTTAGCGGAGTTTTTGCCTACTTCATCAGAATGAGGGTGCGTGCGATGGCGCCCGCGTCGGTCGAGAGCCGGTAGAGGTAAGCCCCTGTCGGCAGACTCTTCGCGTCGAACCGCGCTTCGTGGTTGCCGGCCTGGATGGTTCCGTCCACTAGGATGGCCACCTCGCGCCCGAGTCCGTCAAAGACGCTCAGTTTAACCCGCCCCGTCTCTGGTAAGCTGAAGCCTATCGTCGTGACCGGGTTGAAGGGGTTCGGGTAGTTCTGGCCAAGCGCGTAGCCTTCGGGTAGTTCGGACTGCCCCGGCTCGCTCGCGGTTGAGGTGCCGCTGGCTGCCGTCACGATGGCCGTGGCCCCGCTGGAGGCACCCACGAAGATCCCGCCCGTCGGGGAGACCGCCACGAAGGTGATCTCGCCTTCCTTCAGGGTCAGCGCGCTCGGAGTCGACAGGGCGTTGGGGCTCACCCACTCGAAGGCTCCGAAGCCCCACGTGCCCGCCACCAGGTTGTCGTCCGTGTCTCCGGCGTCTTCGACAAAGGCCAGTGTGCGCACTTCCGGCGTCACCGTCGACAGGTCATCCAGCGTCACCGTCGGCCCGTTCTGCGTCCAGCCGGTCACGAACGTGGACGCTGTACCCACGGCCAGCTCGGCCTGCCAGACGCCGTTGCCCGTGCCGGCATACAACACGTGGTCGCCGGCAACGCTCAGGTCTGGAGAGAACTCCAGATCGAAGATGTGACCGGCAAAGTCATCGCCCGACATATCCGTGTCCAGGAGGTCGTCGTTTTCATTGGGTACAGTGGCCGCATCATCCAGCTCCTCCCAGGTGAACCCGAAGTCTTCGGAGACAAACACGCCGTTGCCGAACGTCCCCGCATAGATCGTCCCTGAAATCGTTGGATGCGAGGTCATCGACCATGGCGTGTCGGCCGAAGCGCCGGGGAGGCCGCCCAGCTGCTGCCAAGTGTCACCGTCATTCAGGGACAGGAATACCAACCCGTTGTTGGCCGAGATGTACAGGACGCCGTCGAGCTCATCCTCGATGATCGTGTAGACGTTCGCCCAGCCGCTATTGGAGCCCAAGATCGGCTCTACGTCCGTCCAGCTCTCGCCGTCGTCTTCGGACTTGTAGAGTCCTGCATTGCCCCACGTGGCCAGCCACAGGGTGCCGGAGGCGTCCTCAAAGATGTCGTTCACGTGCAGCGGGAACGGGAGGCCGTTCGAGCAGGGACGGAACAGGTTGCCGATGGAGGCGGCTGGAATGGTCGGCCAGGAGCCGACGGCTTCAGGCACCTTGCACCAGACCGCGCCGTCGATACCGGGCGAACCCTGGTAGAGGCCGACGATGAGCGCATCATAGGCTCCGCCCGTGGTGGTCTTCTCGTAATAGAGCGCCGCGTTCACGTGCGTCTTGGCCGGCATCTGGAAGCCGAAGGACATGGTGACCGAGGCCACGTTGTTGGTCTCATCGGTGTCTTGGAAGGCATCGACTGTAAAGGTGAGTGCGCCCTCGTTGACGTTGACCACTAGACCGGTGATCGTCAGCGTGGCTTCTTCACCAGGCTCCAGCAGCGGGATGCTCCATTCCGTGCCAGCAAACGCGCCGCCGGTGCTTGCCACACCGAGGCCGGAGTCCAGGAAGACCGCCAGCGCCTGCGACAGTTCAACCGTCACGCAGGTAGCATCGGTGGCCCCGTCATTGGTGACCGTCACGACCAACTCGTTCTCGGCGGCCGTCGTCAGGTCCTGCGTGGCGTAGAGCGTCGCGAGGTTCGCTGAGATCGAGAGATCCGACTCGCCCAACTGCTCGATGCCGGTGAAGGTCACCGGTTCGTGGCCGCTGGAGAAGGTGTAAGAGCCGTCACCGGTGCCGCTGTCGTAGGTGAAGACATCCACCACCGCGCCACCCGTCAGGTCCAGCACGAGGCCATCGCCCGGACAGGTCGTGTTGGCCGCTCCGTTTATCATGATCGGATAACTGGCCGGAGTCACCGTGAAGGTGTCTGAGCCCGTGCCGCCGTTGACGGTTACGCCCAGAAAACCGGCGTCGACGTCGGTGTCCAGGAGACCTAGGAGCACGCTGTTGGTGCCATTGGCCGTGTTGACCTCCAGCGTCGAGGTCGGATTCGCAAAAGAGACCTCCTCAGCCGCGCCGCCGTCAATGAAGGACATCCCGTTGTCGATGAAGCCATCGCCATCGGCTGAAAGCACGATAGTTTCGTCATCCGCCAGGAAGGTGAAGATGCGTGTGCCCACGCCGATCACGTCGATGATGGGATCCAGGCCGGCAAAATTCACCGTGTTGACGCCATCGGTGATCGATCCGCTGGTGGCGTTGATGTGCTGGTAGGTGATCGTCCCCGGGGTGCCTGCACCCTGCTCGATGACCAATGCGTCAAAGCCATTGCCGAGGTTGAACGTGATGTCCGTGACCGCCTCCACCAGGCCCCAGTCGAAGCTGATCGTTTCGTCGGAGTCGTCTCCGTTGATGGTCAGGGAGTGGACCGAGCCGGTCGGTATGCTGGACACAATGGTACCATTGCTGTCACGGACCACCAGGTTGCCGCCTTCCAGCGAGAGCGAGCCCCCGGCTCCGCTCAGGCCGACCTCTATGTCCGCGGCAGCATCGACAACGATGAAGTAGTCCTCCACCTCTCCGGTCGGCTCCAGGCCGATGCCGTCAGAGGAAATCGCCGCGGCATCGGTCAGCCGGAACCGGGCAATCGTGTTGCCTAAGACCGCGGGGCCTGGGACCGCAAAGGTCACCGTATTGACTCCGGCTGAGATAGGCATGTTGGCGGTACCAACTTGATCACCCACAAAGGAGCCGTCCGTCGCGCTACCGGCGCCGTCGACGAATACGTTGAGATAGCCGGCGGCGGAAGCCGTGATGGTGGCGGAGGCCGTCGAGTTGGGAACGAGGACACCAAAAGTGCCGGCCACCGGACTCGTTAGCGTGGTGGTCAGCGCGAACGATACGCCGTCCTCATCGTCGGGGCTCACGTCCGTGTCATCGCCGAGGGAGGCGGCATCTGCGTTGGAGGCATCAGCCTCCGTGTCGCGCTCGGCGCCAAGGGTTGCACCAACGGCCAGGTGACGGGCTCCGTTGGGGAGGCGTGTGACATTGTCATAGTCGCCGTCGGCGTCCATGTCTTGATCACCGGGGGCATCGCCGAAGTCGACGGAGCCGAAGCCGGACACAACGAAAGGCGTCGGAGAGGCCGGAATGTCCGATGCGATGAGAACCGTCGCCGATCGCGGGCCGGCATCCCCCGGCGCGAACAGAATTTCGACGGTGCACATCCCACCGCCGGCGCTAATGGGTGCCGCGGTACAGGTTTCTGTGCCTATGGAGAAATCCTGCGGATTGGCTGACCCCGAGTCAATGGAGAAACCCGAGATTGTAGCGTCGTCCAGAAAGTGGTCATTTGTGATCGTAGCAATCTTGGACAACTCATTGCCGGCGAAGCTGATAGGGTCATCAACGCTCAGGGTTTGGCCGGAAAGATCGGGCCTGAAGCCGTTCATCAGGAAGACATAAGCTGTACTGCCGCCGATTACGAGCAGATCCAGTCCTCCCGCGTTGTCGAAGTCTCCCCAAGCGATTCCTCGAGTTTCTATTCCAGGTCCATGCTGGGCGACGCTTCCGAAGGTACCATCTCCCTGGCCGACACCAGATCCAATAAGGCTGCTGGGCGATCCACCGCTGGTATTGTCATCACCTCCTAGGATGACATCGAGCACACCATCCCCCGACAAGTCCAGTAGGGCTACGGTCGGAATGAACTGCGCGTTGGTAACAATGACAGCGGAAGGAGAGGCCGCTTGCAGGGTCCCGTCGCCGTTGCCCAGCACAATCTGGTTGCTTACCAGCAGGTCCAGATTGCCGTCGCCGTTGAGATCACCGGCATCGATTCCCTCCGCCCGGTGGCCCCACGCGCCCCCGGCCACGACAGTCCCCCCTAGGGAAACGTTTCCCGCGCCATCGTTCAGCAGGATTGTTGCGTAGCCGTTCTCGTGAACACCCACGTCGATAATTCCATCCCCATTGAAATCCGCCGGAATGACGCCGAGATGGTCTCGCACTGAGGTGAAGGCGGACTGGAAGGAGAAGGAACCGGTCCCGTTACCAAGAAACACCTGGGTGTTCGCCAAACCGCCTCCTGAGGGAATCGCCGCCACGATCGCATCAAGAAAACCGTCTCCGTTCATGTCAGCCAGGTCAAGGTCAAAGCGATTCCCCGAGTTCGAAAACACTGTACCACTCACGATCGGAACGCCGAACGTTCCGTCCCCGTTGCCAGGGTACGTTGTTATTCCAGCCGAAGCCGCAACAACGATATCGAGATTAGAGTCACCGTTTGTAAGCCCAAGATCGCCGGGCCCACCCGATCCCGACACCCCAACCACTGTGGACGCCGCAAATGTGCCGTTGCCGTTTCCAAGAGACACCCGGATCTCATAACTCCCTGCGTTGTAGCACATTCCTTGGGCAACATCCAGATTGGCATCTCCGTCGATGAAGCCAGTAGAAACTGTGCAACCGGCCATGGCGGAGGATAAGGGTGACGGAAACGTGATCTGCGCGCTGACAGCACCCGCGGTCAGGATCAGAGCCGTCAGAAGCATGGAGAGGGATTTCGGAAAGTGTGACATTCGGTTGTGTCTTATGAAATGGACCACGGGTACCGTTTGGATATAACGGGCCCATGCAAGAACGCAGAACGTGTCAGCCTGACGTTTTTCGGAAGCATGTCCGGTTCCGAATGCGCAATGTCCGAACTGTGCTATTCAGACGGCTCTTCTGCACTTTCCGGACACGATTTGCCACAAGATGGACGCGGCGACCGTCGCCGACCCCGTCGGTCGCCCCGGGCCGAATCGACTCTTCCCTACTTCGTATTAAACCGGTTCATCGCCGTGTTCACCCCATCCGTCACGAACGTCAGCGCAGCATTCTCCGCGCGCTTCATGACGTTGGCCAGGAGCTCCTGCTCCTCCTCTTCAAAGGGACTCAGCACATGGTCTGACTGCCGTCCTTCCTGAAACTCACTCCCCACTCCAATCCGGAGTCGAGCAAACTCGGACGTATCCAGCCAATCGATGATATCCTGCACACCGTTGTGACCACCGGAGCCTCCCTTGGGGCGCATGCGGATGGTGCCAAGGGGAAGGTGGATGTCGTCCACGATCACGAGTATCTCACTCGGATCCAATTTGTACCGGCGCAGGAAGACCTCCAGCGCTGTACCGCTCCTGTTCATAAAGGTCTGGGGCTTGGCGAGGCCGATTTCCCGGCCTCGCCATTTCCCCCAGCCAAAGAGCATTTCGTCACGCTCACGCGTGACATCGGTGCGCGCGCGTTTTGCCAACGCGTCGATCACCATGAAACCCACGTTGTGGCGCGTTTCTGCGTAATCAGACCCGGGATTCCCGAGGCCTACAAGCAGTCGCTTGGCCAAACCGGACTCCTAGTCGTCTGACTCTTCTGCGTCCTCGTCACCGACCACAGGTACATCACCTGCCTCAAGTGCCTCATCAACATCTTCCTCGACCTCTTCTTCACGAGCGGCCTGTACAAAGAAGAGCGTCTCTTCCATCGAGAGATCGAACTCGTACTTATCGTCGGCCAGATCCTGAAGATGGACGGAGTCACCGATATCGACGTTGGTCACGTCAATCTGGAAGTGATCCGGAATGTCCTTAGGAAGGCACGTGATTGAGAGCTCGTTCTGACGCGTAACCGGGCTACCACCGTTGCGCTGCCCCAGCGACAAACCAACAATCTGAAGCGGCACGGTCAGGGTGATCACCTCACCCGCCTGCAGCATCTGGAAGTCGGCATGGATGGGACGATCGCTGACCGGGTGGAAGTCCACCGTCTTCAGGATGCAATCGTAGGTCGTGCCCTCCAGGATGACTTCCACGCGGTGGAACTCATCGGTGTAGATCAGGCCGCGCATGTCAAGTTCGACCACCTGAAAAGGCAAGGACTCCATGCTGTGTCCGTACAGAATGCAGGGCACCTCCTTTTCGCGGCGTGCTGCTCGCGCAGGTCCCTTGCCCGGCGTCCGGGTCTTTGCATCAAGTTTAATCGCTTGCATCGTTCTCTAAGCTTTCAGGTAGTAAGGTCCGTTCAAGGAATGAACAGCGTTGAAACGGACTCGTCGGTGTAGATACGTCGAATAGCGTCGGCAAAGTGATCAGCAGTGCTGACCACGGTCACCTTGGGTGACGCCTTGCGAAGTGGGATCGTGTCTGCAACGATCACTTCAGTCAGCGCCGATGCCTCGATGCGTTCGAAGGCAGGTCCCGAAAGAAGTGGATGCGTACAGGCTGCACGAATCTCCAATGCGCCGGCCGCCCTGAGTGCATTTGCTGCACTCGTTAGCGTACCCGCCGTATCAATCATGTCGTCAATGAGCAGGACATCTTTGCCCTTTACGTCACCGATGATGTGCATCACCTCGGCAACGTTCTGCTTCGGCCGTCGCTTGTCGATGAGGGCCAGATCAGCTCTCATTCGCTTCGCGTGAGCCCTCGCCATCTTGATGCCTCCCACGTCGGGAGCGACAACAACCAGGTTGGAGAGATCCAGCTTTTGCAAGTAGCGGATGAACACGGCGGAGCCATACAGATGATCCACCGGGACATCGAAGAATCCCTGAATCTGCGATGCATGCAGGTCCATGGTGAGCACTCGATCCACACCTGCTTTTGTCAACAGATTCGCCATCAACTTGGCTGCGATCGAGACGCGCGGCTGATCCTTGCGCTCCTGCCTGGCGTAACCGAAGTACGGAATTACCGCCGTAATGCGGGACGCGGAGGCGCGTTTCGCGGCATCAATCAGGAGCAGCAGCTCCATCATGTTGTCCGCGTTCGGCTGCGTGGACTGGATCAGAAAGAGCTCACACCCGCGAATGGACTCCTCGTAGTGGACATAGATTTCTCCGTCCGAGAAGTTCTTGATCTCCACCTGCCCTAGGTCTTTGCCAAACGATCTGGCGATGGCCTTGGCCAGCACCGGATTGGACCGGCCGGCGAAAATACTGATTGGGTTGGCCATAGCGGCAGAGGACCGGGAAAGTGTCGCGCTCGAACTAGAGTTGCCCGAGGAGGATTTGAACCTCCACCGACGGCTTCAAAGGCCGCTGTCCTGCCATTAGACGATCGGGCAATGGCATCGTCCGCAGAGGATTGGATTCGACGAAACGATGCAGTCCGTCAATTTAGCCCCTTGGAACGAGGATTGGCAATCGCAAGGACGAGACATCTCCCCTCTTCACGCGTCATTCTACCGGCCGTGATCCGAGAGGACGCGTTTTACGGCCTCCACATCAATGGCCTCGACTGTGCCGCGATGCCCAGTAACTGAGGTAGCCTTGAACAGCGCATTGAGAATGGCCTCCTCCGACGCCTCCACCGCAGCCTGGAAAAGTGGTGACATCCGGTCGTTGGGCAGCTGCTCGAGTGTAGAGACACCACCACGCCGGGCAGGGCTGCGTCGAACGGAGTCTGCCGTCGAGAATGCCACGGCATAGTCCCCGCTTCCGTTGGTGGCCGGAGATCCCGTACGGGCGATGGCCATCAGTGCGCGCCGGGCCAATCGCTCCAGATTCCGGTCTGACAACGGCGCGTCAGTGGCTACTACCATTATCACCGATCCGTCCGCATCACCCGAATCCACCACGTTCTTGAGGTAGTACTGACCGAGCGCTTCGCCGACCGGGACGCCATCCACCGACAGGATCCCGCCATAATTGGTCTGGACTAGCACCCCCAGCGTGTACCCGCCGAGCGATTCGGGGAGGACCCTCGAACTGGTTCCAATCCCTCCCTTCCAGCCGAAACTGACGGTACCCGTACCCGCGCCGACCGAGCCTTCGGTCACCGGACCGCTCTCGGCTCGATCAATGGCCTGGCCCACCATCCCCGCTGTAACCTTCCGGGCCCGGATGTCGTTTAAGAACCCGTCATTGGTCTCACCGACTACGGCATTCACGCTTCGAGCCGTTTCATTTCCCGGTTGCCGAAGCGTCCACTCCACCACCCCCGCGGCACCTTCGGGGACGGAGAGCGTATTAGTGAGGACGATCGGAGTCTCGATCTCACCCAATTCGACAATCTGGGTGCTCCCGGCAAACTTGCCGAACGCGTTGGCGGCCACAAAGCCCGCCGGCACCTTGTTCTGGTAGACGTTGTCCGCATGGGGAAGGACGGCGGTGACGCCGGTGCGGATGGCATCGCCCTCAATCAGGGTCACGTGACCTACGCGGACACCGGCAACGTCGGTAATGGCATTCCAGAGCCCCGGAGACAGGACTCCCGGAGTTATCCCCAGGTCACGAACTCGTGGCCGGGCCTCATCTGGAGACTCACCCGCGGCCGCTGGCGTAGAAGCAACTTGCTGGTTCGCCATCACCGGACTGGCCAGGACGAACATCAACACAGAGAAACTGAATACTTTCATCATGCCAGGCCGGTGGAACAGACGCTGGCATAATATACCCCGATGACTAGACCGACCATTGGAATCATTGGTGGCATGGGGCCGCACGCAGGCATTTACCTGGCAGACCGAATTACGGCCCACACGAATGCCGCTGGCGATTCCGAGCACCTTTCCTTCCTGCTGTCCTCCCTGCCCGGCGCAATTCCGGACCGGACCA
>JBLFXH010000030.1:0-19702 GCA_047611125.1 Rhodothermales bacterium
TCTTCGCTCCGGTCAGACCGGTTTCAAGAATAGCGTGACCTTTACCGATTCGGCCAACGGACTGCTGGCAGCTATGGAAGTCTCGACCGCCGCCGTAGCCTCAGGCACCGGCGGTGGATACGTCACTGACATCGGGACGACCGAATCTGATTCGCTGCTCAACAGCAAGTTCGTCCTTGACGGGCTGACCATGTACCGGTCGTCTAACCAGGCATCTGATGCCCTGACCGGCATCACCCTCAGTCTGAAGGAAGTCCAGACCGATCCGCTAGACTTTGCGGTGGGGCCGGACGTTGAGGGCATCAAGGGTCAGGTTTCCGACTTCATCACCAAGTACAACGACATTGTAACGCAGCTCGCCGGCTCGACCATGATCGACGGCTCCCTGGGCCTGCGAGGCGTCTTCGCTGGCGATCCCACGATGCGAAGCCTGCGATTCAATTTGCGGAACGACATCGCCTCGACAGTCACGAGTCAGGCCGGCAGCATGGTGCAGTCCATCGCCGAACTGGGCATCGACATCGCCGAAGACGGAAGTCTATCGATTGACGACGATGACATATTTGATGAGGCAATCGAGTCGGACCCCGTGGCGTTCAAGGCGCTGTTTACGGGCTCAGATGGTATTGCCCAGCGCCTCGAGGCAAGACTAGACGGATACCTCGGCGCTGACGGAATCTTTGACAATCGGGTGGATGTCCTGGACGAATCAGTCCGCCGAATCAGCGATCAGATAAAAAGTTTTGATGACCGCATGTACCGTCGGGAGAATCAGCTACGGGCGCAGTATGCCAAGATTCAGGAATCGATTTCCCTCTTCCAGAGCCAGGGGCAGTTCATAAGCAGCATCAATGGCGGTGGCGGCGGACTTTTCTAGAGCCTGATCCCGCATTAAGGCCGTCTTGAGTTGTTTTCCGCCGTTTGGGGCCGCAGGCACGCCTCTCCCCTTCCGCAAAGTGGGACTGGCACGCTCCTTGATGTACTGGAGGTTGAACAGTCAACCTTTCCATGCCTCACACCCAACTCCAGTCCCTAATCGAACTCGGCGACGCTATGCTCGCCGCGCTGGATCAGGGAGACGTCGAGCGGTTTTCGAACCTGCTTGAGCGCCGTGGCAGACATCTCCGCTCCATTCGGGCGGACCTTGAGCCCACAGGAATGACGGATGAAGCACGGGAGACGTTGGAAACGCAAACTGCGCGGCTTGAAGAGGCCATGCGCTCGACAAAAGAAGGCCTTGAGGCTGCCGTTTCGGCGGTTTCCCAATTCCGGTCGGCCCGCAATTCCTACCGCAAGCGCCAGGGCGCACCGCGTGGACGACTGAACAAAAGCCTACACGGCTAGTATCGCCCTCAACCTCCTTCGAGCAAGGTCATGTCTATTTCGAGCATCAATCCAGCCGCCTCTGGCGCCATTCACCAGGCTCGTACCGATGAGTCGGAAGATGTACTCGGTACCCGCCGGGCGCAAACGGAAGGAACCGCCGCCGGTGGAGAACGGGACGCTCTCGAGATCCAGGCCGGTGCCTCCGAGTCCTCGGAACTGACCGCCGCTCGGGCTGCGCTCAAAGCATCTGACAATCTGGATCCCGCTCGCCGCTCAGAGATCCAGGCCCGTATCCAGTCGGGATTCTACTCCCAGCCAGACACCATAGAGAAGGTGGCCGGCGCCATGGCCGATGCCCTGCAGTCCAGTAAGGGATCAGAGTAGCTCGCTACTCCATTAGCCCTTCTTCCCTGTACCGCTTCAATTTGTTGCGGATGGTCCGCGCACTGATGCCCAGCTTCTGGGCCGCCTGCTGCTGATTGTTGTTCGAGTCCTCCAGCGCCTGCATGATCATGTAGCGCTCCATGTCCTCGATGGTCTCGTTTTTCGGATTGGGAGCACCCCCATCCTCTGCCCGACTCGGGTCTGCGTCCGTAAAAAAATCGTCGAACACGTCGTCGACCTCGACCACGGAGCGCTCGGCCGACAGCAAGACACCGCGCTGCACGAGGTTTTCCAGTTCACGGACATTTCCCGGCCAATTGTATGTCCGAAAGCGATCCACGAGTCCCTTTGCGAGGGTCTTCTTTTCCTGATCGTACAGGCCGCAGTACTTCTTGACGAAGTGGTCGGCCAAGATGGGAATATCGCTACTGTGGTCGCGGAGCGGTGGAACAGTCAGCGGAAACACTGCCAGACGGTGATAGAGGTCCTCCCGGAATATGCCTGAGGAAATGGCTGAGCTAAGATTCCGGTTACTCGTAGCAATCACCCGAACGTCCACTTTCTGAACGTCTGTAGACCCTACGCGCTGGAATTCACTTTCCTGCAGGACCCGCAGAAGCTTGGCCTGAACAGACAGGTCAATCTCGGTGATCTCATCCAAAAGCAAGGTGCCGCCGTCCGCACGCTCAAAGGCGCCCGTCATGTCGTCAATCGCACCGGTGAACGAACCCTTCTTGTGCCCGAACAGGTGACTCTCTACGAGCTCCCGCGGGAGATTCGCACAATTGAGGGTGAGATAGGTCTTGTCTGACCGATCACTCATCTCGTGTATTGTGCGCGCAAGCACTTCCTTTCCAGTTCCGCTTTCCCCCTGAATGAATACAGGGGCGCGGTTGGAGGAAATTCGCGGCAGGACCTCCTTGATGCGTTTCACGGAAGGTGCCTCACCGATGTACACGGTCTTCCCCGTGCGCTTGCGCCGGCTTGAACGCTTGCCCTTCACGGGGGCGTCGTCCTCTTCGGATTCATCGCCATCCACGGGCTTGGCCAACGAGGCCTGAACCCGTTCCACTAATTCCGCCGTGGAGAACGGCTTGGGGATATAGTCGATAGCACCGTGCTGCATCATGCGGACAGCGTGCTGCACGTTGGCGTGCGCCGTGATCATGGTGACACGCGTCCCGGGGTAATTCTCCCGGACGTGACCCAACAGCGCAAAGCCGTCCATGTCGGGCATCATGAAGTCGGTGACGACCAGATCGAATTTATTCTCTGCAAGCAACTCCACAGCCTGAGAGGCACTTGAGCAACTGGTGACCGTCATGCCATGACGGGCAAACAGCCGCTCAAACAAACTGTGGAGTAGCTGTTCGTCGTCGACGAAAAGGATGCGGGCTTTCGGGTCCATGGACTGGGGGCATGCGTGAACTGACGCTGCAATATAGCCCAAATATCTCGCCTCGGGACCGGGCAAGATTCGCCAAAATCCCGAAACGAATTTCCGTCCGCAAAATCCGGTATCGGCCCTGGGGCAGCCTGAGGCACACAATCGGCGGGTGGCACGAAGGTTGGAATGAGTCGGGGGCGCGCAATCCCCCACAGCAATGATTAACGACAAGACCCAGCTGCTCTCCAACGCTCTGGCAACTTATGCCAGGCGTATGGACGCGATTTCCGGCAACATTGCCAACATGGACACTCCGGGCTATCGAAAGATGTCCGTCAGTTTCGAGGAACGGCTGCAGGAGGTTCTCAGCGGACCGGGCGGAGGAAAAGGAGCTTCGCAGATCCGCCCGTCTATGGAAATCGGCGAAGATGCTCCCGTGCTGGAGGATGAGCTCATGAACATGGCTGATACGCAGATGCGTAACCAGCTGTCAACCCGGGCACTCCATGAACACTTCGGGCTGATCCGCACTGGGATCACCGGACGAACCGGTTAAGGAGGTAATTGAGCATGGATCCAGCAGGACGCATTCTTTCGTTTTTCCGGACGGCCTCCAAAGGGCTGCAGGCGCAGCGCATAGCCCTTTCAACAGCGACGGAGAACATTGCCAACGCGGAAACCACGCGGACGGCGGATGGCCAGAGCTACGCCATCAAGCGCGCCATCCACCGGACGGACTCCTCCCAATTCCAGCAGTTTGGTCAGATGCTCTCCTCGGCTGCTGGCTCGATGAGTAACTCCGACGGAAGGCACATGAACGGAGCAGACTCTATGGGGTCGATGGCACGCCTAGACCTTGGACCCGAAACCGAGGTCGTCGAGATACGGCGCACGCGGGCCGAATACGACCCCTCCCATCCAGATGCAGACCCGGCCGGCTTTGTGCACTACCCGGATATCAACGTGGTCGAGGAAATGGCCAGGATGGTATCGGCAAACCGGCTTTACGAGGCCAACCTCTCCTCCGTGCAGTCCGCAAAGGAACTCATCAAGCGCACGCTTGAGATCTGAACGCTTCCCAATTGATGATTAATCCCACCACATCCAGCCTTATCCGGGGGTACACCCGGCAGTCAGCCCAGACCGGGAGCACCCGGCCTGAGCCTTCCGCCGTTCGTGCTCCCGGCCAGCGCACCGCCTTCCAAGGTGGTCCCGAGCAGTCGTCCGCCACATCGTCCGGGACACCACTCGGGACAACGCAGCCCAACAGTGCCAGCCCCCTCAGCCAGGCTATCTCGCCTGCGGAAAGGGAAATGATTCAGGATCGCTTCCCTGAATCAAATCGAATGGCACTGAGACTCTACGGTCCTTCCCGTCCTGTCGGACAGGCTCCGGCAAGGCTCGGTTCGTTGTTGGACATAAAGGGATAAATCAATGTCGATTTCGATTGCTCAGCTCCAGCAACTCCGAGGCCCTTCGCTTGGAAAGGAGGGGCTATCGCTCCCCCAACCAAGTGAACTTGGAGGCGGCAACCCCGGTGAATTTGGCGACATGCTGAAGAACGCCATCGACCGCGTCGACGATGTGCAGAAGCACGCTGACGGGGAGATCACCTCCTTCATCGCCGGCGAGCAGGAAAACCTCCACGAGGTAATGATCTCGATGAACCACGCCCAACTCTCCTTCCAGCTTATGACTGAAGTTCGCAATCGACTCCTGGACACCTACCAGGAATTGATGCGGATGTCGGTCTAACCCCACCCCAGACGAATTCATGAACGGCTTCCTGCAACAACTCACCGCCATGTTCCAGCGCCTGCCTATGCAGCAGCGCATGGCAATTGGCGGAGTCCTGATCGGCGGCATCGCCATCCTCGCTTCTGTGGCCTTCTGGGCCAACTCGCCCAACTACACTGCACTCTACAGCGGCCTCTCGCAGTCAGAAGCAGGGCAAGTGATCGACGCGCTCAAGGGTCGCGGCGTCGCCTACGAGCTTCGCGATGCGGGCTCATCCGTCTACGTTCCTGAGGAGCTGGTCTTCGAGCTCCGGGCTGCCATGGCCCAGGACGGCGTTGTCCAGGACGGTGCTCCCGGCTATGCCGAGATCTTCGATGGCGGTACGCTCGGCATGACCGACTTCCTTCAGAGACTGAATACGCGCCGGGCCCAGGAAGGTGAGCTTTCTCGAACCATTACAAGCCTCCAGCAGGTCGATCTCGCTCGCGTCCATCTCGTGACTCCAGAGCGAAGCGCCTTCCGAGAAACTCAGGTCCCACCTAGCGCCTCGGTCGTGATCAAAATGAAGCGGGGATCGAATCTGAGTCTGACCCAGGTTGATGGCATCGCCTCGCTCATTGCGGGTGCCGTGGAGGGGCTAGACCCGAACAATGTCACGGTTCTGGATACTCAGGGCAACGTGCTCTCCTCCGGAGGTGACGAGGATGATCAGGTGGCCACCTCCTCAACCCAACTTGAAGTTCAGCGAACGGTCGAAGGCAACCTGGTTGCCAAGGGACAGAACATGCTCAATCGCATGCTGGGTCCGGGTAACTCCATCGTACAGATCTCTGCCTCCCTTGACTTCAGCCGAATGATCTCCAACCGCGAGTTGATTGACCCCGAGAGCGCGACTGTGATCTCGGAGGAAAAAATTGACGAGCGGCTGACTGAAATTTCCGGCGCCAACTCGTCGGTCCGCAACTACGAGCTCAGCCGGACAACGGAAACGCACGAAAAGAGCGTGGGTGGCATCGAGTACCTAACCGTTTCGGTGATCCTGAACCAGCGGGCGCTGCCGATTCCGGAAGACGCCGAAGAGGGGACCGCGCCTATCTACTACGAATACACCCAGGCCGAACTCACCGAGATCGAGGGCCTGGTTCAGAACGCGGTAGGATTCGACCCCGATCGGGGTGACCGAATCAGCACTAGCCAGCGGCAATTCCAGGACGAGGGCATCAACCCGATCCTCGCTGAATTCCAGGAGCTGGAGAAGTCAGACCGGCTGACATCCTACTTCCGATTCGGTCTCATTGCCCTCGCACTGGTTCTTGCTTTTCTGCTGGCACGCCGGGCAGGCAAGCAGGTCACCCAGCTCCGCGACCCATCGCAGGGCAGGCTCGATGGGGGCGGCTATTACGACTCCCAGGGTAACCTGGTGGGTGTCACCAATCGCCAGCAACTGAACGGAGGTGTGGCACCCGGCCACGCCCTGGCCAGCGGAGGAGGTGGAGGCATGAGTATGGAGGGTGCCTTCTCAGCCGGAGTGTCTGAGGAAGAGGTTGCGATTCTTGCGGCAGACCGTCAGCTCAACGCCGCGCCGGATCCTTACGCCGAAAAGCTCGACATCAGAACGCCGACCGAGGACCCTCTTTTCGATCAGGTCCGCCAGCTTGTGTCCGCCAGCCCAGACCACGCCGCAGCCGCCATCCGCCAATGGATGGGTCGTGAATCAGGCGCCATCTAACCCCACCACTTCCAATGACTAACACTCTTCAACAGATGGACGGGCTGACCAAGTCGGCTGTCTTTCTGATCTCCCTCGGCGTAGAAACAGCCTCTCAAGTTCTTCAGCGACTCGATGAGAGCGAAGTCGAAAAGCTGTCCGTCGCCATTTCCTATCTCAAGGGAGTCTCTGCAGACACCGTCCGCGCGGTCTTTCAGGACTATCTGGATCTCGGTCAGTCGAACCAAATCATCGGTACTGGAGGCGCGGCCTTTGCTCGGCAGGCGGTGGCATCGGCACTTGGAGACGAGCAGGCCGAAGCCATGCTTTCGAAAATGGAGACGTCTAGCGGCGGCACCGGCTTCCAGATGCTGAACAACATTGAGAACTCCCAGCTTGCGGGATTCCTCCAGAGTGAGCATCCGCAGACTGCCGCGTTGATCCTCTCCCACGTTTCGGCGCGCAAGGCGTCCGAAATCGTCGCTCAGCTCCCGCCAGAACAGCAGGAGGAAGTCGTCTTCCGCCTGGCAACCATGGGAAAGACGTCGCCCTCGCTGGTAGACGAAATCGAAGGAGTCCTACGCGAGCAGGTAGGGGGCGTCCTGGGCGCCGAGTTGAGTACATCGGGCGGCGTCGAACTGGTCGCTGAGATCCTGAATTATTCGGCCCGTACCACCGAGCGACAAATCCTCGACCTCATATCCGAGCGCGATCCCTCGCTAGCTGCCGGCATCAAGGCTTTGATGTTCACGTTCGATGATCTCATCAACATCGGCGGTAGGGACATGCAGAAACTGCTGTCCCAGATTGACCAGCGCGACCTCATCCTGGCACTGAAGGGCTCCACTGACGAGCTCAAAGCCAAGTTGATGGAAAATGTCTCCGAACGTGCCGCTGTCGGCATCTCAGAAGAGCTCGAACTACTGGGCCCCGTCAAGATGGCCAACATCGAGGATGCGCAGCAACGCATTGTCGAAGAGGCCCAGAACATGGAAGAGCGAGAGGAAATTTCGCTGGGTCGTGAGGCCTCTGACGAAATGGTGCTCTGATCCATGGCACGAATTCCAGCAGCACAAATCGTCGGCTCCAGCGGGTCTGGCAATCAGACGGCATCCAGAAGGGTGCTCAAGTCCGGATTTCCAGGTGGCGCAGGCGGCACAGTCATGATTGGAGCCCCGGCACGAGCCCTGGCGACTCCGGAGGCCACGCAGGTCTTCTCTCACCAAACCGCCCCAAAGCCGACCGCCGAGATCGAGCAACTCAAGCAGCGTCTCGAGGGCAATCAGCGCAGTATGGAGCGCCGCCTGGCAAAAGAAATCGCCGAAGCTCGTGAGCAAGCCCTCGAAGAAGGCTTTCAGCGCGGGCAGGCCTCAGCTGCCGAGCATGTCGAGACCGAGCGGGCCAACCTGGTGCGCGCAATGGATGGAGTGACCAGTGCCTGGGACTCCCTCTCCAAGAATTCCGAGCCCCTACTGGCGGAGCTTGCCTTCAAGATGGTGGAAGCCATTCTGGAAGCTCCTTTACCGGAGAACCTTCGTGCCCTGTCTACCGGCGCGCTCAGCGATGCGATGGAGAAGTTGGCCGACAGCAACTCTGTACAGGTCACTCTGCATCCGGCCGACTACATGATGCTGGACGAAAGCGCCGTGCTCGTACCTCTCACTCAGAATCATCCCAACATTGTCTGGCGGACCGATGCCACGCTGGAGAGAGGCGATTGGGAAGCGAAGTCCGCAGAGGCCGTCATTCGCCGCGTTGCCAAAGAGCTTTTGGCCGACCTGCGCAGCCGGCTTGCACAGCTTGACGGGGAGGGCGCCTGATGTCTTTCCTTGCTACGTGCATTGAGAAGGTGGTGACCAAACCGGTGGAGCCACAACATTATGGGCGCATCTCCTCGGTCGTCGGGATGCTTATCGAAGCGTCGAACCTGAACGCCGCCCTCGGCGATCTATGCGAGATTCAGGATTCGCCCGGCGGACCCGTCCGCATGTCGGCAGAAGTCGTAGGCCTACGCGGCGATACCTCCCTCCTGCTTCCCCTGGGTCGCAGCTCTGGACTGGCCACCGGACATCTCATTCGCCGGTCCTCCAATCCCCTGACGGTTGCCGTTGGTGAAGGCCTGCTCGGCCGAGTGGTGGATTCCAACGGCCGGCCCATTGATGACAAGGGTCCCATTCAGACCACGTCTGAGCGGATGGTCCATGCCGATCCCCCGCCTGCTTTAAGGCGACACATGATATCGGAGCGATTCAAAACCGGAGTCCGCTCGCTCGACGCCTTCACGACGTTGGGCAAGGGGCAGCGTGTCGGCATCTTTGCCGGCTCAGGTGTCGGAAAGAGTTCGCTTCTGGGCATGATTGCGAGGGAGGCTGAGGCCGATGTCAACGTGATTGCCCTCATAGGAGAGCGAAGTCGCGAGGTTCAGGAATTCATTGTCGATAATCTTGGCGACGAAGGCCTACGGAAATCCGTCGTGGTTGCCGTCACCGGAGATCAGGCTGCAATGAGTCGGGTCAAGGGCGCGTTTGTGGCCACGGCCATCGCCGAATACTTCCGGGACCGCGGCAAGAACGTGCTCCTAATGATGGATTCGATCACGCGCGTGGCCATGGCCCAGCGTGAGATTGGCCTGGCAGTCGGTGAACCACCTACAACTCGCGGTTACACCCCGAGCGTCTTTTCCATTCTTCCCCAGCTGCTTGAGCGTGCCGGGCCCGGCACAACCGGCTCGATCACGGGCATCTTTACGGTCCTGGTAGACGGGGACGACATGAATGACCCCGTGGCCGACGCGGCCCGAGGCATCCTCGACGGGCACATTGTCCTCAGCCGCAAACTGGCGCACGCCAACCACTTTCCTGCCATCGACGTCCTTCAGAGCGTCAGCAGGGTCATGCCCCGGGTATCCACGCCGGAGGCCGTCTCCGTTGCAGCTAACGCCCGCTCCCTGCTGGCGGGCTACAACGAAGTCGAGGATCTAATTCGAGTAGGGGCCTACGTCCAAGGCTCGGATGCCCGCGCCGACCGATCGATTCGGGCGCATGATTCTCTTCGCGGCTTCCTTACCCAAGGCCTGACTGAAATACCTGACGTAGATCCCCAAGAGCAGTTGTCCACCATCCTGAATCAGTACGGATGACGCCCACAACCGCACAACTCCTTGGTCTTGGCCGGCATTTTGCTACTCCTCGGCAAGAGTCCCACACACGCCTTAAACAGGGTAACTAGACCGCAATGCCGGGAAAAAAATTCCATTTCAGACTGGAGGCCGTCCTCAAGCTGCGCTACCTCGAAGCCGAGCGAGCAAAAATCGAGTTGGCGGAAGCGGTAGGCCGGGTGGTTAACGCTCGGGAAGCCCTGCGAACCCGTCAAGAGGAGCTGGACGACCTGATGACGCGCGCCGCAACCGGTCGCGCCATCACAGATCTCCGCCGCTTCGCCCAGGCCCGCTCCGAGGCCATCGACCGCTTCGAGTCACTCCAATTCAAGACGCGTGAACTGGAGGCTGCCGAACTCCGCGCCAAAGAAGCGCTAGCCGCAAGAATGAGAGACCACCAAGCTCTGGAAGACCTCCGGGCCCGTCAGCTCGAGGAGTTCAAGAGCGAGGCAGATCGTGTTGATCAGCTTGCCCTGGATGAGTTCGGCGTCATCGGCTTCTCACGCAGACAAGCACAGCGCGCAATCTGATGCGGATTGTCCTACTCATAGCGCTATCCATCCTCGCTTTCGGGGGCGCATTCTTCGGGGTCTATATGTCGATCGAGCCGCCTGAGCAGCCAAAAGAGCTGCTCGTACCAGACAGCCTGGACGTGGGTGCCCTAACCGATTCATTGGGCCGAGAAGCCTGGGGCGCCAGCTTGGCTGCCCAGTCTAGCCTCATGGCCTCCCTTGTGGACTCGCTGGCCATTTCCCGTGGACGCGTGATTGCCGCCCAAGCAAGGGTTGACGGACTTGCCGAAGAGAATCGCGAACTGCGTGCTGCGGCATCCGCCAGAGAATCCCGGCAGGAAATCGCCACTGGCATGGCGGCGACACTTCCCAAGCTCGACCAGAAAGAGCTGACCCCCATTCTCGACGGCCTAGACGACTCGAGTCTGGATGACCTCTACCAGGCCGCCTCGACGCGAAACCGGACTGCCATTCTCCAGGCTCTTCAACCCGAGCGCGCCTCGGCGCTGGTCGAGCGCCGAATTGCACCGGAACGAACCAAGGTCGCTCCCATCGCTGCCGACTCCACCTCCCCAAATTAGACGCCTGTGACGCCCTCCGCGCTCCCGATATCGTTTGGCAAGCCCTCCGTCACTTCTGCTGTGAACGGCTCGCAGGCCACTGATCCTGCACCATCAGCCGGGTCCGGTGAGTCCTCATCGTTCGCTGGGGCTCTGGAAAACGCCGGCCGTGAGGCCAGGCAGCAACCGGGTCCACGGAACACTGGCGAGTCGAGTGGCCGCGGTGAGAAACCGACGCCTCAGGCTCAAACCAAGGGAAGCGGCGGCTCGGGACTCGCTAACTCCCAAGCCCAGCCGACTGACGATCATGCGGTTGTTGCTGGGGACGCCCCCACTCAAACACCTGCCGGTCCAGAACATCGCGCGCCTGCCGGAAAGACATTCAACGTCACCACCTCTGCGCCGTCAGCGGCTCCGGGTTCGGATTCGGGCGAAAGCCAACCGGCTGCTGCAGGGAATCCGCTCCCACTGAAGTCGGCACCGTTTTCTTGGGCTTCACAAGAGTCGGCTGCTCCTCCCAATATCGAATGGATCGGTTCCGGTGACACGGACTTAAGCGGCGACGTTGCTACGGCCATACTAGTCGATCACGAAGGCCAGCGTCCCGAACAACAGGGCACCGAAGAACAGACCGCGCTCAAGCTCACTCCCATGCTGCGCGGCACCGACGGATCGCGTGAAATCAGCGTCGAAGTTGGGCACGCCGACCCGCGCCTTCGCCCCTCCCGCCCAGCTATCGTCCCGACCTCGCCAAGAGTAAGTGACCGTTTGGCGGCAAACTCTCCCCTCACAGGTGCAGCCAACGCAGCTACGCTCGGTGCGGCTACCCTCGGTGCGCCCGGCCCGGCAGCCCTCCTTGTGCCAGTGGCCGATAGTGACGCCCACGAGTCCACGCTGGACTTAGACGCCCCTCTTTCATCCGGCTTCTCGATCACCCACACCGGAACCGACGCGCTGAAGGAGGTCGCGGCCGTCGTAGATACCGAGAGCGGCGCAGAAAACGCCAGTAATCACGTCGCGGGTGGCAACGACGGCGCCAGCGGCGGAGACCACACGCCGGTCGCCACGGAGACCTCAGACATTCTCCCGGTGTCCATCACTGGGGGGCCGGCTTCTCTGCCAGCCGCTGCAGCAGGTAATACGGCGGCGGCGGAGCGCACCGCTCCAGCCGGCCAGACCCCCAGTATTCACGATACCGGACTAAGCGACGACAACTCGCCGGTCCAACTCCAGTCGTCGCCGCATACCCGACCCGGACCCCAAACTCTTCCCCTCGGACATGTGGCGGCTGAGGCCGTTGCCTCGACCGAGGCTCTCGCTGGCACGACGGACAGTGCTGTTCTCGGCGACAGGGCAGCGGTGAACGCGGGCAAGACGCCAGCCACGGCAACCGGCAACGCCATGACCGCGGCGGCCAGCTCCGCCACCGGCAACGCAAGCGCGACCGTGGCCGGCACCCCGGCCGCTACCCCGGCCTCGACAACCGGCGGCTCGATCAACGCGGCTGCCAGTACCCCCACCTTAGTCGACGGCCCTGTGGTGGGCGCACCCGCCAGCAGCGCGCCGGCAGACTCCGGCACGACCGCAGCCAGCAGCGCGACCCCGGCCAGCAGCGCGACCTTAGCCGGCCGAACAGCCTCAGCCACCAATACGACTCAGGCCGCGGGCGCATCTACTGAGGGCGTTTCCGGCAAAAAGAACGCCGCGCAGCCTGCCACCCCAACGGTCTCTACCAGACAAGAAACGGCAGCGGCGGGCCCTGCACGCTCCGATGGTTGGGCTCTGCAAGCCCCAACGCGCTCCGATGCGGCTGCGACCGGCCCAGCTGACCCGTCCCTCCGCGCCGCCGAAAGCACTGGAAACCCGAGCTCAGCCACTACTCCGGAACGCGGAACCACCACGGCGGAGCCTTCGCTTCGCGGCCGCGCCGTCCGTTCCAGACGGATCCGCGCCAACGCACTGACCACCGACCGGAGCGCGGCCGACTCGGCTACAACCGCTCCAGATTCGGAAGTCGAGGCACGACCCGGTCGCCTTTCTCTTTCAAGTGGGCAGTCCAGGGACTCCCGGTCTCAGGGCCTGTCCTTTGCATCGGCCACGGCCGAACCGCCGCCGGCGCCCCAGCAGCGACCAGTGTTCAGTTTGCGATCACTCTATGAGGCACGGCTTGCCCCGGAGCCGTCCGCCACGGGCGGTCCGTCCAGTTCCGGACCCCTCACCGACATTACGTCGGTCACCGATGCTGCCGCCGCTACACCGCGGACGTCCGAAGACGGCGTTTCTGGGCACACGGGACAAGGGCGTCTACGCGAACCCTCTTCAGACTCGGTAACCGCGCCGCGAGTCCGCCCAGGCTCCACGCCAGCTCACGCACTTCCGCCAACTGGGACCCAGGCTGTTAGGCTGGAGACCTCGTCGGCCTCCCAGCAGATCGATCTCGATGGTGCGGAATCGTCGTTGGCTCCTCCTTCAGATTCGGTCGAGGCTCCAGAGCCGCGCCAGGAATCAGAAAAATCGGATAGCCAGGGCGAGGTGAAGTCCGGCCACTCGGGCCAGTCTGGAACCAGTTTCTCCGGAGGCAGCGACCAAGGCGACAAGGGTAAGCCCTCTGCGCAGTCCGCGGCTCCACTCGGTGTTCAGCCGCTCGACGAGGCGGCTCCGGTTTTTGAGGCTCTCTCCGTCGACCCCATGGCCGCTGATCCCATGGCCGATACGTCTCGCCGGATGGATGCCCGGGTCCTAGAGGTTCTAGACGGTTGGTTTGGTGACGTGCCACAAGGCACGGCCGAGACCACTGGTGCCGGACGAGGCCCACGGGGAACCGTAGCCTCGGCATGGCTGCGTGCCGTTCGAACCAGCATGAATACGCAGGCCGCTGAAAAGGACCCGTCTGCCTGGAAAGAAGTGACGATTGAACTCGAAGACGGCCTCGGTTCTCTCAGTATTCGTGCCCGCCGCGACTCCGATCAACTCACGCTTCAGATCCAGACCACGGACCCGGCGACCGGAAGTCGCCTCTCGTCCGCGACGGATCGGATCGAAAGCGAGCTTCGCGACCGCTACGGCGCCGAAGTTGACCTCTCCTTTGCCTCCCACTCCGACGGAGACGAACAGGAGCAGGCAGCGAATGCGGGCTCCCGATCAGGCGTCTCGGGGCTTGCAGACCGTTCCCGTTCCGACTCCATCGAATCCGAAGACTCCGCATCCCGACGAGGCGCTGATCGCGTCTGGGTCGGATAACACCCGAAGACATGTCCATCGATCCACTTGGAATAATTCCCATTGACCTCCGCGGTAACCCTGGAGCTCCGGCCTCCTCGGACTCCTCTGTTATGGGACGCGATGAGTTCCTGCGTCTACTGGTGACCCAGTTGGGCAATCAGGACCCACTCAACCCTCTGGAGGGACAGGAATTTGCCGCTCAGCTGGCGCAGTTCACTTCCGTTGAACAGCTCATCAACATTGATGAGACTCTCTCCCAGCAAAGCCAAATGAATGCCCTGCTCGCCCAGAGCATGAACAACGGTGTCGCGGCCGGCCTGATTGGCCAGACCATCGAGGCCCCCGGAAACCAGCTGAACTGGGACGGCGAGAATGCCTCCAGTGGTCAGTTTTCGCTCGAGGGCAACTCGGTCAGCGCCAAAATTGAAATCCGCGACAGTAGCGGATTCCTGATCCGCACCGTGGACTACGGAGCCCTCGGCAAGGGCGATCAAGACTTCACCTGGGATGGCAAGGATGACGCTGGCAACAGCGTTGCCGAGGGGGTCTACACCACCTCCGTTGTCGCCAAGGACTCAAACGGGGCGGATGTCGCCTCCAATTCTACCATTCGCGGGGCTGTGTCCCGCGTCACCTTCTCTCCCGAAGGCGTCTTTCTGTGGATTGGACAATTGTCCGTCAGCATGAGCAGCGTCGAGTCAGTGGGCGAATCCGCCTGAATGACCAAGGGAACAACAACTACCGCCAACACAAACCGCCAGAACACACCATGATCAGCTCGCTTCGTACCGGTGTCTCCGGTCTGAAAACACATCAGACCAAGATGGACGTCACCGGTAACAACATCGCCAACGTGAATACGATCGGCTTCAAGAGAAGCCGTACCGCCTTCACCGACGTCCTTGGTCAGCGCATGCTCGGTACGAACCGAAGCTCGCGTGGTGCCGCCGTGAACACCTCGTTCGTCGGATTCGGGGTTCAGGTCTCGTCCATCGATAGGAATTGGAATCAGGGCGCCCTCGAAAACACCAGCTATGCCACGGACCTCGCGCTCAACGGTGACGGTTTCTTCATCGTCTCCAACGGAGAACGTGAGATGATGACTAGGAACGGTCGCTTCGAATTCGGAGCCGACGGAACCCTCATCAACAAGGGAGGCCTGAGCGTTCAGGGCTTCAACATTGACAGTGAAGGCAACGTCGATCAGAGCGCTCTGGGGGACATCAAGATCAACTGGTCGTCCCAATCCCTGGCTCACGCCACGGATGAGGTTACCACCGGCGGAAATCTCTCGGCTGACGCCGCAATCGGTGACGAAGTCAACATCTCGACCGTCATCTACGACGATCAGGGAACGGCTCACACCGCCCTTATCACATACGAAAAGACGGCCGATGACACCTGGGGCTACGACATTACTTATGGCGGAAGCCTGACCCCGCCCGCCTTCGCACCGACCACAGGCACCATGGACTTCGAGACCGACGGGTCACTGACCAATTCGACGCCTATCGACGTCACATGGGACGCAGAATATGCTGATAGTTCGACCACGTTCGCCGTGAACATCGAAAATATCACGCAGACCTCTGGCAATACCACGGCCATCGTTCGATCGCAGGACGGTTACCAGTCGGGCAAGTTGATCGGCTACAACATCGCGCCAAACGGCATGGTCTCGCTCAACTACTCCAACGGCGAGAGCACGAACCAATACCAGATGGCGATCGCGACGGTGAACAACCCGAACGGACTCGATAACGTCGGTGACGGCCAGTATGCTACCACGGCCTCCAGTGGTAACATGATCAAGGGACGCGCTGGTAACGAGATCGAAACAGGGATCGTGGCCGGAGCACTCGAAATGTCCAATGTGGACCTCGCCACCGAGTTCACAGACATGATTGTTGCCCAGCGAGGCTATCAAGCCGGCGCACGGGTAATAACGACCTCAGATGAGATCCTTCAGGAAACCGTTAATCTGAAGCGCTAGTTCTAGGGTCTTTCAAAGCCAGCCGAAAGGGCTCCGCGAGTTTCGCGGGGCCCTTTTTGCGTTTGAGATATTCTGCCGGCGGTCGATACATCGGGTATCCTCAACCGCCGCCGTCATGCCAGACCAGCACCTATTCATTTCCCTTGACACGGACGGTACCCCGTTCCGCGTGCCGCTGGCCGATGTCCAGGAGATCATCCGCCTCGAAGGGCATTTCGAGAGCATCGACGCGAGCGCCAAAACGGTCGGCCTGCGCCGCAGAACCGTTCGCATCGTAGACCCGGAGTCCGTGCTAGGTGTGCGCGCAGACCGGGCCTCAATCATTCTGGTCTTCGAACACAACTATCGACTTCACGGCTTGCCGGTGAGCCGGGTCGATCGGGAGCCACGCGAAACCTTTCGTGAATTGAGGCTTCGCGACCTGAATCCGTATTACTAGCGCCCCCTAGAAGCCGATAACAGCCGGAGATCTCCCCGCTTTCCGCCAATGGAAAAAACAACGCCAATAGGCCTGGTCGCAGGTTTCGTCCTGATCTTTGGCACCATCTTTATGGGCCAAGGATGGACCACGTTTTTCGACGTGCCCGCCATGGTCATGGTCATCGGAGGCACCATCTGTGCCCTGATGGTCAGCTCAAGCATGGTTGACATCAAGATTTCCCTTGCAGGCATCAAGGGCATATTCGCGTATCAGGCCCCGGACCTTCCACATCTCGTCGGTCAGTTCGGCGATCTGGCACGCACCGCTCGACGCGAAGGACTTCTCGCCGTTGATCGCGCACTGGAAGACATAGATGACGAGTTTATGGGCTTCGGCCTCGAGATGGCGGTCGACGGCGTTGAAGAGGAAGAGATCGAGGACCTGATGATCGGAAAGGTCCGAACAGAAATGGGAGATCGGGCGGTTACCGTCAAGTTCTTGAATAACGCCGGCACGTTCTGCCCAGCGTTCGGCATGGTTGGAACGCTCATCGGCCTGATTCAGATGATGCAGAACCTGTCCGATCCGGCAGCAATCGGGGCCGGCATGGCCGTTGCCATGATCACGACGTTCTACGGCGCCTTCCTGTCCAACCTGCTATTCCTGCCAGCAGCCCAGAAGGCCAAGTCACAGAAATCGGAGATGGAACTGGCGCGCCAGATTGTACAGGCCGGCGTTCTAGGCATCGTTCGCGGAGAAAGCCCGAGCATGATTGAGAAGCGACTGGGCCTCTTCCTCAAGGATAGCGAGGCTCGGGGCGAAGACGCGGAAGCCGACCTCAAAAAGGCCGCTTAGGCAAGAGCCGTGGCAAAGAACGGAGCCGCCCCACCCCCCGAAGAGGATGACGACCCATCTGCACCGTTCTGGATGACCACGTTCAGCGACATGGCCACCCTGTTGCTGACGTTTTTCATCATGATCGTATCCATGTCGACGGTGGAGGTCGAGAAGTTCAAGGAGGCCATCTCCTACTTCCCCGGACGGACCAGTTTCCTCTCGCAGGATGCCGTCCGCCCGCCGACACAGCAACAGATTGTGGCGGTCGCGTCCGCGGGGGGCCAGGACATCACGGACCTGCTCAACGCCGAGCGCTTTGAGCAACTCATGGAGTACTTGGAGGCCGAGGGGCTCGAGGACATGGTCCAGGTCAACCTGACCGAGAAAGGCCTGCACGTGGTCATTGTGGACTCCCTCATGTTCGTCTCGGGGCAAGCCAACCTGCTGCCCAAATCCATGGAGATCCTGGTCCTGATCGCAGGGGTACTCAGGGAGTCAGCCAGGTCGGTGATCGTTGAGGGTCACACGGACGACAGACCCATCGCTACCAGTAGATATCCCACAAACTGGGAGCTTTCTGGAGCCCGCGCCTTCTCTGTGGTCCGATTCCTGCTAGGACTACCATCGACGCTGGATCCTTCCGGATACGTTGGCATCGGTTATGGGGAGTTTCGCCCTGTAAAACCGAATGAGACGGCCGCTGGAAGGGCAAAAAACCGGCGAGTCGAAATACTATTCAGTTGGGAGCCATGGCAGAACAGCAACAGTCCCCCGGAGAAGAAGCCGGAACCGAAGGAAAGCCTTCCAAAGGAGGCGGCAAGACCTTCCTGATAACCATCGTTGCCGTCGTGCTTGTCGCGGTCGGCGCAGGTGCGGCCGCGGCATACCTGTTTTTTCCGCAGGTAACAGCCCTTCTGAGCAAAACGGAGCAGACCGCTGAAGAACTAGCCGTGGCCGAGGCAGCACTTCCCACTGAATACGGGGAGTTTATGGCATTGAAGGGCTTCATGGTGAACCCCGCTGCCGGTGGGCGGCGCACCCTCCTAGTTGACATCGGCCTGGAAGGTCCCAGCGAGGAAGTCCTTGAGGCAGTGTCTGCCAAGGAAATACTGATCCGTGATCGCATTCTCGGCAAGCTGAGTAAGCTCGGCATCGAAGAGCTCTCGGACATTGCCGTCCGCGACAGCATCAAAATCGACCTTTTGCACGAGATCAACTCCGTGCTTAACCCGGAAGAGGACCAGCAATTGAGCAGGCTCTACTTCACAGCCTTTATCCTCAACTAGCCAGATGGACATCTCCGAAGAAGAGATCGCCATGATTGCGAAGAACTCCGCTCCGCCGCGCAAGCGGGCGCGGGCGTACAACTTTCGCAAACCCCGGCTGCTCTCGAAGGATCAGCTGCGTCTGCTGAACCACGTCCACACGGGTTTTGCCCGGGACATCTCGGTTTACCTGTCGGCTCAGCTGCGCTCCATTGTCGAGATGAGTCTCGTCACCGTGGAGCAGGTCCACTACAGCGAGTACGTGGAGTCCACCCAGGCGCCTTCGGCGCTTTACGTGATGGAGGCCGGCGGACTGTCTCACGGAATGATCCTGGAGTTCGACCCGCGCTTGGTCCTCTACACCGTCGAGAAGCTCTTCGGCGGCCACGGTTCTTTCCAAACGGATACACGAGAGATTTCCCTGATCGAGCAGCGCGTCTTGGCTCGGGTGGTGCAGCGCACCTACCGCGGACTGGAGGCAGCCTGGGAACCGGTATTCAAGCTGGCCCTGTCTACCAAATCCTTTGAAACGGACGCCGAGTTCGTCCAGATCATTCCAGGCACCGAGCCGGCCGTGGTAGCCAGCTTTGAGGTAGGCCTGGGCGAACACCGGGCTGTACTCCGGATCTGCTACCCCTATCTCATTATCGAGAAGATTCTCGGGCGGAGCGGAATCCGGCAGATGCTCTCGAACCAGACCGAGCCTACGGACCCCAAGGTCCACGCTGCCTACGAGGACAGTCTTCGCAAGACTGAAGTTGAATTGAAGGCCGAGCTGGGCCGAACCCATCTTTCTCTCCAGGACATCCTTGACCTCTCAGTAGGCGACGTGATTTCCCTTGACCGCAAGATCACCGAGCCTATACAGGTGGTGGTTGGCAATATCCCTCAGTTCCGAGCCATGATCGGTCGTTCAGGTACCCGGAAAGCGCTCCGGGTCCTCGAAGTGATCGAGTCCTCCGCAAGTGACTCAGCCGAAGAACCCGAAACCCATGAATAGCGATATGCTGGCAACGGCCGGAGACGCCGTAAAAGCACTTCTCTCAACCATGCTGGGCGATACCGCCCCGTTAAAATTCAGCCAGCTCGGTGCGGCTGACACGGCTGAAATCCGGGAAGACTCGCGGTCTCTCTTGGGTATCTACCCTGAGGACCACCGCTTTGCGGTCTTGCTGCATCCAGAGTGGTTGCCC
>JBLFXH010000031.1:0-19416 GCA_047611125.1 Rhodothermales bacterium
TGCGCGGACCGGCCCGCCGCTCCAGCATCGCCGCCATCGAGCGCCCCCAGGCCTCAGATGCCATCTCTCTTTGAGGGGCGTCCATCGAGACCTGCATCAGCTTTTCAGCCTCTGCGAACGTACGCGGAGTTACCTCAGGCCCTGTCTCCCGCATGGTCCCAAAGGTGGGCGGAGCGCCCGGCGTGGCGGTGTCCTGATTGCCGGGCGTGCCGGTGCTCTCGGTGCCAGGCACTGGCGAACTGCAAGCGGCGGCCGCTCCGAGAAGTGCCAGGGGGGCCTTGGCTACGAACTGTCGGCGAGTACTCACGATGGTTCTCTATTTGGTAATTGGGCAACCGGAGCGCGAAAGAGGTCCGCGCACTCGGCAAACTTATGGGCTGTCCCGACAAGCACCAGACGATCGCCGGTGTGGACCTTGAAATCACCTGAAGGGCTGGCGATGGTCTTACCCTCCCGCCTGACGGCCAGCACGGTAAGGCCGTGGTCCCTTCGGAGCGCCAACTCAGCCAGCGTGCGCTCCGCGGCCGGAGAGCCCGCCCGTACGGCCACCGCTCGCGTGTGCATCCCGTCCTCGTCCAGGCCTTGGAGCACCATCAGGTGGGCCTCCTGAATGCTTCCGCGCATCACTCCATAATCGTGGGCGCGAAGCATCTTGACCTGTCGGTCGATTTCCTCGGCGGGGATCAGGTAGGCCCCGAGCACATGGGAAAAAATGCGGACCGTGGTTTCCATCTCCTCCGGGACAATGATATCCGCCCCGAACCGCTGGAGGCGCTCCATATCACCGAGATAGCGGGTCCTAGCGATGATCTCCAGGGTTGGGTTTAGATACCGAGCCTGTTGAATGATCCTGGGAGCGATGCTGGGATCGTTGATCACCACTACGCACAGCTTTGCCTCGCCCACATGGGCAGCCTCGAGAATACCTGCGCGAGACGCGTCCCCGTAGATGGCATGGATACCCTCCTTGTGCATGGTGTCGACCGATTCCGGGTTCATTTCGATCACTACGAACGGGATGCCGCGGTCCTGCATCACCCGCACGAGTCGCTGACCTGCTGGGCCATACCCAACCACCACGACGTGGTCTTCAAGGTCTACGTCTTCTTGGTCGGTTTCGGAGGCGCTTTCGTCTCCTAATTTGCTCAAAGGACCTCTGGATGCGAAGGCCCCGAACCGGTGGGCAAACGCCATCTGCAGTGGCGTCAGCAACATGAGCAGAACTGTAGCAGCGATGAAGGTCTGCGCGCCGGCCTCGCCTAACCCTCCCGGAGTCATGCCGGCCAGACGTCCAGCCCGCTCCAGTACGAAGGAAAACTCACCGATCTGCGCCAAGACCAAACCCGTGGCCGCCGCGATCCGCATGGGGTACCCCAGAACCAGGATGCTCCCGGTCGTGGTGATGATCTTGACCACGATGACAATGCCTGCCGCGGCAAGAACGAGCAGTGGTCTTTCGATCAGAAACCCAAGATCCAGCAGCATCCCGACGGACACGAAGAACACGGCGTTGAAGATGGTCCTGAGCGGCAGCACGTCGCTCAGTGCCTGCTCGCTGTAGTGACTCTCGCTAACCACCAATCCGGCCAGAAAGGCACCCAGTGCGAGACTCACGCCCGCCAGGCTGGAAATGGCTGCGGTTCCGAAGCAGATGGCCACCACGGTGAGCAAAAACAGTTCTTGCCGGCGAGTGTGGGCCACTTTCTCAAGGATCCAAGGCACCACCCGGCGAGCCAGCACCAAAATTCCAACGATCAGGGCCACCGCCTTACCCAGCACGCCCAGCAGCTCTGCGGTGCTCCCCCCGGATCCGGCGAGAATCGGCACCATGAGGACCATCACGATGATGGCGAGATCCTGAAAAATGAGGACCGCCAGCGAGAGCTTGCCTACGGGCGTGTCGGTCTCGTCGCGCTCGGCCAGAAGTCCAAGAACGATAGCCGTAGAACTCAGGGCAATCAGGCATCCCGTGTAGATCCCGGCCCGGACGTCCACCCCAATCGCCACCAGGACGCCAGTCACAATCGAGACCGTCAGCGCCACCTGAAGACCGCCGCCCACAAAGATGGCCCTTCCGATCTTGGAGAGCTTCTCCAAGCTGAACTCCATACCGATGGTGAAGAGCAGCAGGATCACGCCGATTTCCGCCAGCATGTCCACCAGTTCCTGGTTCTGAACAAGCCCAAGCGCGCTCGGTCCGATGATCACACCGGCGATGAGGAATCCGGCAATCGGTACCAGTCGTAGCCGGTAGCAGACGTAGGCAATTCCAACGGCGGCCACGAAAAGGGCCACCATCTCGTTCAGGAAGGGAAGGGTTACGGCGAGCACTGAAATACAGGTTTGTGGACGGCTCCAATATCGTCTCGATATCTAGGCTCGCCAACAGTAGGTGGTACTCTCAGAGTCCTGCTCGCCCCGTATATTTAGGTGTTAGCTGGGTGGCGGACGGCGTGTCCGCATCTGGCGTCTCTACTTAGTCGGGCTTTTGCGCGCGAAGAAGTCTTGATTCACAACGTGGCCCTCGGGTCCGAGATCGACGAGGTCAAACTGCGGATTCCGCGTGGCCAGTGGGGCCGCTCTACTGTCG
The DNA here is from genome assembly GCA_047611125.1 of Rhodothermales bacterium. Classification (GTDB taxonomy): domain Bacteria; phylum Bacteroidota; class Rhodothermia; order Rhodothermales; family UBA10348; genus JABDJZ01. The sequence goes on from JBLFXH010000031.1 coordinate 2,591, forward strand.
AGCAGAACAATCCGTTGCTCAATCTGCGCGGGCTTGTTGACGAAGTGACCGTGCCGCGCAGAACGCTGGACTCGTTTGGCCTGGCCGATGTTTCGTTCATCAAGATCGATGTGGAAGGCCACGAACACTGTGTACTTGTCGGTGCACTTGAGACGATCAGGCGCGAGCGTCCGATTGTATTTGTGGAAGCGGAAGAACGTCATCGACCTGGAACGGTGGCTGCGGTCCTCGGGTCAGGTGCTGATCAATCCTGTGGTGTATGCCGAGGTATCAGTCGGCTTTCCGAGCATCGAGTATTTCGAGGCCGATCTGGCCCGGCTCAGAGTTGGATTCGACCGACTCCCAAGGGCCGCGCTTTTTTGGCAGGCCGTCAGTTTCAGCGGTACAGACTGGACAACCGCGGACCCAAGACTTCGCTGCTGCCGGACTTTTTGATCGGAGCCCACGCGGCGGTCTTGGATATCCCATTGGTGACCCGGGACGTACGAAGGTACCGGACCTATTTCCCTCGACTGACGCTGATCACGCCGGAAGTGGTGTGATCAACTCCCAACAAGCACCCGGAGCAACTCCACGTTGTCCTCGTGCTCTAGGAATCGATCAAATTCCAGGAAGTAGCCGCCCGGATCGTAGCCCACGAAGGCGTGAACACGCGGCCCCCCTTCGCTAAGCGTGTCGGAACGCAGTTCGAATGCACCTGCCTTGGCATACTCGAACCACCCCTCCAGATCGTCAGTCAGGAAGGAAACCGTGACTGCCTTCTCCTCCGTGAAGGAGTGCATACCTCGGCTCTCGTCAACTAGTCCGAGGTATCCCGACTCCGAGGTGCGGTAGACCTTCGCCCAGCCCTGATCGACTAGCAGGTCCAATCCGAAGGTCTCCTCGTAGAAACTCTGGGCCCGCTCCATGTCGCGGTAGTACATCCAAATAACGGTAGCCTTGAAGCCAAGGCCCTGGGGGGCACCCTCCCCAGTTGGGTTCACCGCGATTGACTCGGTCTCATCCAGAATGGGCATGAAATCGACATTCTCGGGGTGCTCGTTGAATCGCTCGAACTCAAGCAGATACCCCTCAGGATCAACGGCCACGAAGCCATGGTGGGGCCTGTCCGGCTGCGGGTCGTAGCCGAACTTCATTTCTACATCCAGGCCGTCGATATACTCGAACCACTCGTCGAGCTGATCCGTGACCAGCGCGATGGCCACCGTCTTCGGCAAGCCGGCTGCGTGCATTCCGCGAGCCCGATCTACCAAGGTCAATAGCGACGTGGGGCCGACCTGCAGGATGATCGCGAAACCATAATCCGCCACGACGGGAAGCCCCAGGACTCCGGTGTAGAAGTCGGTGGCAGCCTGGAGATCTTCGTAGTAGAAGAACGCATTGCTCGCAGTGATGCCGAATTCCTTCATCGGATTGAGGGGCGCCGGTGGGTTTGGGGCGGTGCATCCTCCGAGGATGCCTATCGTGAGCAGGCTAATTGCCAGTGCCGTTCCGGTTGGTCTCATTCGTCCTTCGGGTCTTGTGTCTTGTGGCGGGCGTGGCGGAGCGTCAGACAAGATAGCTGCACGCTAGAGGTTGTAGCTATCTCCGTGCCGCCTGGCTTGCAACCGGAGTCCTCGCGCGGGCTTGACGAAACCAACCGGACCTATTTCGTCCAATCCGCATTGCTGCTTGACCAACCCACCAAAGCTCCCTGGTATGCGTCGCGTTCACTTCCTGACAGTTACCCTGGCACTCCTGGCTGCATTCGCCGGCCCATTGACCGCGGTGGCGCAGGATTCTCCTGAGCGGCGAGTTCGCATCGCCGAGAACCTCAAATTCCGCTTCGAGCAGCTTCGGGACGCATCTGTCGAGGTGATCGAACTCGGCCAGGCGGACGTCGCTGGGATGGCCCTTGGCACCGTGGTCATCAACAGCCAGAACAGGATGCGCTTTCTCGTGACCGATGACGACTCCCAGCTATTTATGCTGGCCGCAGAAGCCGTTGACGTCAGCCTGAGCGCTTCCGAACTGGCTGAGGAACTGAAACGGCTGGACAGTCAGCAAGCCGTGCAGGCGCAGCAGGTTCATGCCCAGCTCCTGGCCCTTTCCCAAAATGCCCCAAGTCTCGGCCCCGACGACGCAGCCGTAACAATCATCGAGTTCTCGGACTTTCAGTGTCCCTTTTGCGCGAGGGTGCTTCCAACGGTGAAGCAGTTACTGGCCAACTACCCAGACGATGTACGACTTGTGTTCATGGATCTCCCCTTGAACATGCATCCGTGGGCCGAGCCTGCAGCGATCGCTGGTGGCTGCGCCGCGAAACAATCTGAAACCGCGTTCTGGAGCCTCCACGATCACTACTTCGACAACCAGGCAGACATCACGGCAGAGAATGTCATCGATCAGTCCCGGCGTGCAGTCGCGGATTCAGGCATCAATATGGAAGAGTGGGAGACCTGTGCGGTCGATACCGCGTCCGAAGAGCATTCCGAGGTAAAGGCCAGGATGCAGTTTTCCATGCGGACCGCGCAGAGTCTGGGTGCGAATGGCACGCCGGCCTTCTTCATCAACGGCCGGTTCATCAGTGGCAACCTGCCACTGGCCGACTTCGATGCGGTAGTCCAGGAGGCGCTTACGGCGGACCGCTAGTCTGCTAGTCGACCACCGGAGTCGGCATCTGGGCTCCCTGGTCATCCAACCAAGCGTGGAGTAGCGCCTGCAGCTCACGCGCTCTATCCGGCATAGTCTGCGAGAGGTCATTGGCCTCCGAGATGTCAACGGAGAGGTCATAGAGCTCCGTCGAGCCGTCATCGAACCACTCAATCAGCTTGAAAGGCCCGGACCTCACTGCCCCGCCTAAGCGGTTCTCGCCATGAAAGGCGTAGTTCGGGTAGTGAAAGAAGATTGCCTCCCTGTCCAAGGTCCCCGCTCCCTGAAGAACCGGGAGTAGGCTTTCGCCATCGAATTCGCTGTCCTGATAGGTAACAGCCGTTGCCTCCAGAATGGTGGGCGCCAGGTCCATGCTGATGACGGGTGTGGCGTCCAGTGTCCCTTCCTGGATCTGGCCTGGCCAGCGCACGATCAGCGGGACCCGAATACCGCCTTCGTACAGGTGCCCCTTGGCGGCACGCAGTGGAGTCATATCACTCACGCCTCCGTAGGCACCGTTGTCGGATGTGAAAATGACCATGGTATTGTCGGCCAGCCCCAACTCGTCCAACGTGCCCAGGACCCGGCCCACCATGTCATCCATCGCCTCGATCATGGCCGCGTATGCGGTGGCCGCTTCCAATCCGTCGCCCAGGTCCCGAAATCCGGGCCGGTCCGCGTATTTGGCGATGAGCTCAGCCGGGGCTTCCATGGGCCAATGCACCGTGTAGGGCCAGAGCGCCACGAAGAACGGCTCCCCCTGATGCTCGCGGATAAACGCATCGGTCTCATCCGCCAGACGAAACGGGAGGTACTCGCCCTCCTGACGATCCGCAATGGCCGGGTTTTGGTAGGGATCGAAGAAGCTGGGCGGGCCTCCAAAACTGACCCCACCCACATTGACGTCAAAGCCCTGATGCTCGGGCCTTCTACCCGGCTCCGTGGACGTCATCTCGTCCTTTGTGCCCGACAGGTGCCACTTTCCAAAAAAGCCGTTCGCATACCCTGCGCCATCAAGACGCTCAGCCAGCGTGACGTAGTCCAGCTCCAGGTGGTTGTTCATCTCGGCCGCGCGGAGGCGGGCCCCCGGAGGCTGGAACTGAGCCTGATCCCCCGTGATGTGGTTCGTGATGGCAAGCCGTGCCGGCGACAGCCCGGTGATTACCGCCGCCCGCGTGGGTGAACAAACCGGCGAGGCCGCATAGGCGTCTGTAAAGCGCATCCCCTCCCGCGCCAACTGGTCGATCACCGGCGTCTCAAGGAGCGGGTTGCCCTGCACGTGGAGATCAGTCCACCCGAGATCATCAATCATGATCATGACGACGTTGGGAGGAGGGGTCTGATCGGGCTGCGCGGCGCAGCCTGCCAGAATGAAGACGGCGATAGCCGCGGCTGAGAGTCTTTGCATGGGATGGGATGGGCTGGCTGAAACCAAGGCAGGTTACAACCTACGCTCCTCGTGCCTAGTCATCCATTTGCTAGCGTGCCGAGACCGGTTTCACGGCCAGATTAGCGAAGAAGGCCCGCCATCACGAACAACCGCGCCACGGTAACTGTCTGTGCCTGAAATGCAACCGGATCAACCACAGCTGCAAGCTCTGCCAGCGCCCGATCCGAAGAGCTTGAGCAGAACGAATCGACTCAACCAGATGCGCAAGACGTCGGCCTACTGAGCGGCCATCTGGTCGTAGGCCAGAATCATCAGTAGCGCGCGCTGCAGTCCGATGTGGCCACCGGTCGGATCAAACCATTCGGCCAGAGAGTGAGCATTCTCGCTGGATCCGCCTGCACCAATCGTCACAGCAGGGATTCCCATGCTGATCGGGATATTCGAATCAGTGCTGGACTGGGCAGGGTCAGGCTCTAGGCCCATAGCGCGCGTGGCCCACGCTGCCGCCTGGTAAACGGCCTGGTCTGTGGATGTCTCGCCGCCGGGCCGGTCGCCGATCAGAGCCGGGTCCACGGTGAGCTTGGTACCAGAGGCGGAGCGAAAGAGGTTCTCTGCTTCGACGCTCTGCTGGACCGCGCCCAGGAATAGCTGCTCGATGCGCTCCAGTGAGGACTGGCTGGTGGAGCGCATGTCCACCTCCATCCAGGCCTCGAAGGGAATCGAGTTGACCGACGTTCCGCCGCCGATTCGTCCGATGTTGTAGGTGGTCTTTGGATCCTCCGGGACCGGCATGGCCGTGAACCTGGCGATGATGCCACCAAGTGCGTGCGCGGGATTGACCCTCCCGAACGCGCCCCAACTATGTCCGCCCGGGCCGGTAATGGTAACCCGGTAACGCCGACTCCCCAGAGCCTGATGGACAATGCGTGTGGGACTGGTGCCATCAATGGAGACGAAAGCCGCGATGCGATCCCTGTAGGGACCCTCCCTCACGAGGTGTTTTACCCCACGAAGGTCACCGAGGCCCTCCTCTCCTACCGTGCCGACGAAGAGCAGCGATCGATGCGTCTCGATACCAGCCCGGCCGATCTCCGAGGCTAGGGCCATCAAGGCCATGAGTCCCGCAGCATCATCGGCGATGCCGGGTCCCACAAGCCTGGACCCTTCCCTCTTTACGGTCACGTCGGTGCCTGGCGGAAACACGGTGTCCAGATGGGCACTCAAAACGAGAATACTATCGGACACACCTGGCCTCAGGCCCGTGACGTTGCCCGCGGCATCAATCTGCACCTCTTCAAGCCCGATGCGCCTGAATTCCGATGCCAAAAAAGCGGCCCGCTCAGCCTCCTCAAATGGCGGCGCCGGGATCTCCGAAATCTGGATCTGCCATTCGGTGTAGTCCGAGTAGCGGGTCTCCAATTGGCTCATGGCTGATACCACGTCAGTCCGACTCGTCAACTCCTCCTGGGCGGTTGCGGGGCTGACGAGGGCGAGGCTGAGGCACGCTGCGGCGATCGAAACTCTAAAGGACATCCAATACTCCAAAATCAGCTCCAAGAATGTTGGTTGTCTCAGCCCCGCTCAGTCCAAACCAGCGCTGAAGAACGGTGCCATAGACAGACCGGTAGTCGGTCTCAAATCGCAGATTGCCTCCTTCGTCGGTATCCGAGAGGTCCGGTGCCGTGCCGTGGAAGCCCCCCGCAACGGCGGGACCAAAGAGAAACAGCGGCGCAGACGTGCCGTGGTCCGTCCCCGCCGAGGCATTCTCCTTCACCCTTCGACCAAACTCGCTGAAGGTCATCCCGAGCACGCGCTGGTCGGTGTCGTCCTGCCCAAGATCCTCGAAAAACGAGCCCATGGCCCCGGAGACCTGCTGCAGCAATTGAGCGTGGGTGTCCGCCTGCTTGGCGTGGGTGTCGAAGCCATTGACGGTTACGTGGTAGATGCGCGTCCCAAGGCCACCGCGGATGAGCCTTGCGATGGCGGCCAGTTGATCGGCGAGAAGGTTATTGCCTGGGTATGTAGTCTGGTTGCTTCCAGCAGCGTACGCAGTCTTGACCGAGTCCGCGTAGAAAATCAGGTTGTTGGAGACTGCGCGCATGAAGGAGACCACCTGGCCAAGTTCGTTCGACGGGAGGCGAGAGGTATCGTAAAGCTGGCCGGTCGTGGCGAGCCGCTCGAACAAGGCCATGCTCTGGATGGACATTCCCATCTGAGATGAGGGGCCCTGGAAGAGCAGCGGGGCTCCGTCTCCAAGCTGAATCGCCATGGGGTATGGATGGAGGTTGTCCCCCCGGGCCACGTCCAGGAAGCGTCCAGCCCATCCGTCTTCCGGGATACTTCCGGAATCGCCAGCTGTCATCCAGATGTCTGTCCCTGAAAAATGGGACAGCTTGGACTCTTCGTACCCCACAGAGTGAACGATGGCGAGTTCACCTTCGGCGAAGGTCTCAGCCAGTCGGCCAAATGCGGGGTGAAAACCCAGCTCATCGGAGATCGGTAGACTATCGGTGATCGCGAGCTTGGGGCGCGATGAGAAGTAAGTATCGTTCCTAAACGGCACCACGGTGTTCAACCCGTCGTTGCCGCCGGCCAGCTGTAAAATCACCAGGACCCGGTCCGAGTCGACTCCGGCTAGGCTGGAGAGCATGGAAGGCTGGCCGAAGGCACGCATTGGGATGCCTCCCACAGCAAGTGCCCCGGTGGCGAGACCCATGCTTCCCAGAAACGCGCGGCGCGACCACAGAGAATGGTCGTGACCGTGCGCCGGGCCGTCTGCAAGCCGGCTTCCATGTCGAAATTTGCAGTCGTGTCCCATCGTTACATCAAGTGGAACTCAGGGTACTTCGCGATGAAGGTCACGAACCCCACTAGTCGGGAATTGGCACCCTCGTGAGAAAGGGACCACTCATACCACGGCGCTCCCCCAAGGAAGATTTTGGCGAGGCTGCGGACATGAGGTGGCGCTTGGTCCAACCATGCGGGTACCGGATGGCTTTCTAGGTTGCCTCCGAAAGGGCCGTCCGGTTCCGGGAAGTCTAGCAGCTCTGGCGCGAGAGGAAGGAGGTTCTCGACGATGGCGGTGGGCAATCGAAAAACCGCGTCCGGGGCACCAGCATCAGACAAGGATTCGGCCATGGGCCTGAGGTCAGGGACCCCGCCGCCACGGCCAGAAAAATACGTCTCCGAAAGCAGGCTACGATAAGGAAGTGTAGTGGTATTGATCCACGTGAAGTGGCCGGGCCAGCCGTTCACATCGGGCGGATTGAAGAGCTCTTGACCGAGCTCGCTTGCCCTACGGTACAGCAGCAATGTGTTGGCGATTTCGGTAATGCCCATATCCACAAACAGCGAGAGTCCGTAGTCGACGGGACTCTTGATCTTGACGCCGCGCACACCTGGGTCAAAGAAATGCGCGCTTGCCATGAGTGTCTTCATGACCGGAGCGATCTCGAAGTTGCTGGCCACAAACTGCGTGGCCATCTCACTGACCACTTCCGGGTCTAGATTCGCCGACACGAAGGATTCGTAGAGGTAACGGCAGACGAAGTGCGCAATCTGGTGACCGCGCTCCTCGAAGAGGATGTCTATAACGTCGTCATAGTCGAAGGCTCCCTTTCGACCGAAAAACTCCTTCTCGCTGGAGTCGAATCGCTCTGGCACAAAGCCGGCCGTCAGCGTGGTAGGAGACACCACCCAGCCGGTTAGCGCTCGGGCTATCTCCCGGATATCCTTCTCGGTGTAGTTGGCCGTCCCATCAGGTCCGGCGGAGCCCATTGTGAACAGCTCCAAAAGCTCCCTGGCGTAGTTCTCGTTGGCTGAGCCGGCAACGCTCTCCCTCCCGTCCAGGTAAATCAACATGGAAGGGTCCGTGCCGACTGCGTGAACGAACTCCTTGAAGTTGCCTTGCGCGTGCGTCCGCAGCATGGTCAGGTACCGATACGCGTAGGCCGCATACACGTACTTTTCGACTCCGGTCACGAAATGGTTGTGCCAGACCAGGGCCATTCGTTCGGCGAGCCCGCCGGTTGCCATGCGACCAACCCACTTGGTGCGGTAGTCCAGCAGCCAGTCTCTGTTGCCCTCAAGGAAGAGGAAGTTCTGGTTCGGCGATGTGTCCTCCCCCGGAACGGCCGTGTCTGCCCAGGATGGGGGCGGCGGCAAGGGCAGCGCCATGGCCTCCTTGATCATGGCGTCCGCGAATTCCGTGGCCGTGCGCCCAACCCACTTCGTTGCTTTCGAGGGCTCGGCTCCGAAACCGCAGCGACGCAGGGCGTGTCTTGCGTCGGCGAGTGTGAGCGGGGCGGAGTGAGGGTCCAGCATTTTTCAAAGGTAGCCCATCGGGCGCCGAACTTCAGGGCTTTTCAGACAACACGGGGCGCTCGCGCTTACGAACGAATCTTCGAACGTTCGCCGCTGGCTCTTGCCGTCTCCGGGTCAATTGCATCCTCGTCCAGCGACAGTACGGGAGTAGCAACGACCTCAGCCGGTTCTCCCCGACTCACAATTTGAACCAGCCGATCCGCCATCCTGGACAGCTTGTCCTTTTGTCGTCGGACCCCGGCCCCGATTAGGCCGCGCACAACCGCAAGTGAACTAACCCCTCCCGCTCCGGCCATGGCGAGTTCGGCCAGTTTGGATACGTCCTGCATTGAGTGCGCGACCAGGAGCGTGATAAAGGACGTAAAGAAGAAGCCCATCACGTACATGACCACCGCGCCCTCATAATTCAGGCGCACCTGAATCTTGGTGTGGTCTTCCGCCGGCCTCACGGTTACTTGGGTCTGCTCGAAGTTGAAGCCACTCGGACCCTCGCCCACCGAGTGCGTCCAGATTCGGGCGTCGCCAACTTCGCTCGCGCTCCCTTCCGCGCGACTGTAACGCTGGAGTTCGAGCTGCATGTTCTCCCAGGCCTCTGCGGTGAGGACTCCGCTGGCCACGCGAGATTCGCTGGTCGCGAAAGGCGCGCCGGTCAGACTGAAACGTTTCCCCGACTTCGGGTCCTCTTCGAGTTCGAGTGCGGCTTCCTGAAGGGAGAGCATCGGCAGTCCAAGGTCCGCGGCAATCTGGCCTACTTCGTCCAGCGAGAGGCTCCTCTCAGTGGCGCCTTCGGCCCTGGCATGGATCTCGGAGGCTCGTTGAATGAGCTTCGCTATGTCCTTTTCGTTATAAGTGCGGCCTTCGTTGCTGCCTGAGTCCATGGGAGAGGGTTTTATGGGGATACAGGGAGCGTACGGCTAACCAGTGGCCTCGTTGCGCCTCGGCCCGACCAAGCCGCTGTTTGGGATGCGCTGGCGGAGATCCTGAGTCTCAGTCACCGCCCATTTGGGCGTGTCGCATAGTCCAGATCAAACGTCGACAGAATCAGGTAGTGATCAGACGGGAAGCCCGCGTTGCGGTCATTCACTATCCGGGTAGAAGTGTTCTTCAAGCCCGCTCCCCGATAGTAGAGCTGGTCGATCCGCTCGCCGTTCTGGTGAGTCGGCGCGGGATGCGTCTTTGGATTCGGATACAAACTCCGGTAGGCGTCGGTAAACCCAGCTTCCATTAGCGTCACCGATGCCGGGCTGTCTCCACCATCGGTGTGCGGGATGGCGTTGAAGTCCCCGGCGAACAGGACCGGGGTGAGGTCAGACTCATCAAACCGCGGACTGTGGAACTCGAACACCGATGGAAATTGCCCCATCCCGTACCAGTTCGACATCACTTGCAGGTCCTGAGTCCGGCTTGCGGTGACCCTAGCCCCCACATTGTTGAAGGGAGAGGCCTCATCGACATGAACCTCAGTAATGGGCCAGCGACTCATCACCGAGATGTTGGAGCCCTGGTTGAGGTAATCCCAGTCGACCGTCGTGGCAAAGTAGAAGCCCAGCTCCGCTGCGATGAAATCGCCAGACGAATACGTCTCCTGCATCATTACGACATCGACATCCGCCTCCCGCAGCATGTCCGCGATGGCTACTCGGGAGTCCCAACCGTGCTCGTCCAGCGTCCAGTGCTTACCTCCGTGCCAGATATTCCAGCACGCCGCGATCAGCGAATTGACAGACTGCAGTGGCCCCGGCGCGGAGGATTCGAAATGCTCCCCGTGGAACGCTGCCACCTCTTCGGGGGCAAGAACCCGGTTCCAGACAGCCAACTCATCCATGTCAAATTCGGGCATGTCAAGACGCTCTCGGGCGGCATACTCAGCTGCGCCGTCTGGGCGAATTTCAACCTTCCCCTGACGTAGAGCAAAAACCTGGCTGACCGGTGCGGTGCCCACGAAGTTCATGTTCTGATGCACCGTGTAGGGGTTACCCATCAGGGCACGTTCGGCCGCGGTAATTGGGTCCCAGTCCGTCTCCTCCATGCGCTGCCGAAACGCCGTACTGTCGGGACGGAGACTGTCGGGACCGAGACGCGAAGCCTGGCCATCCACCTTGCGCTCGAACAACTGACGGGGATCCACCACCAGATCCAGCAATTCTCCAGGAGCAACCGGACTCAGGCCGAACCTGTCGAAGGCGTCGACCAGGGTCTGCAGTCCCTTCGCTCCCTCCACCACAGCGGGTAGCGGTTCACGTCTCAGAGCCAGGCGCTCCGACGTCCCAACCACCATCGGCTCCGGACTACTGAAGTCGAATCCAATGGAGTCGCCGACGTGGTAAGTCACCCAGTTGACGCCGTCGTAGTAGAGGCGCACCTCGGACAGTTCGCTACTGTACGTCATCCCAAGCTGGTGCCACCTGCCGTCGTTCAGCGGCATCCGGCTTCCGTTGTCCCGCTCATAGGTGATCCGCCTGTTTCCGGACCCCATACTCCACGCCCAGGTGCCTCCCGAGGTGTAGAACACCCACCCAGGATTCTTCTGCGAGGCAAGGCTATTGTCAGGGAAGGCCTTCTGTGAGAGGAGAACGAAGCGCCCTTCTGTTTGCGCCTCGGTGCGGACCCAGAACTGGACGGAAAAATCTTGGCCTTGGTCCATTTGCAGGTGCGTCCCATCAACGGCGATAGTCGCCACAGGACCGCCAGCCTCTAGTTGGAGGGCCTCGCCGCTCAGGCCCGGTCCGAAGACCGGCACGCCGTGGATTGTCGGGGCGATGCCTGACTCGGCGGAATTGTCGGCCGTTCCGTCAAAGTCGAAATGCAAGACCGGACCGGAGCGAATGGACGCAGCGTCGACCTCCAGAGGCAACCCAATCACCTGAGCTGAGACCACAGACACAGAAAGAAGAGACCAAATCAACAGCGTCGTACGCCTTCTCATACCAGTTTGGGGTTTTCGTCGCAGAAGCAGAACGCGCCCACAATGCCTAGCTTACTCAAAACACGACACAGACATGTCGAATCGCCGAACATTCCTTCGTCAGTCTCTCGCTGTTGGAGCGCTGGCCGCTCTCCCAGGAGGCCTCGCGTGTAGCAGTCTCGATCCGCGGCGCCCAAACTTCCTCGTATTTCTGGCTGACGATCTGGGCTACGGGGACTTGGGCTCTTACGGCAATCCTATCATCCAGACGCCGTACCTGGACGCATTCGCCGAGCAAGGCATACGGTTCACCGATTTCCACTCAGGCGGTACTGTCTGTTCCCCCTCTCGGGCCTCCCTGTTGACGGGCCGCAATCCCTACCGGTCGGGCTTCTACTACATCGCCGGGAGCGGCATGCACCTCCAACAGAACGACGTTACCATCGCCACCCTGCTGCGCGATAGCGGTTATGACACCTGCTTCGTCGGGAAGTGGCACCTGAGCCGTTTTGACCGTGACGTTGCCGTTGCGCCCACGCCAGGAGATCACGGTTTCGATTATTGGTTCGCCACGGCAGTTAACGCCTTCGAGGGCCCCGAGAATCCCAATACGTTCTATCGCAACGGCCAGCGTGTGGGCGAAATGTCCGGATGGTACTGCGACATCATCGTCGAAGAAGCGCTGGCGTGGATGAGCCGCAGACCGAATCCTGAGAAGCCCTTCTTTCTGGAGGTTTGCAGCCACGAACCGCACACCCCCGTCGCCCCGCCAGAAGAGTACGCGGCCATGTACGACGGGCCAGCGGCCGACTCGCTGGAACGCCAGATTGCTTATGGACAGGTTGACCGTCCCCCTGGCATTGGAGGGAACAAGCGGTACTACTATGGCACCGTTTCGCAACTGGACCACGCCTTCGGCCAACTGATCGGAGGCCTCGATGAGTCGGGCCTGGCCGAGGACACCCTCACAATTTTCACCAGCGACAACGGCCCAGAGGCACCGGTCAACTTCGAAGAATCTCGTGGGGAATGGGAAGACGCATCTCGGGACCGCTCCTTCGGGACACCTGGGGACTGGCGTGGCATGAAACGATACCCTTACGAGGGTGGCCACCGAGTCCCCGGCATTGTCCGGTGGCCAGGCCGTGTGGCGCCGGGTCAGGTCAGCGACGAGCTCATCAACGGGACTGACTTCCTGCCGACTCTGGCCGAACTCGCGGGCGTTGCGCTCCCAGATCGGACGCTTGACGGAATAAGCTTCGCACCTGTGCTGCGGGGAGAGAAACTGCAGCGAACCCGGCCGGTGTTCTGGTTCTTCCCCGCCCACGAGGACACCTACTACAGAATGCCTCATGCAGCGATGCGGGATGGTGCCTGGACCCTCATGGGTTGGCTGCCTACAAAGGCCAAGGACACGCTAATCATGGACTGGCTCAAGGACGAGCAACTCGAGCGGTTCACGCTCTACAATCTGGATTCTGATCCGGAGCAGCGAACCGACCTCTTGGCCACCAAGCCTGAACGTGCCGAACAGATGATTGGGCAAATGAAGGCGTTCTGGTCCGAAATCCAGGCAGACAGCCCATACTGGGAAAGCTGGCAAATGAAATAGTCAGGGCCCTGCAGCTGCCTCACCGGAGAATGAAACTGAGTAACTCGATTCACGTTAATGTGACCAAGTGGTCCACAACACTCAGAAAACCGGTCAGACCCTAATCATCCATGCCCCGCCCTCGTTCATTTGATACCGACGAGGCACTGACAACCGCCATGCGGGTGTTTTGGGCGAACGGCTATGATGGGACGTCCCTGGCGGACTTGATGGAGGCCATGAAGCTCCACAAGGGAAGCATCTACCAGGCTTTTGGCGATAAGCACCAGCTGTACATGGCTGCCCTGTCTCGGTACATCCAGACAGGGATGGCCGCGATGCAGACCGAGATAGAGCGGGCGTCCTCACCGTATGAGGCCGTCCGGACTTTCTTGCATCTCTCGATTCGGCAATGTGTCCTGGACGAGCGGGCGCGTGGCTGTTTCATGATGAATTCGGCTGTTGAACTCTCCAGCCAGGACGAAGAGGTCCGCCAATTGATAGCCGGAGTGATGCAGCATGTCAGGGGACTTATGACGGACCTGATAGGGCAGGGGCAGCGCGCCGGTGACTTTCGCAATGACATGGAGGCAGAGGCCATGGCCGACCTTTTGATGTCGGTAAAGGCGGGGGTCCTTACTTCCGGGAAGGTGCACCTACCGGGGAGTGACCCATTTCGCGCTCTGGATACGGCGTTGGCGTCTTTGCTCAGAACCTAGCGGCGGCAAATAAGACCGACCGGTCAAGAAAGTTTGCGGCCGACTGCAACAAAAGTGACCGATAGGTCATAAATGAATCAGACAGCCCAGTCGCGAGACGGCTAAGTCCCTTCCAACATTCTATTCTTGACCGATCGGTAATAAACAAATGAATCAGAAAGAGAGTGAGATTGACCGGCGCGTCGCGAGCTTCACCAGGGGTGTACTGCGATACAGATGGGCGGTGTTGGTCCTGACCCTGCTTGCGACGCTTGGCCTCGGTGCGGGGGCAGGCGGCCTCTTCTTTGACACTGACTATCGCGCGTTCTTCGGATCGGACAACCCGCAGGTACTGGCGTTCGACGAACTCCAAAACGTTTACACGAAGAACGACAACATCCTCTTCGTCCTCGCCCCGGAATCGGACAATGTGACCGAGAGGGACGTTGCCTCGGCGATAGAGGCCCTGGTTGCCGAGGCCTGGACGATTCCGTACGCAATCCGGGTTGACGCTATATCCAACTTCCAGCACACGCTGGCCGAGGGAGACGACCTCATCGTTCGCGACCTCATAGAAGATGCCGAGTTCCAGTCGGATGAGTACCTGTCAGAGGCTCAGCGGATTGCGCTCAACGAGCCGCTACTGGCGCGCCGTCTGATCAATGAGTCTGGCTCGGTCACCGGCGTGAACGTGACTTTGCAGCTGCCGGGCCTGAGCCCTGAAGAAGTGCCAGAATCGGTGGTACACGCTCGGCAAATCGCAGAGACGTTCCGCGCTGAGAACCCGAAGGTTACCCTCTATGTGACGGGCTTCGCGATGCTGAACAACGCCTTTATGGAGATCAGCATGACCGAAATGTCGCGGTTAATCCCGTTCATGTTCGGGGCCATGATGTTGCTCATGCTGCTGACTTTGAGATCGGTTACCGGGACGTTGGCAACGGTGATGGTCATCATGTTTTCGACTGCGGCTGCGATGGGCCTAGGCGGGTATTTCTCGACGGGACTCACACCGCCGTCGGCGCAGGCACCAACTATCATCATGACTCTGGCGATAGCGGATTCGATACACATTTTGGTGTCGATACTGGGTTTGATGCGGGGAGGACTTGCCAAGACTGAGGCCATAGTCGAAGGCATCAGGATCAATTTCATGCCGGTATTCTGGACCAGTGTGTCAACCATCATTGGCTTCCTGAGCCTCAACTTCTCGGACGTTCCGCCCTTCAATCACCTGGGTAACATGACAGCCGCCGGCGTGCTCGTGGCTTTCATCCTCTCGGTCACCTTTCTGCCGGCAATTGTCTCGATCCTTCCGGTCCGGGCTGGCAAAAAGGGAAAGGCAGACAAGGGATCGCCGATCCTGGATGGTCTAGCTGACATGGTTATTGCCAGAAAGACCCAGCTACTGATAGGCACTGCCGTCACGATCTTGGCGCTGGCAGCCTTCATTCCGTCGAATGAGCTGGACGACCGGTTTGTGGAGTACTTCGGCGAGTCAACGGACTTCCGAAAGGACACCGACTTCACATCTGAGAATCTGACCGGCATTTACCAGTTGCAGTTCTCCATCCCGTCGGGCGAGAGTGGGGGGATCAGCGATCCTTCCTACCTGGCGAATCTTGACTCCTTCACGGACTGGCTCCGGACACAGGAGGGCGTGGTTCACGTGTCGTCGATAACCGACATCATGCGACGGCTCAACAAGAACCTGAACGGCGACGACCCCAGCTTTTACCGGCTGCCGGAGGAGCGCGACATGGCAGCTCAGTACCTCCTGCTCTACGAGATGTCGCTGCCATACGGCCTTGATCTGAACGACCAAATCAACGTGGACAAATCCGCGTCCCGGTTAACGGTGACGAGCACCAATCTGTCGGCAACGCAGTTTCGCTCGCTGGCTGCCAAATCTGAAGGCTGGTTGCGCGACAACGCCCCTGAGCACATGTTTGCCATTGCCTCAGGACCGGCGCTGATGTTCTCGACCATCTCCGGGATCAACATCAACAGCATGCTGAAAGGCTCCATCCTTGCACTACTCCTGATTTCGCTCTTGATGATCGGGGCACTGAGGAGCCTGAAGCTTGGACTGATCAGCTTCCTTCCCAACCTCTTGCCGGCGGTGATCGCGTTCGGGATTTGGGGGATTCTCGATGGAACCGTCAACCTCGGCCTTTCGATTGTAATCGGAATGACGATGGGCATCGTGGTCGACGACTCGATTCACTTCCTCTCGAAGTATCGCAGGGCACGACGAGAGAAGGGACTCTCGCCGGAGGACTCCGTCAGATATGCCTTCACCTCTGTCGGTCGGGCCCTAATCGCCACTTCAGCGATTCTCGTGGTCGGATTCCTCATCCTGTCGACGTCCGTGTTCGGAATGAATGCTGATATGGGCCTGATGACCGCCATCACCATCGCGGTCGCCCTGATTGTGGACTTCTTCGCCCTGCCCCCACTGCTCCTCCTGCTTGATCGCGACCCGCAGCCTGCCGCGGTGACCAACCTCAAGCCCGCGCCCGCTCGCGTCTCAAGCCGCTCCTAGAGAGCCAACAACAGAACCATGAAATACACTTCGATATATCGCCTTCTGGCGGTTCTGCTCATTTCTTTCCCGGGCACCTCTGCCTGGGCCCAATCTGATACGGAGTTCGCTCAACGCGGTCTCGAGATTGCACAGGAGTCTGACCGGCGAGACCTGGGTTTCGGCGACACGGTCACCACCATGACCATGATGCTCCGCAACCGGCACGGGCAAACATCTGAGCGGGCACTCCGCTCAAACACGCTCGAGGTAGAGGGGGATGGCGACAAGTCCCTGATCATCTTCGAGAAGCCACGTGATGTACAGGGCACCGCGTTCCTCAGCTTTACACATGCAACTTCGCCAGACGATCAGTGGCTGTACCTCCCATCACTGAAGCGTGTCAAGAGGATCTCATCCTCCAACAAGAGCGGTCCATTCATGGGCAGCGAGTTCGCCTATGAGGATATCTCCTCCCAGGAGTTGGACAAATACACCTACCGCTTTATCGAGGAGTCAGAGCTAGACGGCGTCCCGATGTTCGTGGTAGAGCGGATACCCACCTATGGGAAATCGGGGTACACCAAGCAGGTTGTCTGGTACGATCAGGAGCACTACCGACTCTTCAAAGCGGATTTCTACGATCGTCGCGGCTCGCTGATGAAGACGCTCAATTGGTTGGACTATCGGCAGTACCTGGATCAGTTCTGGAGATCGCATGAAATGGAAATGACGAACCACCAGACAGGCAAGAGCACGACACT
>JBLFXH010000032.1:0-19319 GCA_047611125.1 Rhodothermales bacterium
GGTGGCATCGATACCGCCGAGGAGATCCTGAACAGCCTCATGAACGACCAGACCCTCGGCGATCTGGCCTCCATGACGGTCAAGGTCAACATGGGGAGTTGGACTACGGCTCGCGCCGACGTTACCCAGAAGCTCCGTGAGGTTGCCGACTTACCAAACGGCAGGGTCGAGATCGTCGCCTCGGGGTGGAAGGACCTCGTCGTTGAGTCGGGCGCGAATAGTGTTCGGGACATCCTCACTGGAGGAAATGTCAAGTTCAATTTCCTCAGGCAACCCGTCAACCTGAACACCCACTCGAAATACATGCTGGTAGACGTCACCTACGGCAAGACTCCGGGCACGGAGACCAGGTCTAAAATCGTTTACGCTGGGTCTCAGAACTTCACGGGCGCCGCATTGAGGAAGAACTTCGAGTCGTGGACGAGAATCATCAACGACGAAATTTTTGAGGCGTACAACAGCAACTTCAACGAAATCTGGAGTCTGACCTCGACGGCGGCGACTGGCTTAGAGAATGGGTCTGAATCGCCCGCGGGTTACGCCCTCTCGGAGATCTATCCCAACCCGTTCATTTCCGAGGCATCCTTCGCGCTTACGCTAAGTCGCGCACAGCACGTGCGCGTTTCAGCGTACGATCTCCTGGGACGCGAAGTGGCGGTGTTGCACGACGGCCTGTTGGGAACCGACACCCACCGGTTCATCCTTCGTAGTCGTGACCTGCCGAACGGTATCTATGTGGTGCGCGTGGTTGGCAAGCGGTATGCAGCGTCACGTCGAGCGGTGTTGGTGAGGTAGCCCAGGAGGCCCTACCTAGTGTTGCGAGACCACGATCTCAGCTGGTAGAGCGCTTGAATGGCATTCAAGAGGTCAGGGGTTCGACTCCCCTTGGCTCCACAAACCCCGCTGGACATTGTCCGGTGCGGTTTTTTGTTGCTCCGCGGCGCGAGGCCGGGCCTTCCGATCGCTTGCCCGACGCGGGGTTTCAGTCACCTCAGCGAGTGCCGCGATCAGTTGATCGATGTGGAGTGGTTTCTTGAGAATTGCGTCCATGCCGGCGATCCAGCAGGCCTGCTGGTCTTCTTCGAGGACGGCCGCAGTCAGGGCGATGATTCGCGGCATCTCTTCGGGAGAGAACATCCCCCGCATTTTCAGTGTCGCCTCAAGGCCGTCCATCACAGGCATCTGGACATCCATCAGCACAGCGTCGTAGTGCGCCCGTTGCGCCGCTTCGATGGCCTCTTGTCCGTTGACGACCACGTCTGCGTCGTGGCCAAGGCGATGGAGCATCCGGGAGATGAGCATCCGATTCGTGGGATGATCTTCTGCCACCAGGATCCGGAGTTGAGGATGTCCAACGGCAGTCGGCACTCCGCCGGTGACCGAGGCTTGGAGCGCGGCCCTCTTGGGGAAGGCAGCCTCAAAGACCTCGAACAAAGAAGATCGCTTGACAGGCTTGTTGACGGCCTGAGAACAGTCGCCACGTTGGGTTCGATTTCCAACGGAATGCAAGGTTACGACGGGCACCATGAGTTCCCCGCTTTCGGGACACCGGAAGGCGTCTTCGATAAGCTCGGAGCCTGGCATATCCATGTCTACCAGGGCAATGTCGAATTCGGTACCCGAATCAAGCACCTCCGCGGACTCCTTGGCTCCGCAGGCACGATCTACCTCCACGCCCCAATACGCCAACTGGCGCGCGATAGCGGAGGCCGTCTCAGGCACGTGAGTGGCGAGAATGGCCCGCTTACCGGCAAACTGGCTCGGGAGCGATGGCTGAGGCTGAACAGGCGACTCGTCCGCGGGAAGCGGGATGCTGAAATGAAACGTGGATCCGCTGCCTGGAATACTCTCCACCTGCAACGACCCGCCCATTTGGGTGCATAGACGATCACTGATAGCCAAACCCAGGCCAGTCCCCCCATACTCTCTGGTCGTAGACGCATCGGCCTGCGTGAATGGCGCGAACAGGCTGCCCAACCGGTCGGCGCGAATCCCTATTCCGGTGTCGATGACATCGAATCGTAGAGACGCGGCATCCCCGCCGGCGTTGTCGACTTCGACCCTGACTGTCACCGAGCCTGACTGCGTGAACTTGACCGCATTTGCCACCAAGTTGACCAACACTTGCTGGAGTCGCGTTTCGTCGCCGCGGAAGACGTCTTGCAGGTCCGGCACGAGGTCGCCCACTAACTCGATCTTCTTGACCGCCGCCTGCGCCGAGAGCAGCTCAAGCACGCGCTCAACCACCTTTCGCACTGAGAAGGGACTGGTGTCTATGCGCGTCTTTCCGGCTTCGATCTTTGAATAGTCCAGAATGTCGTTGATGATGCCGAGCAGCAAATCGCCCGAAGTCTGGATCACCCCGACGTATTCCTTCTGCTCCTTATCGAGGTCGGTTTCAGCCAGAATGCTGGCGAAGCCAAGGACTCCGTTCATGGGCGTCCGGATTTCGTGACTCATGTTGGCGAGGAACCGGCCCTTGACTTGCAGGGCCTGAAGCGCCTCCTCGCGGGCTTCGATCAGGGCATCTGTTCGCTCGGACACGGTGTTTTCCAGATCACGCTGGCGCTTTCTGAGTGACCGTGTCCGGAGCTCGAAAACCAGCGCGAGTCCGCCCAAAAAAGCCGCAACAAGGACCAGCACAAACCACCAGCGTTGCCAGATGGGCGCTTGAATGGTCATCTCGAAGCCCTGCGTCGCGGCGCTCCAGGTCACGCCGTCGGTCGACGCCTGAACCCTGAACGAATAGGACCCCGGGGCCAGGTTCGAGTATGTCGCCATTCGCTCGGAATGCGGAGGGGACCAGTCACCATCAAAGCCCTCCAGCATATGTCGATACTGCATCCTTTCAGCGGCCCGGTAGCTGAGGGCGACGAAATCAAACGTAATGTGGTTGCGGCCCGCTGGTAGCTCCAAGCTCTGGGGCAGGCCTGTTTTTCCGTCGATATCGACCCGATCCGCCGCCCAGTCGGGCTGTTCCATGAACAGCCGAATGTCAGTCAGTAGGGTCTTAGGGGCCGCGGCCTGAGTCTCGACCACATCAGGAGCCAATCGGGAGGCCCCTGCAACATGCCCGAACCACATGGCGTCCTGATCGTCGGCAAAGGCGGCATGCAGGACGCCTTCGATGCCAACGAAGCCTTCGTACTGTCCGTACCGCTGGACCGCGACTCTGCCGGAGTGATCGAACGTGGATACGTCGACTCGATTCAGTCCTTGATTCGTCCCTACCCATAGATCCTGGGTAGGCCCGATGGCCATGAAGAGGACAGTGTCGTCCGACAGCCCGTTGCCGGTATCGACGATGTCGATACAAAACTCTCCGCCCGGCGCCCCTGCTTCATGGATGACGCTTAGTCCTCCGCCGTAGGTGCCCACCCAGATGCGCCCGAATCGATCCTCGACCAGGGTGATGGCTTCATCGTGTGACAGGCCATCCTCCTTCGTAATGGTCTGGATTCCCCGCTCCGTCATAACGGATAGTCCGTGTTCGCCCGCGAACCAGACGCTTCCATCCGAAGCCTGTAGTACATCATATATCTCCCGCTCGACCAGTCCGTCAACCGGGCGAAGCACCGAACCATCGGCGAGGTACGCCCCATTCCCCAGTGTGCTAATCCAGATCTCCCCCTCAGCACCGCGTCGAATGGATCGAACTTCATACACCGATTGTCCGGCGTCGTCAAAGACCTCCGACATTTTGCCTGATCCCCATTGAAATACGCCTCTGGAGGTCCCGATCCACAGGTTTCCGCCTTCGCCGAGTGTGATGGCGCGGACACTGCGCCCCCGGAACAGGGAGTCATCAAATGGGACCGGATCCATGGAGCCGGCAGCGAATCGCTTGATGCCACCTTCCAAACCGAACCAGTAGTCCCCATCTCGATCTTGGGCGATGTTCCAGACCATCTTCCCGTCGAAATACGCCAGATCGTCCATGTGGGTGAACGGACTGTGGTTGTAAACGAACGCGCCCTTGCCACTCGTTCCGATGTAGACATTGGACTCATGATCTGTCGCCAGGCTCCACACCGGGACGGCCTGAAGCTCACGTGATCGAAGGGGTGAAACCACGCCGTTGTCAACGATCGAGACGCCAGCCTGGGTACCGATCCAGATGGCCCCCAAGCGGTCTTCGAGGAGCGCCCAGACCCGGTTGTCGTTGAGCCCGTCCGAGACATCTATCCTTTCGAACGTCTGCCCGTCCCATCTCGCAGCGCCGTGATCCGTACCGATCCAGACGTCACCCTTGGGTGTCTCCAGCAGCGCCCTGACCGTATTGTTAGGGAGTCCGTCCTGGGTGTCCATGTGTAGCCAGCTACCCCGCTGCATGGTATACAGTCCTGCGCCCGAGGTACCCATCCACAGTTCGCCGTTTCGGGCGGCCAGTAGAGACAAGACAGGTATATCGCGTGCGGGGCCCTCGGAGTGAAAGGCACCGCCTCTCAGGACAAATGCGCCAGCCTCGGTGGCCGCCCATAGTCGACCCGCCTGGTCGGTTGCCAAATCGTAGACCTTGTGCCTCGGATCCAGGCCGGGGACCGACGTGATTTCCCCGCCTGCCATGCGGTTGACACCGGACCGAGTTGCGAACCATAACGTGCCGTCCGCGGACTCATGAATCTTGAATACGGAGTTGGAAAGGAGCCCGTCTTCTGTAGAAAAGACCTCGAACCCTACACCATCAAATCTCGCAACGCCCCCGCCGTAGGTAGCAAACCAGACAAAGCCTCGGCTGTCCTGATGAATATCCCAGACCTGGGACTGCGGAAGGCCCTCGGCCAGTGAGAAATTGCCCAACAGGTGCTGCTGAGCCTTGGTTACGACTGGTGCGCCCAAGACAAACAGAAACGCAATCCCAAGAGGGAAGAATGCCTTACGTGTCACTGGCTACCCCGTGCATCTGAATGCTGCTCGGTGGGCCTCTGCCTCCTGTAACTCGTGGAGCAGCAGGTTCGAGTCGACGGGTTTTGTCAGGTAGGCCACCATGCCGACTCGCAGACATTCGTCTCTTGCTTTTTGGGTGACGTCAGCCGTGACTGCTACCACTCTAGGCGCGGGCTTCAGTCGGGCCACAATGGCCTCGGTCGCCTCAATTCCGCCCATGCGCGGCATGTGCAGGTCCATCAGGATGGCATCGTAAGACTTTGCCATGGCCATTTCGACAGCCTGCTCACCGTCAATCGCCATATCGGCTTCATATCCCATTCGCCGCAGTAAGAGCTGCATGACTTTCCGGTTTATGGGATTATCCTCGGCCACAAGGATCTGGAGTCCGAGGTCACCCTCCGGGGCGTCCTGGGGTACTTCAGGAACAGTGGTCGCAGCGGAGGCCGCGGAGTGCAGTGGCGTCTGGACTGGGGATTCAACCGCCAGATCTACTGTTGGCTTCTCGCGCTTGGCAGCGATGGGGCTGGGTTGGCGATTCAACTTGAAGGCCTTGAGTGCTGAAAACACTCCGCCGACGAGCCAAATGGACTCCATGAAACCTGACGATGTAAACGGGGCGAATAGAGGCATCACCTTCCTGGTGTATTGATCACTACTTACATCGGCCGCCGCGGCGGGGAATCAAGCGAACTGGACTGATTTATGCGTTCTCTTTGAGGTAGCTACCGTCTTTCTAATCTCACGCCCCATCGCCTTGCCTCCCATCGATTTTCTCGCATTCCTCCAGAAGGGCCCGGCAGAATTCAGCGCGTGGCGGAAAAAGAATCCGGAGGTCGAAGTGGATTTATCGGGATCCGATCTCTCGGGAATCCACCTGGAAAAGGCAGACCTGACTAACTGCAACCTGGCCGGCGCCATGCTCGCGGTTGGTGATCTTGCTGGTGCGGACCTCTCCGGTTCCGACTTGTCAGGAGCCACGTTCACAGGAGCCGACCTCACACAGTGCCAATTTGTGGCCGCCAAGATGGCCGGGTGCGACCTGAGCTACGCTACGCTCACGCTGGCCAGCCTGAAGGGAGCCGATCTGTCTGGCGCCCGCCTCACGGAGGCCCTTCTGCATGGTTGCGACATGTCGGGCGCGCGCCTGGACGGCGCCGTGTTGCGCCGCGCCGTTCTCACTGGCGCCAACCTGTCCGGTGCCGACCTCTCCGGAGCCGACTTGACGGGCGCCTCACGTGACGGCGCGGTCCTGCCCATATCCATGGCGGCCGGTTGACTCCTAGCGTTACCGGATAAACGTGTAGGTGTACTTGAGCAGCAGCATTCGGCCCCGAGTCACCGGCAGGAATGGATTCTCCCGTTGCCGGTCCAGATTAAAACCGGAATTGTAGACCAGCCAGAGGTCGTTTCCTTCGCGGAAGTTGTATCGGAATCGCGCGTTGGTGGACACAACATCCGCTGCCGAGTTGACCTGGATATAGCCGTTGAGGGAGACCTTGGTGTTGAACCCAATCTGCGCCCGGATGCGGGCCAAGTGGACATCGAACGCTTGATTCCGGTCCGTAAAATCCACGCGGTTGTACCGATAACTGGTCTCCAACTCCAGGAACGGGACCGGGATGAAGGAGGGCGCAATCTGTATTTCGGCCCGCGTCCCGTCGTAGAAGGTCCCGAATGATACGTCCGCGTTCCCCCTGATGACGCTGCCAGCCGGCATTCTCAGTTTCGCAGAGCCTGTGACGAACTCGTACGTCCCTGCCGGCACCGTGGTATCCTCGGGGAAGTCCACCTGGCTCGTGAGGTCGTCCAGCTGGTACTCAGCCTCAAGTGTCAAATTGTGGCCCGTCTTGAATTCCAGCGCCAGACTATTGAGCCAAAAGGCGGACTCAAGGGAGCTGTCCGCCCTTCGGTAGTAAGCGCGCCAGAGCGAGGAGGGAGACACCCGTCTGAAGAGCGATTTCTCGCCCGGAAACCAGCCATATCCAACCCCGATACGCGGGGAAAAATAGTCGTCACGCGTGCTGAAGCCCACCCCCGGATTGTAGGCGTTGCCGCTGTAGGTGGCCCCGCCGCGGTAACTCAGTCCAGCTTGGGTGCGGCGCTCCCACCACAGGCGCGCCAGCGCTGCATCGTCAAAGTCCGCGTCCGAGACATCATCGAAAGTCTGGGCGAATTGCAGCGTGACGTAGTCGTCTCCAAAGAGCCGGAAGGTCCCATCCAGGCCAAAGGCCACGTTGTAGCCGCCATCCTCGGCAATTCGACTGGTTACGATGCCTCCTGCCGACGAGTAATCATTAAGCAACCGGCGCCGTAATCTGAGCACGCCGAAGTTTTCGCTCGGGACCGTTTCGCGGACGTCATCTACGTCAAACGTGGCACGGGCGGTCTGCATTTCGATGAGGCCGACGTCCCACTCCCCTATGCGGCCGACCACCCGGCCTCCGCCGATAATCGGGACCGGGCCATACTCGGAGAGTCCGATAGACCTCGAATGAAACAGTCGATCGGTTCTCCCGGTCGAAAAATCGAAGAGGCCTGCCCGTTCCTGGAAGAACTGCCGTTTCTCAGGGAAGAACAGCGAGAACCGGGTCAGATTCACCTGTTGGTCATCGGCCTCTACCTGCGCGAAGTCCGTGTTGACCGTGAGGTCCAGAGTGAGATTCGAGCCAAGGGTCTGCTTGAGGTCCAGGCCAACATCCGAGGTGTAATTGCCGTCGATCTCGTAGGCCGTGCCCGCCGAATTCAGAGTATTGATCCCGGTGGCCCCCGCCGCCAAGTAGGGCGTGATGTAGAGCGGCTTCCGACTCTTGACGCCCTCCAGGAGGATGGTCTGGGCCTGGCTTGGCTTGGCAAAACCCATTCGAAACGATGGGTCGATTGCAGGGAAAATGTGGCGCTCGTTCTTTCGGGAGATGAATCGATAGGAAATCAGCCCCATTCGAACCAGGCCCGATTCATCGATGAACCCTAGGCTCGAATAGGGAATCCTTATCTCCGCATACCAGCCGGCTTCATCCCGGCTCGTGCTCACGTCCCAGTAGGTGTTCCAGCTGGAGTTCATGCTCTCGAAGCCGCCCTCGCCATCGCCGGATATGGCCATGTCCACCCGGACGCCATTCGGGGTGGTGAAGAACCAGAGCCCATTCTCGTTGTCATTGAAGGGGTCAAGCACCAGGCCGAACGTGTCATCGCCGGAGTACTTGTCGCGGTAGAGCGTATTCGCCCTGATGCCCGAGGCCTCGGAATCCAGCATCCGCGCCGCGACATACAGGAATGAATCGTCGTAGCCAATCAGGATCTCTGTCTCCTCAGACGGCGGCTTGCCGAACTCGGGCGCATACTGAGTCATCGGCAGCGACTGTACGCCCGGCCACTCGTCGTCATCGATCTGACCGTCCAGTCGGATTGGCGCTTCGAGTCTGCTCAGTCGCAACTCATCCTGTCCCGACGCGGGCCGTGCGGCCAAAGAGACGATAAAAATGAGAAGTAAAGCGCGCATGCTGTCGTGGTCTGGTTGCCGGCTGAACGTAGGGCCGCGAAGGGATCCCCGGAGGTTGTAACCTGAACGAATGCCCCCGATTATTCGGGTTAGACCCCAATTCGCGACATGATGATAACTCGGACTCGTCTGTTACTCCACACCGTTCCACTGGCCCTGATCGCGGCGGCGCTGATCGGGCTGGGCCCGCAAGAACGTCAGCATACCGATCTGCTGCTTCGGGGAGGGCACGTACTCGACGGATCGGGTAACCCTTGGTTCTCGGCAGACGTGGCCGTCAAGGATGGGCGGATTCTCGAGGTGGGAGATCTGTCTCACTACACCGCGGACCGCGTGGTGGATGTCTCGGGACTTGTGGTGATGCCCGGGTTCGTGGACATGCATTCCCACGCGGCTGACGTGGCCTGGCAAGACCAGGGGTTCGAGTCTCCCGACCCCGCCCGCCGCGCTGCTCCAAATTTGGTCTCCCAGGGAATCACCACCGTAGCGATCAATCAGGACGGGCGATCCCCGGTAGACATTGGCGCACAAAGAGCTCGGTATGAGGCCACTGGAATTGGACTGAATACGGCGCTGATGGTGGGTCACGGGAGTATCCGAAGGGAGGTATTGGGATCCGATTACCGCCGCCCGGCAACCCCGACAGAGGTGCTTCGGATGCGCTCGCTGGTAAGACAGGCACTGGATGACGGCGCCGCCGGGCTTTCTGCAGGCCTGGAATACACTCCGGGCCGATGGTCGCTGACCTCTGAGGTGGTTGCCCTGATGGAGGAAGTGACGCGGGTTGACGGTGTTTACATCGCTCATCAACGCAGCGAGGGGGCTGATCCGATGTGGTACTGGCCTTCCGTAGACTCAGCCGGACCTCCTACGCTGGTGGATGCCGTGATGGAGACCATAGAGATTGGAGAGCGGACCGGCGGACGAGTCGTAGCGAGTCATCTCAAGGCCAAGGGCGCGCACTACTGGGGCTCCTCTGCTGCCGCTGTGCAACTGATCGAAGCCGCTCGTGCGCGTGGCGTTCGCGTCTGGGCGGATCAGTATCCGTACACCACGAGTGGCTCCGATGGCAACACGGTTCTCCTCCCCCCTTGGTCATTTTCAGGGGCACCCGAGACGGATGACGTGGCGGATTATGCCGCCCATTTGTATGCCTTGCTTTCTGACCCGGTCACCGCCGGGCGCATTCGGGACGACGTGGCTCATGAGATCCGGCGGCGGGGCGGGGCCCACAAGGTAGTGGTCCTTCAGGCACCAGATTCGGACTGGGTCGGGCGGGCGCTGGCGGGGTTTGCGGACTCTCTAGGCGTCGACGCCGTTCAGGCGGCCCTGTGGCTCCAACTCAACGGAGACTCCAGCAGGCGCGGTGGAGTTCGCCTGCGTGGCTTCTCGATGGACGAAATGGACGTGGACCGGTATGCCGCTCGCGATTGGATGGCGACGGCCTCGGATGCCGGGATTGCGCTGAAGGGCGATGGCCCTGTTCATCCGCGCTACTGGGGCACTTTCCCACGAAAGATTCGCCGGTACGCCATCGAACGAAATGTACTGACGGTGGCCGACGCGGTGCGCAGCGCCACCTCGCTCCCCGCCCGACTGCTGGGCTTGCGTGATCGCGGGCTCGTTCGGCCGGGATTCGTAGCGGATCTGGCCGTGATCGATCTCGCCGATATTCGGGACCGTGCTACCACCTTCGATCCCCACGCCTCCCCCGAGGGCATCATTCATGTGCTGCTGGCCGGGCAGTTCATCCTCGAGGACGGACTACCCAATGGCCGTCTGGCCGGCACGGTCCTCGTGCCGGCGCGTCCTTGACTGACTGACGGTCAGAGACCTAAAAACTCGAACAGGAAGGTTCGGTTGTCCGGTGACTTCGTGTACCACGCGTGGGGGCCATCGGTCATCTCGTAGAGATGCACGCGGCTGCCCGAATCACACTGATTCCATTCGGTGGCGATGAGCCTGGCATCACCTGAACGATGGGTAACCTTCTGCGATGGTGCGCAGGCGCGCTTGCCTGCCGTGTAGCGTCATCAACGAAACGGGATCAGCAGCCGGGCAGGTCCTGGAGAGAGGCGCCGACATTGGAGCCGACACAGCCGCAACC
Organism: Rhodothermales bacterium; assembly: GCA_047611125.1. Lineage (GTDB taxonomy): Bacteria > Bacteroidota > Rhodothermia > Rhodothermales > UBA10348 > JABDJZ01. The sequence goes on from JBLFXH010000032.1 coordinate 10,497, forward strand.
CGGCTGATGCGGTCCCCCATGGAACAGGCCAGCCTATACGCAAACACACACCCTTGAGAGTAGCCGAGTGCAAAGGTGCGTTCCGACTAGACGTTGTAGCCGGCCGACACCGAGTCAATGAGAGCGGCCATGAATCCAAGGTCATTGATCTGCAGACGCTCGGCGATGTTGCAGTTGCATCCCTCCGCCCAGTTACCCTTTGCCGCCGTCGGATAGGCGATGATCAGGTCATCCGCGGCCCGTTCGTCAAGCCCCGCGCCCTCCTGGAAGGCCCGCCCGGAATCGCCCGAGCCGTGGAGGGCAATCAACAGACGAATGGCATCGCCCTCCGCAATTCCATCCGGGATATAGAGCCGGACATCTCTGAGTGTGTCATCCACCGCGATGAATATGTCCTCGGTCGAGCCGGCGTCGCCAGAAACAAGGTCGCAAGCCGCTGTGGCAAGCAGACAGAACAGGACAAGGGGGAAGATTAGGGGCTTCATTCGGACAAGTTATGAGGTCCATGCTGGATCGAGCTGCCACCCGGCCGGCCGCCCTACCGTTCACAGAATCCTCGGCGCGCATCTCATACGGGTCCGCTGTCCTTAGCGACCGCCGTCCAGATTGAGGGAAGCGAGAAGATATAGCGAGCGATTTCCCCATTTCACCGCAGCTCTCCGCATGGCCGCCGCCGCAGACCTCACGGGCTCCTCTTCAATGGTGGTCAGAACCCGCCCCGGCTTCCTGCTATCGCGTCCCTGCGCCGCTCATCTGATCGGGCTGGAGGATTTTAGTTGTTGCAACGAGTTTACGGCTAGGCGGGACAATCCCGTCAGCAAACTTAGACTCCAAGATCACCACCATGACTCGTTTCTTCTCTGTCCTCGCGCTGGCGGCGTTCGTTCTCGTTCCGCTGACCGGCTGTGACTCCAATGACAATTCCGATGACGACGTGATGGTCGTCTCCAAGACAATCGTCGAGACGGCCATCGATGCAGACGACTTTAACACGCTCGTCGCCGCAGTCCAGGCCGCCGATCTCGTCGCCACGCTGGAAGGACCTGGCCCGTTCACCGTCTTCGCCCCCACCGATGCCGCCTTTGCAGCACTTCCGGATGGGACCGTTGACGAGCTGCTGCAGCCTGACAACAAGGGGCAGCTCGTTGACGTTCTGACCTACCACGTCGTAGCTGGCAAGATCACCTCAGATCAGGTGGTCAGCCTCACGTCTGCCACGACCGTTCAGGGTAGTGACATCTCCATCGAAGTTGTCGATGGCACCGTCCTGATCAACGGAGCAACGCTCCTGCAGGCCGACATCCAAGCTTCCAACGGAGTGATTCACGTCATCGACTCCGTCCTCCTGCCGGGCAACTAATCCGTCCGTGATTATTGTATTTGGCAAAGGGTCAGCTGCCTTAGGGTAGCTGGCCCTTGTGCTTGGGCGTGGTTTCGACCGTTCACCGAGTCGCCCGGCCGTATCTCATGCTGCTTCCTTGGTCCTATTTCCGTCCAACTTGCGCACCGGCCTGGGTATGAACTCTGCCGGAATGCGCGGGCGCTCACACAGCTTGCCGTCTTTGTCGACGGCTGCCCAAATTGTGGGGAGCGCGTAGATATAGCGCCCAATGCCCCACTGGACGGCAGCTCTTCGCATGGCAGCACTCAGGCCCCCCTTCACCGGCTGAATATCCGTGTTCTCGGCTCCGTCCCATTTGGTGATCCATTCCGCCGGGGCGTCGTCACGAAGTACCCGAACAGACAGGCCACACACCACGCCGCCCGCGGGTCCGGAAGTGTACTCATTTCGCCAGTTCTCAGGGCCGCAGACCTGATCCAGTCGGTCCATGATGGCTCGATTCGAGAGAAAGGGGGCCACTCTGGCTTTGGTCCGATCGGAGGAGAGTCCGATCGGCTTCCACTTCAGATCAGCCTCCTGGAAAAAATCGGCGAGTCGGTACAAATCGTTGGACATGGTCTTCTTTCTTGCTGCGTTTATGTCAGGATAGGGCGGGGGGGTGACAACAAATTGTCATAGGATCAGAAGCCGTTCGAGGCCGCATGAAGTAACCGCGCGAATTGCTTGATGACGTAACTGCGGATATAATGGTGCCGTAATACCGGTTAACCCTCCCTGCTATGGATTCCGTCTATTTCATCAGCCTGATTGTCGGTGGATTTTTTGTCCTCCTGTCCGTCTTTGGCGGCGCAGATCACGAAGGTGACTTTGACGCGGACGTAGACGTGGACGTGGATTTTGACTCTGACCACGACTTTTCTCTGGAAGCCGACCACGACGTAGGCGCCGAAGGTGGCTTTGATTCGGATGTCGGCGCAGGCGTCGGGTTTGTTGACCTGCTTTCAGTCAGAGCGTTGTTTCTGTTCGCGGCCTTCTTTGGCCTAACAGGCACGCTGTTGGAGTGGAGCGGCACGGCAGAACCCTTCATCGCCATTCAGGCCGTTGTGATGGGACTGTTTGCGGGGCTCGGGGGCAACTACGTCATCAAGCGGTTTGCCTACAAAGAGGTTTCCTCTACCATCGGCGAGAAGGACTACATGGGGCGAACCGCGAAGGTCATCCTCCCGTTTGAAGGAGAAGACCGCGGCACCATTACCATGAATGTGAAAGGCCAACGGCTTCAGATTCAGGCCCGGTCGCTGGATCTAGAGAGCCTTGAGGCCTTCACCCCAGGAGACGAAGTGGTGGTCATCCGCATGGATGGACGCGTAGCAGAAGTGGTCAAGCCTAATTAACTGCGGCCCGGTCGCACAGTTGGAGACATAAGCATGGATCCGTTTATCATCCCCTTGGTGGCCATTCTGGCCATCCTCGCCGTACTGGGCATCGTCAGGGCTAATCTGAAGATTTGTCAGCCGAATGAGGTTTTGATTTTTTCTGGCCGGCAGCGCACGTTGCCCGATGGCACCAAGGTCGGGTACCGCGTCATTCGCGGTGGCCGCGGGTTTCGCGTGCCGATTATTGAGAAGGTGGATCGCCTCTTCCTCAATACAATTCCGATCGACCTGACGGTCACCAACTCTTACTCCAAGGGTGGCATCCCACTGAAGGTTCAGGCCATTGCGAACGTCAAGATTTCCTCCCGCGCGCCGGTACTGGGCAACGCTGTCGAGCGCCTGCTAGGCAAACCCCTGGATGAGATTCAGCTGATCGCCAAGGAGACCCTGGAGGGTAACCTTCGTGGGGTCGTCGCGTCGCTCACGCCTGAAGAGGTAAACGAAGACCGACTCAAGTTTGCCAAGGTGCTGCTGGACGAGGCCGACAACGATCTCGGTGCGCTAGGATTGCAGCTGGACACGCTCAAGATCCAGAACGTGGACGATGACCGAGGCTACCTGGACGCTATTGGCCGCCAGAGTACTGCCCAGATCATTGCTTCCGCCGAAGTGGTCGAGGCCAACCAACGCGAGCACGCCAAACTGGCTGAGGCTAAGGCAAACGAGGCTATCGTCAAGGCCGAAAACCGGGTGCGCATCATCCGAGCCAAGCTAGGTGCGGAGGCCGAGGCCGAGGAGGCCAAGATTGCCGTGGCAGGTGACGTGGCCCGTGCGTATGCCCAACAGGAGCTTGCCGAGCAAGAGATCCTGCTTGCCCAGAAACGGCAACAGGCCGAGGTCGTCGTCAAATCAGAAGCGGCGCTTCAGGCAAAGGAGAACGCGGCCAAGGGTAACGCCGCCCGCATCTTCGAGGACGGACAGGCCGAAGTCCGCATCCTGCAGGAGAAGCTAGCATTGTGGAAAGAAGCCGGGCCCGACGCCGAGCGTCTCTTCCTAATTCAGATGCTCCCGGACATCCTGAAGGAAGTCATCAAGACGGTAGACAATCTGACAATCGACAACCTGACCGTTGTGGACTCAGGCAGTGCAGGAGCCGGTGTGCCTGCAGTCTTCAACCAAATTGCGGGCGCTACCCCTGCCCTTCTCGAAAGCTTGAAGGCAACTACCGGGATCGATGTGGCCGGAATGCTTCGGCAGGCATCGGAGAGACCGGCAACGGAAATCGAAGTCACGACGGTCCCGGACTCCACCGAATGATTTTCAGGAAGCCTGACGCTGGCCAGCTGGCCGGCTGATGGCTTCCTCGAATTCGCGGGCCCACTCGGCAGGGCGATTGATCCGGCGGCGACGCACGGTCGCTGCCATTCTGCCGTCCCAACCCTCGGCAGAAAGCGTGCTACGTCCCGAGTGAACCCTCCGAACCGTAGAGAGGGCCGCAAGGCGGGCAGCCTTTGCGGTCTTGAACAGCGACGGCTCGGCCGCCTCCAGAAGACTGACTACGGCCAGCGCACTCTTCTCAGCATCCAATCTGGATACGCAGAAGATCACGTCATACGCTCCGTAGACTAGCAATACCGCTTCGCGCTCCTTGGCGGACTCGCCAACAAGGACGGCGGCCCGTCTTCCACCGTTTTCGAGGACGATGTCCGCCGATACCGTGCCGATGGGCGTGGCAATGCTCTGCCCTACCTGCATTGTGCAGGACTCATTCAGGGCCCGACGAAGCGTATGCACGAGCATTCTCGGCGAGTCGCTCCGTGTGGTCTTACCCGGCAGGGGCGCCCGCAACGAACGGGGATCCCGCTCGCTCTCGGATGAGCGACGATTCCGGGTCAGTTGGTCTACGCTTGGATTCAATGTAATTGCCTGCATGGCCTTCTCCCTTGGTTACGACACAAGGGTAAAAAGGATGTATGACATCCATATGTCATACCCTGCACACATCTTTTACATATCTGCTCCAAACGTGCCCTGAAGGCCCAAAAAAGACCCGACTAGACCCGATACCGATAGCTGAGCTTGAGGAAGAACCCGTCGTTCAGTCTCGTAAAGTCGTTGAACTTGTAGGTATTGGGCTCCGAAAGACTGGCCCCGTATCCCAGGAACAGCACCGTTCCGGGGGTGGGCCGATAGGAGAGCAGCCAATCGAACTGAAAGGAATTACTTCGCCGTTCCCCGACCGGACTGAACGTCCCCGTGGATTCATCCAGCACCACGATGGGGCGATTGGTTCGCGAGTCGTCCCGCAAAGCGTCTCTGAAATTCGAATCGTACTGGCCCACGACTCGAACGAAGAGCGACGGGGTCATCTGGTATTCCACCTTCAGTCTGGGAACGCGGTGGATACCCACGTTGGACCGGTCCGTGACGCGGATGTACTGCTGGTGATTGTAAAGCAGGTTGACCCGGAGTTGATCTGTGGGTGACCAATTCAGGTTGGCGGTGATGAAGATGATATCTGCGGAGGCCCACTCGAAGAAGTTGTCATCGCGCGCTCCCACCAAAAACAGGCTGCCCGAAAACTGCCGCCAGCGCGGCGTAGCGAGCGTGGACCAGAAGCCCAGATTGGTTAGTCGGTCGGTGCCGACATACGGCGTCGGCGCCCCACCCGCAGTCTCCGGCGCCACGAAGTAGTTCGTGTATAGTTCGGCCGGGTATCGGAAAGACTCGTAGAACACAGACGTGTTGCCGCCCCAGCCGCCTCGCAACGAGTACGCCGCATTGAAATGTAGCTTCCTGTCATTTGGCCCCGTGCCGCGGGTAAACCGGTCGTAGTCCCAGGTGCCATCAAAGGTGAGCCCGGCAGTGAACGATTCAACCGTTGCACCCTCCTTGCCAAACCACGTCACTCTCGGCACGAGTGTCATCTGGGCGATTCCGGTTCGGGTGATGAAGCCGGACTCAGCATTGAAATCGTTGTGGAAGCCGGTTGTCGTAAACGTCGCCCCGTACTTGCGACCGGAGGCAGACGTTGCAAGGAGCCACATCGGCGCGCTGACAGTTTCGCCGGGCCCGCCCGTGACACTGCCACCCAGCTGATACGTAGCGGAATAAATGCCCGACACCGTCTTGCCGTCTATGGCTGCAACCCGGTTCCACCTGTCCCCGTCAATCTTGTCCGTGTAGGTCAGTCCCACCGAGCTTTGTCCGCCCAGGTCCCGCGTTAGCCGGAGCGCGTTGAAGTACCGTGAGTCCAGATCGGCTAAGTATTGAGCCTGGTTGTCCATGGCGCTCAACACGGCAACGTTGGTCCCTCCCGCCTTTCCGGTCAGCTTGACGGCCGACACCGGATTAGCCACGCGCCGGGTGTAGATGAGGTTGGTGGGCGACTGGAAGAGCTCGATGCCGTCCAGGAAGAACGGGCGCTTCTCAGGGAAGAACAGGGCTCTCCTTGGGTCGAAGGATATCTGCGCGACATCCGCCTCCACCTGCGAAAAATCAGGATTGGCTGTGCCGTTTAGAGTCAGGTTGTTCGTAAGCCCCCAGCGCACGTTGACACCGAGGGGATCCCGAATCTCTCCCTCGTAGGAAGCGTCGCCGCCCGCACGATTCACTGAACCGGTGATCTCAGGGCTGATGTCCAATACCAGACCGCGACGCAGGTCGGTCAATCCCGATAGCGTTCCGTTCTGGGATAGAAACGAGGCATTCGCCTGAAGGACCGGTGCCCAAGTCGTCGCATAGCCCGAGTGGGCAATATTTCGCACCACCTGGAAGCCCCAATCCTGAACCAGGTCTGGCTGGAATCGAAGGCTCTTGAAGGGTATCGAAATCTCGACCTCGTAGCCAAAGTCCGTCTCGCGACCGGCTGAGGAATACACGTAGTCGGGGCTCAAATCAATCGAGTAGGGAGCAGAAGTGCCCCTAAACATCCCCTGCCGCTGGGCGTCGCGGAGGACCCCGTCGGCCTGCTGTCCGAGCGGGTTCACGACGATGGCCACGGCCTGTCGCTGATCATTGTAGGTGTCGAGGACCAGAAACACATGGTCCTCGCCCTCCAGCTTGTCCCTGTCGGCAAGCGTCGCCCGCACTTCTCCGTGCGTTTCGAAAGCCCGGATCCCAAAGTGGATAGCCGTGGCCTCGTACCAGACCAGAACGTGCGTCGAGTCCGCCGCCGGCCTTCCATCTACCGGGCGAAACTGAGAAAAGCCTGACAGGCTCATGGCCTGACTCCACACGGGCTCGTCCAGATTCCCGTCCATGTTCAGAACGACGTCCGAGATGCGCGGGATTGAGACAGGAGGGTCTTGGGGCAACCACCCGGTCAAGAACAGAATCGAAAGGAGAATCAGGACTCGCATGATCAAAAATGCTGGATAAACAGAGAGTGGGCGTGCCCAGAGAGGGTCACGAGAAAGACGGGGCCCGGAGGAAATCCGGATAGGTCCAGAATCCCAGACTGAGGCGTACGGGTGCCCAAACGGCGGCCCAGCAGATCGAAAATCTGGACTGAACCCAAGGTCTGGACCCTGACCCAAGTGGAGGCTGGATTGGGAAATGGGGCGGCCAGACCGTTGCCGCGGACGCCTGAATCGGGTTCCACAGACGTCGCCATCGAAGCGCCGTACCGGAGTGTATGGTATTGACCGGGCTCGACTCTCGTCCAGTTGTCCTCACTGCCATCCGTCCACCTCACCGATACCTCATCCACCTGGGTTTCGCCTGCCAAACCGAAGTGGGCGGGCAGAATACTCTGGCCCAGAAAGCCTATTCCGTCCATGTATCGCCGCTGAACGTGCGCCCCGGCCGACAGGGTGACTTCGGCCCCAACTCCCCAGCGGTTGCCCACAGGACCGTCCAGCCAGAAACCGATCCAGTTGCCTGGGTCCGTGGTCCGCTCCAGCAGTACGGATTGGCTTCGGAAGTTTCCAATCAGAAGATCCAGGTCACCGTCAGAGTCCGGGTCGAACACGGTGAGGGCGCGGGCCTCCGCCCAAGAATCCGTAGCCGTGGCCTCTGACCGATCCACATAGAGGACGCCTCCCGACAGCGGCTGTCGCGCCTCCAGGAAGCGATTATTGGAGGGGTCCGTCGGAAAGCCGGTGACCGTATAGAAGTCCTGGTCGGCATCATTGTCGGCGTCAAAGAATTCTACGCCCCAGGCCCAACCCGTCTGCGCAATTCCGAAGCTCTCCGCCCGCTCTACGAAGCTTGCGGGCTGGCGCAGAAAAAGCGGATTGGGAAACCGATCGGCAATGTTGGTGACAAAGATATCAGCCCTGCCGTCCCGGTTGACGTCCGCCAGGTCCACTCCCATGCCGTTTCCTTCGTCGTCCAGACCCCAGGCAGCCGTGTTCTCGAGATACGTCCCATCGCCCTGCTGCAGGTACAATCGATTGGCGCCGAAGTCGTTGATCACGTACAGGTCCATACGCTTGTCTTCATTCACATCTAAGGGGAGCGCTCCCCACGAGAAGCCGCCATCCACAAGACCGCGCGCGGCCGCCTCCTCGGTAAACCTCCCATCGCCCTGATTCATATATAGCCGATTGGGGCCGATCCAGGCAGACACGTACAAATCCAGATCACCGTCGCCATCAAAGTCCGCCCAACTGCCCGCCACATCGTGGGCCGTATCGTCGGTCCCGAATACGCCGGCCCGCACCGTAACATCCTCGAAGGTGCCATCGCCACGATTGCGGTAGAGTCGCTCCGGACCGATGCGGGCCAGGAAGAGGTCGGGCAGCCTGTCGCCGTCAAAATCGCCCCAGGAGGCACCGAATCGGTTGCCCTGCTGGCCTCTCCGGTACCCCCCGTCGAAGGGCTCGATGCCCGACCCTGACGTGATCTCCTCGAAGGTCCCATCGCCTTGATTGCGAAATAGATGGTTCCAAGTGGTCGGGTCAGCCTCATCCCACTCTTCCGGCGAAACCACGTAAAGGTCAACATCGCCGTCCAAATCGATGTCCGCTGCCGCCATCCCGCTCGCCCGTAGGATAGCGTCCAACCCGGCAGCCACCGTGGCATCCGAATAGGGCTGCGCCGACGCCGAGAGCGTGACAAACAGTAGGCCGAAGATGAGCAGGTGGCGGGGCATTGGAGTCC